>NZ_JBIBKS010000006.1:66119-370150 GCF_042959345.1 Streptomyces sp. NPDC007905 | reverse complement strand
CGACGCCGTCCGCACCCCCATGCAGTGGACCCCCGACCGCAACGCGGGCTTCTCGTCCTGCGACCCGGGACGCCTCTTCCTGCCCACGATCATGGACCCGGTCCACGGCTACCAGGTGACCAACGTCGAGGCGTCCATGGCCTCGCCGTCGTCGCTGCTGCACTGGACCCGCCGCATGATCGAGATCCGCAAGCAGAATCCCGCCTTCGGACTGGGGTCCTACACCGAGCTGCAGTCCTCGAACCCGGCGGTGATCGCCTTTCTGCGCGAGTACGAGGACGACCTGGTGCTGTGCGTGCACAACTTCTCGCGGTTCGCACAGCCCACGGAGCTGGACCTCAGGCGGTTCAGCGGGCGGCACCCGGTCGAGCTGTTCGGCGGGGTGCGGTTCCCGGCGATCGGCGAGCTGCCCTACCTGTTGACGCTGGCGGGGCACGGCTTCTACTGGTTCCGGCTGCGCCGGGAGGCTGCGTAGGCCGAGCCCGGTGGGGCGGTTTCCTCCGCCCCACCGGGGGCACGCATCAGTAACACCCCGACGACCCGGGGAAAGGACGTGACGCCCATGGCGGAAACGGTCGCCCCCTTCGGCACCACCACCACATCCGGTCATCTCCTGGCCTCGCTCGAACCCCTGTTGCGCGAGTGGCTGCCCAGGCAGCGCTGGTTCGCGGGCAAAGGACGCCCGGTCACCGGGTTCACCCCGGTGGCCGCCACCGAACTGCTGCCCCCCGACGGCCGGCTGGGGCTCTACCACCTGCTCCTGCGCGTCCACCAGCCACCCGTGCTGGGCGCACCGTCGCACCCCGGCGACTGCTACCAGCTGCTCATAGGCGTGCGCGAGGCGCTGCCGCCCCGGCTGGCGCCCGCGCTCATCGGACATGTGGAGGAGGGCCCGCTCGCCGGCCGCACGGTGTACGAGGCCCTGTACGACCCCCGGCCCGCCGACGTGCTCCTGGAGGCCCTGCGCACCCAGTCCCGCATCGGCGGGCTGCGTTTCGAGCGGGACCCGAGCCGGCAGATCCGGGAGGGACTCGTGGCGCGGCTGATGACCGCCGAGCAGTCGAACTCGTCGATCGTCTATGGCGATACGTTCATTCTGAAGCTGTTGCGCCGGGTGGTCCCCGGTGTCAACCCCGATCTGGAGATACCGCTCGCACTGGCCCGCGAGGGCTGCGGCCGGGTGCCCGCGCCGACGGCGTGGCTCCATGCCGAGCTGGATACCGACTCCTATGTGCTGGCCGTGCTCCAGCCGTTCGTCAGCGGTGCGGCCGACGGCTGGGAGCTGGCGCTGCGTGAGCTGGCCAAGGGCGAGGACTTCGTCGCCGAGGCCCGGGCGCTGGGCCGGGCCACCGCCGAGGTGCACACCACGCTCGCCCGCGCCCTGCCGACGGTCACGCTGGGCCAGGCCCAGCTGGGGCTGCTGGTGGAGGGCATGACCGAGCGGCTGGAGGCGGCCGTCCAGGCGGTGCCGGCGCTGCGGCCGTACGAGCGCGGGCTGCGCTCCGCCTTCGAGGCGCTGGCCGATCTGGCCGCCGAGGGGCGTACCTGGACTGCCCAGCGCATCCACGGCGATCTGCATCTCGGCCAGTGTCTGCGCTCGCCGTCCGGGGGCACCGCCCACGCGCTGAGCAGTGGGGGAGAGTGGTTGCTGATCGACTTCGAGGGGGAGCCGGCCCGGCCGCTGGCCGAGCGGCGCATGCCGCAGCCGCCGGTGCGGGACATCGCCGGGATGCTGCGCTCCTTCGACTACGCCGCCCACTCGGCGAGCCCGCCGGCGCCGGAGTGGGCGCACCGGTGCCGGTCCGCCTACTGCTCCGGGTACGCGGAGGTCGCCGGCCGCGATCCGCGCACCGATCCTGTGCTGTTGCGGGCCTACGAGACCGACAAGGCCGTCTACGAGGTCGTCTACGAGGCCCGGCACCGCCCCGACTGGCTCCCCGTTCCCCTCTCGGCGGTCCGCCGCCTCGCCACGTCCGACCCGACCCTCGCCCGGGAGACCCGTCCGTGACGTCCAAGAAGTCAGCCACCTCGAAGAACAGGTCCGGCAAGAGCAAGGCCGCCGCCGACAAGAGCAGGGCCGAGAAGAGCAAGGCCGGGAAGAAGGCCGACGTGACCGAGGCCGCCCCCCGGACCGAGCCGGCCGCGATCCCGAACGCCCGCACGCCGGAGCCCGCCGCCCGCGGGGCCGTACCGGCGCCCTCCACGGAACCCGCCCCGAAGGCACTCCCACAGCCCGCGCCGTCGGCCGTGCCCGAGCCCGCGCTGGAGGTCGCCGTCTCTCCCGCGATCGACGCCGGTGACCGCGAGCGGCTGCTGCACGGCACCCACCACGCCCCGCACGCCGTCCTCGGCGCCCACCCGGTCCCCGGCGGCATCGCCTTCCGCGCCTTCCGCCCCTACGCGCAGGCGGTCTGCGTGGTCTCGGGCGACCTGCGGGCGGAACTGCACGACGACGGCGACGGCTTCTTCTCCGGGCTGCTCCCGCTCACCGACGTTCCCGCCTACCGGCTTCTCGTGACGTACGAGGGCACCGTCCACGAGACCGAGGACGCCTACCGGTTCCTGCCCACGCTCGGCGATCTGGACCTGCACCTGCTCGCAGAGGGCCGCCACGAGCAACTGTGGCGGGCGCTCGGCGCGCACGTGACGACCCACCAGGGCGTGACGGGCACCCGGTTCGCGGTCTGGGCGCCGAACGCGCGGGGCGTACGGGTCGCGGGAAGCTTCAACTTCTGGGACGCCACCGGTTTCCCGATGCGCTCGCTCGGTTCGTCCGGGGTGTGGGAGCTGTTCGTGCCGGGCGTCGGCGCGGGCGAGCTGTACAAGTTCGAGATCACCCGCCCGGACGGCTCGCGCACCCTGCGCGCCGACCCGCTGGCCCGCCGCACCGAGGTCCCGCCCGCCACCTCCTCGATCGTGGACGACTCGCACCACGAGTGGGGCGACGGTGAATGGATGGCCCACCGCGCCGACACCCCGGTGCACGAGGCGCCGTTCTCGGTGTACGAGGTCCATCTGCCGTCCTGGCGGCCCGGCCTCACGTACCGGCAGCTGGCCGAGCAGCTCCCCGCGTACGTGACGGAGATGGGCTTCACCCACGTGGAGCTGATGCCGGTCGCCGAGCATCCCTTCGGGGGCTCCTGGGGCTACCAGGTCACCGGCTTCTACGCGCCGACGGCCCGTCTCGGCACGCCGGACGACTTCAAGTACCTGGTGGACCGGCTGCACCAGGCCGGTATCGGCGTGCTGATGGACTGGGTCCCGGCGCACTTCCCGCGCGACGCGTGGGCGCTGGCCGAGTTCGACGGGCGGCCGCTGTACGAGCACCACGACCCGCAGCGGGCCGCCCATCCCGACTGGGGCACGCTGGAGTTCGACTTCGGCCGTCGTGAGGTGCGCAACTTCCTGGTGGCGAACGCCGTGTACTGGTGCGAGGAGTTCCACATCGACGGCCTGCGCGTGGACGCCGTCGCCTCCATGCTCTACCTCGACTACTCGCGCGAGCCGGGCCAGTGGACGCCGAACCAGTACGGCGGCCGGGAGAACCTGGACGCGGTGGCCTTCCTGCAGGAGATGAACGCCACCGTGTACCGGCGCTGCCCGGGCGTGGTGACCATCGCCGAGGAGTCCACCGCCTGGGACGGCGTCACCCGCCCCACCCATCACAAGGGCCCGAGCGGCTTCGGCGGTCTCGGCTTCGGCCTGAAGTGGAACATGGGCTGGATGCACGACTCGCTGGAGTACATGAGCCACGAGCCCGTCCACCGCAAGTACCACCACCACGAGATGACCTTCTCGATGGTGTACGCGTACAGCGAGAACTACGTGCTGCCCATCTCCCACGACGAGGTCGTGCACGGCAAGCGGTCCCTCGTCTCGAAGATGCCGGGCGACTGGTGGCAGCAGCGGGCCAGTCACCGTGCCTACCTCGGCTTCATGTGGGCCCACCCCGGCAAGCAACTCCTCTTCATGGGGCAGGAGTTCGCCCAGGGCGCCGAGTGGTCCGAGGCGCACGGCCCCGACTGGTGGCTGCTCGACCCGTCCTACGGCGCCGAGGCCGACCACCGGGGCGTGCGGAATCTCGTACGGGACCTGAACGGGCTGTACCGCGCGACCCCGGCGCTGTGGCAGTGCGACACGGACCCGGCGGGCTTCCAGTGGATCACGGGCGACGCGGCGGACGACAACGTCTTCGCGTTCCTGCGCCACGACGCCGACGGCAATCCGCTGCTGGCCGTCTCGCACCTGGCCCCGGTGGTCCGTCACGACTACCGCATCGGTGTGCCGGAGGACGTACCGGCCTGGCTGGAGGCACTGAACACCGACGCGGGCGGCTACGGCGGCAGCGATGTCACCAACCGCGACGTCATCAAGCCCGAACCGCAGTCCTGGCACGGCCGCCCGGCGAGCATCCGGCTGACGCTGCCCCCGCTGGCGACGGTGTGGCTGCGACCGGCCTGATGACCGGCACGGGGCAGCAGACGAGACGGAACTTCATATTCCCTTTGCGTACATGCCATGGAGTGCCTGCGCTCGGCCGCTCATCGCCCGGTGAGCGAAAGGAACCCGAGTGCAACACCCCTGGTCACCGGCACCGTCCGGGTCCGGCGAAGCCCCCTGCGCGAGCGGCCGGGGTGGGCAGCCGCCCTGCCGGCGGATGGTCGGTGCGGCGGGGAGGCGCAGTCCCGCATCGGGCCGGCCGGCAGCACCTTCCCGGGAACGGTCGCGAGGTACTGACATGCGCCGCACGCTTCTCGCGCTGTCCCTCATGGTGGCCCTGACCGGTTGCTCGCTGCTCGGTCGGGACACGCCGTGCACCCGGGCCGACGCGGACTCGCACGTCTCCGTCGTGTGGCGGCCGTCCGACTTCGGCGGTGCGGACGCGGCGAGGGTCCGGCTCTGCGTGGGCGGCGCCTGCAGGGAGCAGACGTCGGGCGACCCCGAGGACCCGTTCGGCTCGGTGACGGTCCGGCTGCCCGACCGCATCGGCGCGTCGACCGTGCCGGTGAAGCTCACCGTGACCTCCGCGAGGACCGGTGACCCGGTCGTCCAGGACAGCACCCGGGCGAGGCTGACCGAGCAGCACCCCAACGGCACGTCCTGCCCACCCACCGTCCGGACCGCGACGTACCGCGCCGATCCCGGCAAGGGGCTCACCTCACCGAAGGGGATGTCCCTGCAGGGCACGTGAGACCGGAGGGCCTGGAGCAACTGTTCCAGGCCCTCCGCCGTCACTCCGTCGCGGCCAGCCCCGGCGGCAGCACCCCCGTGTGCAGCACCCCGAGCCGCTGCGTCGCCCGGGTCAGCGCCACGTACAGATCGCTCGTGCCGTAGGCGCCCGGCTCCACCACCAGCACCGAGTCGAATTCGAGACCCTTGGCCTGGCGCGGGTCGAGGAGCACGACCGTGTGCGTCAGGTCGGGCTCGGCGCCGGCCGTGACCCCGTCCAGGCGGGCGGCCAGCAAGCGGTGCAGGGCGCGCGGGGCGATCACCGCCAGCCGTCCCTCGGTGGGGGTGAGTTCGGCGACCGCCTTGGCGACCGCGCCGGGCAGGTCGTCGGACGCCCGGCGCACCCAGGGCCGTACGCCGGTGGACCGGACCGAGCTCGGCGGTTCGAAGTCCGGCTTCTCCGCGCGGACCACGGCCGCGGCCAGGTCCATGATCTCCGAGGGGGTGCGGTAGTTGACGCCGAGGCGGGTGTGCTCCCAGCGGTCCTCCACGTACGGGGCGAGGATGTCGGCCCAGGAGCCGACGCCGGCCGCCTCCGCGGTCTGGGCGGGATCGCCGACCAGGGTCATCGAGCGGGTCGGGCTGCGCCGCATCAGCAGCCGCCAGGCCATCGGGGACAGCTCCTGCGCCTCGTCCACGATGATGTGCCCGAACGCCCAGGTGCGGTCGGCCGCGGCCCGCTCGGCGGCGCTGCGGTGGTCCGCCTCCTCGTGCCGCTCGGCGAACCGCTCGGCGTCGATGATGTCGTGCGCGGACAGCACCTCGGAGCCGTCCGGGTCGCCGTCCTCCTTGTCCTCGAACTCGTAGGTGCGGGAGGCGTACGACACGTCCAGGACGCCCTGCGCATAGGCCACCTGCGTCTCGCGCTCGCGGTCCGCCCGCGCCCTCGCCAGCCGGTCGTCCACGCCGAGGAGTTCCGCCGCCTCGTCGAGCAGGGGCACGTCGGCGACGGTCCAGTGGCGGGTCACCGGGCGGCGGATCGCGTCGGCGTCCTCCTCGGGGAGGTAACCGTCCGGCTCCGCGAGGAAGTCGGCGACCAGCCGCCGCGGGGTGATGCGGGGCCACAACTGGTCGATGGCGGCCCAGACCTCGGGGTTCTCGGCGAGGTCGTCGCGGATCTGCGTGATGTCGGCGGCGTCCAGCAGGCTGCCGCCGTCGTACGGGTCGGTGCCCACGCGCTCGGCGTACAGCTCGGTGAGCGTGTTGAGGATGTGGCCCTCGAAGTACTCGCGGGCCGCGTTGTGCGGCACCTTGGCGGCACGCGTGCGCTCGCGGGCGACGCCGACCAGACCGTCGTCGAGCATCAGCACCTCACGGTCGTGCTCGATCGCGATGACCGGGTCGGGCAGGGCCTGCCGGTCGCGCACGACGGCGGCGAGCACCTCGGCCAGGTCGGCGCGGCCCTTCACGGCGGCCGCCTCGGGGGTGTCGGTGGCGGTGGCCTTCACGCCGGGGAAGAGCTCGCCGACCGTGGCCAGCAGCACTCCCGTCTCACCGAGGGAGGGCAGCACCTCGCCGATGTAGCCGAGGAAGGCCGGGTTGGGTCCGACGATGAGCACGGCACGGCGGGCCAGCAGCTCGCGGTGCTCGTAGAGGAGGTAGGCGGCCCGGTGCAGGGCGACCGCGGTCTTTCCGGTGCCGGGTCCGCCCTCCACCACCAGCACCCCGCGGTGGGGCGCCCGGATGATCTCGTCCTGCGCGGCCTGGATGGTCTGCACGATGTCGCTCATGCGGCCGGTGCGCGCCGAGTTGAGCGCGGCCAGCAGCACGGCGTCCCCGGTGGGGTCCTCGTGGCCGGTGCGGGTGGCGTCGCCGAGGTCGAGGATCTCGTCGTGCAGGGAGGTCACGGTCCGGCCCTGGGTGGCGATGTGCCGGCGGCGGCGCAGGCCCATCGGGGTGTGCCCGGTGGCCAGGTAGAAGGGGCGGGCGACGTCGGCCCGCCAGTCGATGAGGACCGGGGTGCGCTGCGCGTCGTCCTCGCGCAGACCGATCCGGCCGATGTGGTGGACCGCGCCGTCGGCGAGATCGATCCGGCCGAAGCAGAGCGAGCCGTCCACGGCGTTCAGCGCGGCGAGCAGCCCCGAGCGCTCGGCGACCAGGATGTCCCGCTCCAGCCTGGCCTGCATGGGCTTGTCGCCCTGGGCGAGCGCGTCCGCGACCGAGGTCTCCGTCTCACCGCGCAGCACGTCCACGCGCGCGTACACTCCGTCGATGAATTCCTGTTCGTGCCGCAATTCATCGTCTGGAAATTCGGTGTTTGACAATTCCGCTCCCGCCCGGATATACTGTGCTCACTGAACTTCTCCGCGACTATTTCAAATCGAAGTCGCGAACCACTGAATATACGCACAGAAATCCCCCGAGCGCAATTGCTCGGGGGATTTTCTGCGGGCGGGGCCGGCTTTACAGCACGTCCGCCAGTTCCTCCAGCAGCCGACGCTTGGGCCGCGCCCCCACCATCGACCGCACCGGCTCACCGTCCCGGAAGACCATGAGGGTCGGGGTGGACAGCACGCCGTAGGCGATGGTCGTCTGCGGATTGCGGTCCACGTCCAGCTGGACGATCTTCAGGCGGTCCCCCTCCTCGAAGGCGATGTTCTTCAGCACCGGTGCCAGCTGCCGGCACGGCCCGCACCAGTCGGCCGTGAACTGCACCAGCACCGGCAGGCCGGCGCCGATCACCTCCGTGTCGAAGTCGGCGTCCGTCACCTCGGCCAGTCCGCTCACCAAGCTCATCGCGTCAGCCCTCCCAGCTCGCATACGGGTTCCGGACCGCCCGGAACCAGCGCCTCGGCGGCCAGCTCGTCCCGAGCCCGTTCGGCCCGCTCCAGCTGTCCCGCGACCGTCTCCCGCACCGCTGTCAGCTGCCCGATGAGGGCGTCCAGCTCGGCCAGCTTGCGCCGGTAGACCAGGAGTGAGGCCGGGCAGGAGTCGCCCTCCGGATGCCCGGCCCGCAGACACTCCACGAACGGCCGCGTCTCCTCCAGGTCGAACCCGAAGTCCTGCAGCGTCCGGATCTGCCGGAGCAGTCGGAGGTCGCCCTCGTCGTACGTGCGGTGTCCCTTGTCGTCGCGCCGGGCGGACAGCAGCCCCCGCGCCTCGTAGTAGCGCAGGGTGCGGGTGGTGGTCCCGGCCCGAGCGGCCAGCTCGCCGATTCGCATGCCACGACCGTAGGCGTTGACGTCGGCGTCAAGGCAAGACGGGCGGCAGGAGCGGTTTGTGCCGCACCGGCGAGGACAGCACGATCGACGTCGTCGTACGCCCCGGCGCCGAGGTCTGCTCCAGGATCTCCTCCAGATGCACGGTGCCCGCGACGGCGACCTTGAGGATCCAGCAGTCCTCGCCGACCACGTGGTGCACCTCGGTGACCTCCGGGCGGTCGAGCAGCTCCAGGGACCTCGGCTGCTTGAGGGTGCAGCCACCGTGCGGGTTCACCCGGACGAAGGCCTGGATGCCGTAGCCGAGGCGGGCGGGCGCGACCTGGGGACCGTATCCCTCGACCACTCCCGCCGCCTCCAGCCGGCGCACCCGCCCGGCCACGGCCGCCGGGCTCAGGCCGACCCGTCGCTTCAGCTCGCTGAGTTTGATCCGTCCGTCGGTCCGCAGCAGTTCGAGGATCCGCCGGTCCACCGCGTCGAAGGCCACTGATCTTTCGTCGGCGAGGGCACGCGGCTGCCGGGGTTCTTTCGGCGCGGTGGCCATATCACTTCTGGGCGGCCGGCCAGGACTTCACGGGCCCGGTGAACGCCGCCTCCCACGGCCTGCTGTCCCTTGACGAGCTGTGCGCGGCGGTGGCGGCGAGGTTCCCGGAGACAAAGCGGGTCTTCGAAGTGACCGACTCCGCCGAGGTCTCCCCCTTCGCCTTCCGCCACCGCTACGGCATGGACAACTCCCGGGCCACCCGGCTGGGTTTCACCTTCGGCGACGTACGGCGGTGGCTGCCGAGGGCCGTGGCCGAGACACTCGACGAGACGCACTGACGCCGAGACGGTCGGCTGTCGTTGGTCGGCGGGTGTGGCCGCGGCGGTGCAGGCGTCGGTGACAGTGGCGCCGGTCGGCAGGAACCTTCCGTCGCTCCGCTGGAGGCGGACGCCGGACAGGCCGTCGTGGTGGCCGAGGCTTCCGGCGTGAGGTCGGACGCACGGGCGAGCCGAAGGAATGGGGGCAGCCGCGTACGGCCTAAGCCGCCATGCCCGCCGACTCCTCCACCTCCAGCAGGGACGCGCTGTGCCGCTCCTCCTCGAAGGCCCTGCGGCCGCCGCGCAGGCCGAACAGGCGCTTGGCCAGGGCGATGTAGAGGACCGCGAGGATGTTGAGGACGAGCGTGGCGATCTTCAGGTAGCTGACCTTCTCGGTGAGTTCGTAGATCTCCAGCGGGAGGAAGGCGGCGGTGGCGACCACCGTCAGGTACTCCGCCCAGCGCTTGGCGTACCAGAGGCCGACCGCCTCGATCAGCTCGATCAGCGCGTAGGCCAGCAGCAGGGCCGCGACCAGCAGCAACGTGGAGTGCTTGTAGCCGAAGGCCTTCTGGATGGAGCCGACGACCGGCGAGTGGTCGAGGTCGTAGTGGAAGTGCCGGAACACCGGGCGGACGACGTTCAGGTTCTCGTTGAAGAGGCGGCGCACCGCGTCCTGGCTGTTGCTGAACTTCCACACCGCGACCGCGACCAGCACGATGAACACTCCGCGCACGGCCCGCTCGATCGCCAGGAAGCGCAGGATGAACAGGTCCCGCAGCACCTTCCCGCGCGGTACCAGCGGCGCCTCGTCGGCCGGCCCCGAGCCGCGTGGCTCGCCGAGCACGAAGTCGCCGCAGCGCAGGCAGCGCCACACGTCTCCGAGCGCGGTCTGGGCGTGCAGCCGTACCCGCAGCCGGGGGTCGTCCGGCGCGTAGGTCACATGGCCCTTGCGCGCGCACGTCCGCCGGTCCCAGTCGATCTTCATCCCCCGTGCCTCCATAGCTGTACAGACGTCACGCACGAACGTGCCGTTCCGGTTGATCCGGAGCGGCACGTTAGCGGATGGGGGCGCGCAGGGTTCAGCCGGCCGCGGTCCGCACCAGCTCCTTCTCCTCCTTTTTCACCTCGGGCGCGGCGGCCTCGCGGCGCGGCAGCAGGACGGCCACCAGGACCGTGCCGATGCCCAGGATCACCGCGCCGACCAGGCTGGTGTGGGCGACGGCGTCGGCGAACGACGAGCCGACGGCATCCGTCGTCCTGCCTGCTCCGGAGGCGAGTTGGGCGGCCTGCTGCTTGAGCTGCGCGGCCTGCTGCGGGTCGCCCTGGCCCAGCGCACCGTCACCGTGCAGGGCATCCGCGAACGCCTCGCGCCCCTGCGCCAGAACACGATCCGGCTGCTCCAGCGCGGCCTGGACGAGGGCGTCTTCAGCTCCCCGCTGCCCGCGGCGGCGCTCGCCTACGTGCACGAGCAGATGCTCTTCGCGGTGATGGAGGCGGTGAACGACGGGCTGGTCGCAGCACAGGAGGCGGGCCGCTCGGCCACGGTCACGGTACTGACCGCGGCGGGCGTGCCCGCCTCCGCGGCCACCGGTCTGGTGTCCAAGGTGAGTGAGGGGTCGTAGCGACGACGGAAGCCGGGCGGCTGAGTCAACGGGGGAGACTCAGCCGCCCGGCGGTGGTACCGGACGCCCGGCCCGGGTTCAGGCGGGGCCGGACGTCCGGGGCTTTCCCTGGGATCAGGCCTTGGCCAGCTCCTTCTCGCCGTCCTCGCGCGGCTCGGGGAGCTCGGTGACCGTGGTCCGGTTCTCGTCCAGCAGCGTCGTCTCGTCGAACGGCAGCTCCCCGGCGAGCACCTGCCGCACCCGGCCCTTGTCGATCTCCTTGGTCCAGGTGCCGATCAGCACGGTGGCGACCGCGTTGCCCGCGAAGTTGGTCAGCGCCCGCGCCTCGCTCATGAAGCGGTCGATGCCGACGATCAGACCGACGCCGTCGACCAGCGCGGGCTTGTGCGACTGCAGACCGCCGGCCAGCGTGGCGAGTCCCGCGCCGCTGACGCCCGCCGCACCCTTGGAGGCCAGCAGCAGGAAGAGCAGCAGCGGGATCTGCTCGCCGACGGACATCGGCGTGCCCAGGGCGTCCGCGATGTACAGCGAGGCCATGGTCATGTAGATCATCGTGCCGTCGAGGTTGAAGGAGTAGCCGGTCGGCACGGTGATGCCGACGACCGGCTTGCTGACCCCCAGGTGCTCCATCTTCGCGATCAGCCGCGGCAGCGCGGACTCCGAGGAGGAGGTCGACAGGATCAGCAGGAACTCGCGGGCAAGGTACTTGAACAGCGAGAAGACGTTCAGTCCCGCGACGATCCGCAGCAGCGCGCCGAGCACGATGAAGACGAACAGGAAACAGGTGACGTAGAAGCCGAGCATCAGCACGGCGAGGCTCTTCAGCGCGTCCGGGCCGGCCGAACCGACCACCGCCGCGATGGCGCCGAAGGCACCGATCGGCGCGGCCCACATGACCATGGACAGGATGCGGAAGACGAGCCGCTGGATGTGCTCGATGCCGCGCAGCACCGGCTGCCCGGCCGGCCCCATGGCCTGCAGCGCGAACCCGGTCAGCAGGGCGATCAGCAGCGTCTGCAGGACCTGGCCCTCGGTGAAGGCGGACACGAACGTCACCGGAATGATCGACAGGACGAAGCCGACCGGCGGCAGCGCGTCGGGGGACACCTGGCCGTGTCCGGACGCCTTGATGGCGTTGGTGATGTGCAGCCCGTCGCCCGGGTGCAGCACGTTGCCCACGACGAGCCCGATGGCGAGCGCGACGAGCGACATGACGAGGAAGTAGCCGAGCGCGATACCACCGACGGCACCGACCTTCGCGGCCTTCCGGACGGACCCGATCCCGAGCACGATCGTGCAGAAGATGATCGGCGAGATCATCATCTTGATCAGGTTCACGAAGCCGGTGCCCAGCGGCTTCAGCTCGACTCCGGCCGCGGGCCAGACGAGCCCCACGGCGATACCGAGCGCGACCGCCACAATGACGGCTATGTACAGGTAATGGGTCCGGTCCCGCTTCACACGGGGTGCGGCAGGTGCCGTATCGGGGGTGCTGGCGGCCACGGCTGCCCTCCTTGACGTCTTCGTCGGCATCACCGGCGTGCGGCTCACGTCCGGGCGTTATGGGGAATGCCGTGACTATCTCCCGGTCTGTGAGGGCGGTCACCCTTCCGTTCATTTAGTTCACGCTCAGCCGGAGAGGCACACTGCTGACATGCGCTTCCCGTCCCTCCCCCGACCGCGCAGCCTGGCGGCCCAGCTGTTCGCCATGCAGGCCGTGCTGATAGCGGTGGTCGTGGCCGGGTACGCGCTGTTCACCTACGTCAGCGACCAGCGGCAGGCCGAGGACGCGGCGACGCGCCAGGCCTCTGCGGTGGCCCGCTCGATCGCGGACTCCCCCTCGGTCCGCTCGGCGATCCACACCCCGGCTCCGACCAGGGAGCTCCAGCCCTACGCGCTGCAGGTCATGCGGGACGCGAACGTCGACTTCGTCACGATCATGAACCCGTCCGGCATCCGCTGGACCCACCCCGACGAGAAACAGATCGGCAAACGCTTCCTCGGCCACATCGGCCCCGCCCAGCACGGCCGCACCTTCACCGAGACCTACACCGGCACCCTGGGCGCCTCCGTCCGCGCGGTGACCCCGGTGCAGGAGAACGGCCGGGTCATCGGCCTGGTGAGCGCCGGCATCAAGGTCGAGGCGATCAGCGAACGGGTCCAGGACCAGGTCACGGCCCTGTTCGGGGTGGCCGGCGGCACGCTCCTGCTGGGCGCGGTCGGCACGTACGTGATCAACGCCCGGCTGCGCCGGCACACCCACGGCATGAACGCGACCGAGCTGAGCCGGATGCACGACTACCACCAGGCGGCACTGCACGCGGTGCGCGAGGGGTTGCTGATGCTGGACGGGCAGTACAGGGTGGCGCTGATCAACGACGGCGGCCGGGAGCTGCTGGGGGTGGGCGAGGAGAAGGACGTGATCGGTACGTCGGTGGCGGACCTCGGCCTGCCGACACCGCTGACCGGGGCGCTGCTGTCGTCGCAACCGCGGGTCGACGAGGTGCACCTGACGGCGTCGCGCGTGCTGGTGGTGAACACCTCACCGGTGTCGGGGGGAGAGCGCCGGGGCACCGTGGTGACCCTGCGCGACGTGACCGAACTGCAGTCGCTGATGGGCGAGTTGGACTCGGAGCGGGGCTTCACCCAGGCGCTGCGCTCGCAGGCCCACGAGGCGGCGAACCGCCTCCACACGGTCGTGTCGCTGATCGAACTGGGCCGCGCGCGGGAGGCCGTGGAGTTCGCGACGGCGGAGCTGGAGCTGGCCCAGGCCCTGACCGACCAGGTGGTGGCGGCGGTGAGCGAGCCGGTGCTGGCCGCTCTGCTGCTGGGCAAGACGGCACAGGCCAACGAGCGGGGCGTCGAGCTGGTGGTCTCGGCGGACAGCCGGCTGGACGACGGCCTGCTCCCCTCCGGACTCTCCGCGCGGGACCTGGTGACGGTCCTCGGCAACCTGATCGACAACGCGGTGGACGCGGCACAGGGGAGTGTGGGGGCCGGGGTGACGGTGACGGCGTACGCCTCGGCCGCCGAGCTGGTGCTCCGCGTGTCGGACACCGGCCCGGGGGTCGACCCCGCCCATGCCGACCTGGTGTTCCAGCGGGGATTCTCCACGAAGCCGGCCGGCCCCGGCGGCCGGGGCCTGGGCCTGGCCCTGGTCCGGCAGGCGGTCACCCGGCTCGACGGGACGTTGACGGTGGCGGAGTCCGAAGAGGCGGACGGGGCGGAGTTCGAGGTGCGGTTGCCGCTGCGCACATCGGTGGGTGGCGGCGGATGACGAACGAGCAGCAGCCCATCCGCGTCCTCGTCGTCGAGGACGATCCGGTGGCCGCCGACGCCCATGTGATGTACGTCGGGCGGGTGCCGGGCTTCGTGGCGGTCGGCAAGGCGCACACGGAGGCGCAGGCGCGGCGGGTGCTGGACCGTACGCCGGTGGACCTGCTGCTGCTGGACCTGCATCTGCCGGACGTGCACGGGTTGCAGCTGGCACGCTCCCTGCGGGCGGCCGGACATCACGCGGACGTGATAGCGGTGACATCGGCGCGGGACCTGGCGGTGGTGCGGGAGGGGGTCTCGCTGGGTGTCGTCCAGTACGTCCTGAAGCCCTTCACCTTCGCCACCCTCCGGGACCGGTTGGTGCGCTACGCCGAGTTCCAGGCGGCGGTGGGCGAGGCGAGCGGCCAGGACGAGGTGGACCGGGCGCTGGCGGTCCTGCGTGCGCCTTCACCTGCGGCGCTGCCGAAGGGGTTGAGCGGGCCTACCTTGGAGCGGGTCACCGTGGCCCTGCGGGACTGCGCGGACGGCCTCACGGCGACCGGCGTCGCCGAGGCCGTCGGCATCTCGCGCATCACGGCACGCCGGTATCTGGAGCACCTGGTGGATGCCGGGCGGGCGGCCCGGAACCCGCAGTACGGGACGGTGGGGCGGCCGGAGTTGCAGTACCGCTGGGTCAAGGGGCAGTGAGGCGGCCCGCGCGCACCGCATGCCGTGGACCCCGCGGACGGGCGGCATCGCGAGCACCTCGCTCTGCTCCGGTCCCGCCTGCCTCCACTGTTCCACTACGGCGCGCGCCGTCTCCCGCACCGGGCCCAGCGCCGTCTGCAGGCTTCTCGGCAGGTCGCGGAGGGCCTCGCCGAGGCGCCCGGCCGGCACCGGTCCCTCCGCCGTCACGGGCGCCGCTTCGACCAGGACCGTGCCACCGCCGTCCAATGGAATCCGTGCATGGCTACGCATCCGGGCACTCCGCCGTGTTCCCGTGGGCCCCGCAGGGCCCGGAGCCGACGGACCGCCACCGTGGCGAAGACGCCCCGGAGCCCACCACGGGGGAACTCGCCTCCCGGAGCGGTCAACTCCAATCCCGCGCATACGCATTGACCTGACTAGACCATTCCTCTTACGTTCACACCGCAGCGATCTCCACGCCACGCCACACCGAAGTGAGCCCGTAGGAGGTAGTGCCCGTGCGCCCCACCGCCGCCACTCTCATCGCCCTCACCCTCGCCGCGACGACCCTCACCGCCTGCGGCACCGGCTCCGGCAGCAGCCCCAACACCCTGAAGGTCTCCTTCAAGCAGTCCACCGACAACTCCGTGAAGGTGATGGACACCTACCTCGCCGGGATCAAGAAGCAGTTCGAGAAGAAGTACCCCGGCAAGAAGGTGGAGTTAGTCCCCATCAAGGCCCCGGACTCGGAGTACTACACCAAGCTCCAGCAGATGCTCCGCTCCCCCAGGACGGCCCCCGACCTGGTGTACGAGGACACCTTCCTCATCAACTCCGACATCACCAGCGGGTACCTGAAGCCCCTCGATCCGTACCTCGCCAAGTGGCCGGACTGGCGGCAGTTCGTCGACGCGGCCAAGAACGCCGCGAAGGGCCAGGACGGGAAGACGTACGGCGTCCCGGACGGGACGGACACCCGCGGACTCTGGTTCGACAGGCGCGTGTTCGAGAAGGCCGGACTGCCCGCCGGCTGGCAGCCGAAGACCTGGGACGACGTCCTCACCGCCGCCCGGACCATCAAGAAGAAGGTCCCCGGAGTCACCCCGCTCAACGTCTACACCGGCAAACCCGCCGGTGAAGCCGCCACCATGCAGACCTTCGAGATGCTGCTGTACGGCACCGACGACGGAACGACGGACCCGCTCTACGACGCGTCGAGCAAGAAGTGGGTCGCCGGGAGCCAGGGGTTCAAGGACTCCCTCTCCTTCGTGGAGAGCGTCTACCGGGAGAAGCTCGGCCCCGACGTCTCCGACGCCCTCGACCCCAACTTCAGCACGGCCGTCCGCGGAGAACTCCTCCCCCAGGGCAAGCTCGGCATCGACCTCGACGGCTCCTGGCTGCCGCAGGACTGGCTGCCGGGCAGCGGGCACGAGTGGAAGGACTGGTCGAAGCGGCTCGGACTGGCGTACATGCCCACCCAGCACGGGCAGGCCCCGGGCAGGGTCAGCATGTCCGGCGGCTGGACCTGGGCCGTCCCGGCCAAGGCGGCCCACCCGGACCTCGCCTTCGACTTCATCAAGACGATGCAGACGAAGGACAACGCCCGTGCGTGGTACATCGCCAACTCCGGTATCGCCGTGCGCGAGGACGTCGCCGCCGACCCCGCGTACGCCACCGCCCAGCCCGGCATCAAGTTCTTCACCGACCTGGTCGCGAGCACGCACTACCGGCCCGCGTATCCGGCGTACCCGAAGGTGTCGACCGCCGTCCAGGAGGCCATGGAGGGCGTGACGACCGGCGACCAGTCCGTCGGCAGGGCGGCGAGCGGTTACGACGCCACGCTCAAGGAGGTCACCGGCGGCCAAGTGATCCAGAAGTGAGGAGCCGGCGCCGGGTCACCAGAGCCCTCCCTCTCACCCCCGCCCTGGTCCTCCTGCTCCTCTTCCTCGCCGGCCCCATCGCCTACTGCGTCTACATCGCCTTCACCGACCTGCAGCTCACCGGGCAGGCCCACTCCTCCTTCGTCGGATTCGACAACTTCCGCAAGGCCTTCCACGACGACGCGTTCCGCAACGCCGTATGGCTCACCCTGGTGTTCACCGTGCTGTCCTCGCTCGTCGGGCAGAACACCCTGGGGCTGGCCCTCGCGGCGCTGATGAAGCGTGCGTCCAGACCCGTCCGTACGCTCACCGGTGGGGTCGTGATCACCGCCTGGGTGCTGCCGGAAGTGGTCGCGGGATTCCTGCTGTACGCCTTCTTCCGGCGTGAGGGGACCTTGAACGCCATCCTGCGCGCCCTTCATCTGCCCGCGCAGAACTGGCTGTTCACGCTCCCCATCCTCGCCGTCTCCTTCGCCAACGTCTGGCGCGGCACGGCCTTCTCGATGCTCGTCTACTCCGCCGCGCTCGACGAGATACCGAGCGAGATCACGGAGGCGGCGGAAGTGGACGGGGCCGGCGGGTGGCGGCGGATGTGGCACATCACGCTGCCGATGATCCGCCGGTCCATCGGCACCAACCTCATGCTCAACACCCTGCAGACGCTCTCGGTCTTCGGGCTGATCTGGGTGATGACCAGGGGCGGCCCAGGTGACAGAAGCCAGACCCTGCCCCTCTTCATGTACGAGCAGGCCTTCCAGAACAGCATGATCGGGTACGGCACCGCCGTCGCCCTGCTCCTGCTGCTCGTGGGCTCCCTGTTCTCCGTCGTCTACCTGCGTCTGCTGCGAACGGAGGTGTAAGGCCGTCCATGCCCCGTAACCGTCCCTCCCGTCGCCTCGCCGCCGACGCCGGGCTGCTCGTCGTCGCCGTCGCCTTCGCGCTGCCCCTCGCCTGGGTGCTGCTGTCCTCCGTGGATCCGCACGCGAACCTGAGGGTCAAGGTGCCCGACGGGCTGACGTCGGCCAACTTCGACGCGATCCTGACCCCGGGCATCACCTACACCCCGCTGCTCAACAGCCTGATCCTGTGCGGGGGAGCCACCGCGCTGACCGTCGTCTGCGCGGCCCTCGCCGCCTATCCGCTGTCCCGGTTCCGGTCCCGGCTCAACCGGCCGTTCCTGCTGACGATCCTGTTCGCGACGAGCCTGCCGATCACCGCGATCATGGTGCCGGTGTACGCCTTGTTCGTGCGGGTGAATCTGATCGACACCCTGCAGGGGACGGTCTTCTTCTTCGCCGCCTCCCAACTCCCTTTCGCCATCTGGCTGATGAAGAACTTCATGGACGGGGTGCCGCAGGAGCTGGAGGAGGCGGCCTGGACGGACGGGGCCTCCTCGCTGCAGTCCCTGACCCGGATCGTGCTGCCGCTGATGGGGCCGGGCCTCGCCGTCGTCACCGTCTTCTCGTTCGTGATGATGTGGGGGAACTTCTTCGTCCCCTTCATGCTGCTGCTCAGCCCGGACCGGATGCCGGCCTCGGTCAGCATCAACGACTTCTTCGGCAACCGGGGCATGGTGGCGTACGGACAGCTGGCCGCGTTCTCCGTGATCTACTCGACGCCGGTGATCCTGCTGTACGTGCTGGTCGCGAGGAAGCTGGGGGGTGGGTTCGCGCTGGGCGGGGCGGTCAAGGGCTGAGCGTGCGGGGCGATGCGTCCTTTTCCTGCCGAACAGCCGGTACATACCGAACGGCCGGAACCATACGTTCCCACCATCCGTGATCCTGGCCGAACGGACCGTAGCCACCGGGGGATGGCGCCCCTGGCTCGTGCGGGGTGCGCCAACCCTCACCCCAACCGGAGCCCTCGGCTCCCCCGTTCAACGCCCCGGCCGCCCGCAGGCTGCGCGCCGCGCCCGGCATGGGTCCCGAGCGCACGTCGCCTACGGCATGCGGGCCCCGTACGGGCTGCCGTACGTCACGCGAGACCTCGTCATCGCCTGGGAACGCGGGGTCACCTCCCCCGGCAACCCCGAACTCACCGCCCTCGCGGGCGTGCTGTGGTGTTCCCCGGGAGAACTCATCGGCCGGCCCCGGACCCTGCGTGAACACCGGATCGCCCGGGCCGTCGCGCCCGAGGACGTCGCCCACGCCGTCGGCATGGACCTGCGCGGGTATCTGCGGACGGAGGAGACCGACGAGTGGCGGGGCGACGAACGCCAGTCGGCCGCGCTCGCGCGGGTGCTGGCCCTGCCCGACTTCGTCGCCGTCACGGGCCGTGCGGCGTAGCTCGCCGAACTGCTGCGCAGCGCGGTGACCACCCGCTGGCAGGCCTATGTGCGGCCGGTGCTGAAGGTGGCGCCCGTGGACGGGGTCGTCCTGGAGGAGGTGCTGCAGGCGCTGCACCAGGACTACCAGGGACACATGGCCGCCACCCTCAGCTGGGGTGGCGGCAGCAGCGGTGCCAGTGAGTCCGGGCGGGAGTTCCTCGACCGGATCGTGGAGAACTTCTGGGCCGCGGTCGGGGACAGGAGCGCCTAGAAGACCGACTCGGCCTCGTCCATCCGGTCCTTGGGGACCGTCTTCAGCTCGGTGACCGCCTCCGCGAGCGGCACCATCACGACGTCGGTGCCGCGCAGCGCGGTCATCTTCCCGAAGTCGCCGCGGTGCGCGGCCTCGACGGCGTGCCAGCCGAAGCGGGTGGCGAGGACGCGGTCGTACGCGGTCGGCACGCCCCCGCGCTGGACGTGGCCGAGGATGACCGGCTTGGCCTCCTTGCCGAGGCGTCGCTCCAGCTCGTACGCCAGCGCCGTACCGATGCCCAGGAAGCGCTCGTGGCCGTACTGGTCGATCGCGCCCTTGCCGTAGTCCATGGTGCCCTCGGCGGGGTGGGCGCCCTCGGCGACGCAGATGACGGCGAACTTCTTGCCGCGGGCGAACCGCTCCTCGACCATCTTGACGAGGTCGGCGGGGTCGAAGGGGCGCTCGGGCAGGCAGATGCCGTGGGCGCCGGCGGACATGCCGGACTCCAGGGCGATCCAGCCGGCGTGCCGCCCCATGACCTCGACGACCATGACCCGCTGGTGGGACTCGGCCGTGGTCTTCAGGCGGTCCATGGCCTCGGTGGCGACGCCGACGGCGGTGTCGAAGCCGAAGGTGCGGTCGGTGGAGGAGATGTCGTTGTCGATGGTCTTGGGGACGCCGACGACCGGCAGGCCCGCGTCGGAGAGCATGCGGGCCGCCGTCAGGGTGCCCTCGCCGCCGATCGGGATCAGCGCGTCGATGCCGAACTCGACGGCCATGTCGGTGGCCCGCTCGCAGGCCTCGCGCAGCCGGTCCCGCTCCAGGCGGGAGGAGCCGAGTATGGTGCCGCCACGGGCCAGGATGCCGCTGACCGCGTCCAGGTCGAGGGTGCGGTAGTGCCGGTCGAGCAGACCTCGGTAGCCGTCCTCGAAGCCGATGACCTCGTCGCCGTACTGCGCCACCGCCCGGTGCACGACCGACCGGATCACGGCGTTCAGGCCGGGGCAGTCGCCGCCTGCGGTGAGAACTCCGATGCGCATCGTGCTGTGTCTCCTGCTCGCTGTCGGTACCGGTGAGCCAGTGTCGATTGTTTCACGTCCGCCGGGGCGGCGAGTTCCTGGCGGGTGCCTTATCCGGCGGCAAGGGTATTGTCAAGAGGGATCTGCTCACCTCGGTGGGCGATTTTTGTGCCACGGACGAGACAGACGTAGCCGGACGAGACAGAGGACGGAGTGCACACGTGACGCGCAGCGTGTACGTGACCGGGATCGACCGCGGCGACGGCCGCCAGGTCGTCGAGCTGGGAGTCATGGAGCTCCTGACCCGGCAGGTCGACCGGGTGGGCGTCTTCCGTCCACTCACGCACGACGGACCCGATCGGATGTTCGAACTGCTGCGGGCGCGGTACCGCCTCTCCCAGGACCCGACCACCGTCTACGGCATGGACTACCACGAGGCGTCCGCGCTCCAGGCCGAGCAGGGCACGGACGAGCTGGTCTCCACGCTGGTCGACCGCTTCCACCTGGTGGCCCGGGACTACGACGTCGTCCTCGTCCTCGGCACCGACTTCGCCGGCACCCAGCTGCCCGACGAGCTGTCCCTGAACGCCCGGCTCGCCAACGAGTTCGGCGCGTCCGTGATCCCGGTGGTCGGCGGCCGCGGGCAGTCGGCGGAGTCCGTGCTGGCCGAGACCCGCAACGCCTACCGGGCGTACGACACCCTGGGCTGCGACGTGCTGGCCATGGTCGCCAACCGGGTGGCCCCCGAGGACCGCCACGAGATCGCCGAGCGGCTCGCCGACCGCCTGCCGGTGCCCACGTACGTGCTGCCCGACGAGCCCGCGCTGTCCGCGCCGACGGTCGCGCAGATCGCCCAGACCCTCGGGGCCAAGGTGCTGCTCGGCGACGACTCCGGGCTCGCCCGGGACGCGCTGGGCTTCGTCTTCGGCGGTGCGATGCTGCCGAACGTCCTGGCCGCCCTGACCCCGGGATGCCTGGTCGTGACCCCGGGCGACCGCGCCGACCTGGTCGTCGGCTCGCTCGCCGCGCACAGCGCCGGCACCCCGCCGATAGCCGGCGTGCTGCTGACCCTGAACGAGGTGCCGAGCCAGGAGATCCTCACGCTGGCCGCCCGGCTCGCCCCGGGCACCCCGGTGATCTCGGTGTCCGGCAACAGCTTCCCCACCGCCGGGCAACTGTTCTCCATGGAAGGGAAGATGACCGCGGCCACCCCGCGCAAGGCGGAGACCGCGCTCGGCCTGTTCGAACGGTACGCCGACACCGCCGATCTGGTCCGCCGGGTCTCGACGCCGAGCAACGACCGGGTCACCCCGATGATGTTCGAGCACAAGCTGCTGGAGCAGGCCCGCGCCGACAAGCGGCGGGTCGTTCTGCCGGAGGGCACCGAGGAACGGGTGCTGCACGCGGCCGAGGTGCTGCTGCGCCGCGGAGTGTGCGACCTGACGCTGCTCGGCCCCGTCGACCAGATCCGCAAGAAGGCGGCCGACCTCGGGATCGACCTCGGCGGCAGCCGGCTGATCGACCCGGCCACCTCCGAGCTGCGCGACTCCTTCGCCGAGCGGTACGCCCGGTTGCGCGCCCACAAGGGCGTCACGGTCGAGCTGGCCTACGACGTCGTCTCGGACGTGAACTACTTCGGCACCCTGATGGTCCAGGAGGGGCTGGCCGACGGCATGGTCTCCGGCTCGGTGCACTCGACGGCCACCACCATCCGGCCCGCCTTCGAGATCATCAAGACCACGCCGGAGTCCTCCATCGTCTCGTCCGTGTTCTTCATGTGCCTGGCCGACAAGGTGCTGGTCTACGGCGACTGCGCGGTCAACCCGGACCCGAACGCCGAGCAGCTGGCGGACATCGCGATCCAGTCGGCGGCCACGGCCGCGCAGTTCGGCGTGGAGCCGCGGATCGCGATGCTGTCGTACTCCACCGGTACGTCGGGTTCGGGTGCCGACGTCGAGAAGGTGCGTGAGGCGACCGAGCTGGCGCGCTCGCGGCGGCCCGATCTGAAGATCGAGGGGCCGATCCAGTACGACGCGGCCGTGGAGCCGTCCGTCGCCGCCACCAAGCTTCCCGGCTCCGAGGTCGCCGGGCAGGCCAGCGTGCTGATCTTCCCCGACCTCAACACCGGCAACAACACCTACAAGGCCGTGCAGCGCTCGGCCGGCGCCATCGCGGTCGGCCCGGTCCTGCAGGGTCTGCGCAAGCCGGTCAACGACCTGTCCCGGGGCGCGCTCGTCCAGGACATCGTCACCACCGTCGCCATCACGGCGATCCAGGCCCAGAACCTCAGCGAGAAGGCGTCCGAGCAGTGACCACCCCCACCCGTGTCCTCGTCCTCAACTCCGGCTCCTCGTCGGTGAAGTACCAACTGCTGGACATGCGGGACAGCAGCCGGCTGGCGATGGGTCTGGTCGAGCGCATCGGCGAGCAGACCTCGCGGATCAAGCACACCTGCGTCGCCGGCGGCGCGACCCGGGAGCAGGACGGGCCGATCGCCGACCACGACGCCGCCCTCAAGGCCGTCGCCGAGGAGCTGGCCCGGGACGGTCTGGGTGTGGACTCGGCGGAACTCGCCGCGATCGGGCACCGGGTGGTGCACGGCGGCATGTTCTTCACCGAGCCGACCGTGATCGACGAGGCGGTGCTCACCGAGATCGAGCGGCTGATCCCGGTCGCACCGCTGCACAACCCGGCGAATCTCACCGGCATCCGCACCGCGCAGGCGCTGCGCCCCGACCTGCCCCAGGTCGCCGTCTTCGACACGGCGTTCCACACGACCATGCCGGAGTCCGCGGCGCGCTACGCGATCGACCCGAAGATCGCGGACCGGTACCGCATCCGCCGCTACGGGTTCCACGGCACCTCGCACGCCTACGTCTCCCGTGAGACCGCGCGGCTGCTTGGCAAGGACCCCTCGGAGGTGAACGTGATCGTCCTGCACCTCGGCAACGGTGCCTCGGCGTCGGCCGTCGCCAAGGGCCGCTGCGTGGACACCTCCATGGGGCTGACGCCTTTGGAGGGACTCGTGATGGGTACGCGCTCCGGTGATCTGGACCCGGCGGTCATCTTCCATTTGGAGCGTGTTGGCGGAATGTCCATGGACGAGATCGACACTCTTCTCAACAAGAGGAGCGGCCTGTTCGGTCTGTGCGGGGACAATGACATGCGGGAGATCCGCCGCCGGATCGACGAGGGCGACGAAGAAGCCGAGCTGGCCTTCGGTATTTACATTCACCGCCTCAAGAAGTACATCGGCGCCTATTACGCGGTGCTCGGGCAGGTGGACGCCGTCGCGTTCACGGCCGGGGTCGGCGAGAACGCCGCGCCGGTGCGCGAGGCGGCGATCGCCGGCCTGGAGGGGCTTGGCCTCGCGGTCGACGACGGGCTGAACGCCGTGCGCGGCGGCGAGCCGCGGCTGATCTCGCCGAAGGACGCGCGGGTCGCGGTCGCCGTGGTGCCGACCGACGAGGAACTGGAGATCGCCACGCAGACCTACGCACTGGTCGGAAAGAAGAGTTAGCAATACACCGCAGTAACACGCCTGAGCGCATGTCCGCCCATTTGTATCTTCCGCCAGACGGAATATTCCGCAGCGAAACAAACCGATAGGATCGCCCCATGCGCCGTTCGAAAATCGTCTGTACTCTCGGCCCCGCGGTCGACTCCCACGAGATGCTCGTCACCATGATCGAGGCGGGCATGAATGTGGCCCGTTTCAACTTCAGTCACGGCTCCCAGGCCGAGCACCAGGCGCGGTACGACCGCGTCCGGGCCGCCGCCAAGGAGACCGGCCGGGCCATCGGTGTCCTCGCCGACCTGCAGGGCCCGAAGATCCGTCTGGAGACCTTCGCCGAGGGCCCGGTGGAGCTGGAGCGCGGTGACGAGTTCATCATCACGACCGAGGACGTGCCGGGCGACAAACACATCTGCGGTACGACCTACAAGGGGCTGCCGGGCGACGTCTCGCGCGGCGACCAGATCCTGATCAACGACGGCAACGTCGAGCTGAAGGTCCTGGACGTCGAGGGCCCGCGGGTGCGGACGATCGTCATCGAGGGCGGTGTCGTCTCCGACCACAAGGGCATCAACCTGCCCGGCACGGCCGTGAACGTGCCCGCGCTGTCCGAGAAGGACGTGGAGGACCTGCGCTTCGCCCTCCACATGGGCTGCGACATGGTCGCGCTGTCCTTCGTCCGGGACGCCAAGGACGTGGGCGACGTCCACAAGGTGATGGACGAGGAGGGCCGCCGGGTCCCCGTCATCGCCAAGGTGGAGAAGCCGCAGGCGGTCGAGAACATGGAGGACGTCGTGATGGCGTTCGACGGCGTGATGGTCGCCCGTGGCGACCTCGCCGTCGAGTACCCGCTCGAAAAGGTCCCCATGGTGCAGAAGCGCCTGATCGAGCTGTGCCGACGCAACGCCAAGCCGGTGATCGTGGCGACCCAGATGATGGAGTCGATGATCACCAACTCCCGCCCGACCCGCGCCGAGGCCTCCGACGTCGCCAACGCGATCCTGGACGGCGCGGACGCGGTCATGCTGTCGGCGGAGTCCTCGGTGGGCGCCTACCCGATCGAGACGGTCAAGACGATGTCGAAGATCGTCACCGCGGCCGAGCAGGAACTGCTCTCCAAGGGCCTGCAGCCCCTCGTGCCCGGCAAGAAGCCGCGCACCCAGGGCGGTTCGGTGGCCCGCGCGGCCTGCGAGATCGCCGACTTCCTCGGCGGCAGGGGCCTGATCGCCTTCACCAAGTCCGGTGACACCGCCCGCCGGCTGTCCCGCTACCGCGCGGCCCAGCCGATCCTCGCGTTCACCACCGACGAGGGCACCCGCAACCAGCTGACCCTCAGCTGGGGCGTGGAGTCGCACGTCGTCCCCTTCGTCAACAGCACCGACGAGATGGTCGACATGGTGGACCAGGAGCTGGCCAACCTTGGCCGCTTCAGCCCCGGTGACACGCTGATCATCACCGCCGGCTCGCCCCCCGGCGTCCCCGGCACCACCAACATGGTCCGGGTCCACCACCTGGGCGGCACGACCAGCTGACGCTGCCCGCAAGGGCTCGCACGGCACTGAGGGCGCCCCCTGCGACAGGGGTCGCCCTCAGCTGTGTGCGGCTCCCGAACGGGCTTGAAGGGCCGGTCAGTCGGTGGTGTACACGTGCATGCCGGGCACGTGCAGGTTGCCGCCGAACTGGGCCGCCTGGACGACCTTCACGTGGGTGAAGTAGATCAGCGGGATGTTCAGCGGAGGCGGGCTGTCCGGGCTGAACGTCACCGGGATCAGGCCGAACAGGTTGCCGGAGATGCTCTCGGTGTACATCACGGTGTCGCCACCGCGGATGGTGGACGTCGAGCCCTTGGACGCCTGCACGTGGTAGGTCTTGTTCGCCTGCTTGTCGTTCACCGTCTGGTGCAGGTCGCCGATGTCGGTCCCGCCGGAGATGACGTACTTGAGCACCTTCTTCTTGGTGCCGTTCGCCGTCTTCACCTCGACGATGCCCTGGTAGTCGGCGCCCTTCAGCAGCAGCGAGCTGGCGTTCAGGTACCAGGGGTCGTCCGCCACCGGCACCTTGTTGTCGACGCCGCTCTCGTCGTCGGTGGCCACCGGGCAGTCGTCCGCGGACGTCGTGGAGCTCGCGGAGGGGCTCGGCGTGGCCGACTCGGCCGCGTCCTTGACCGCCTTCGTGGTGTCCTCGGCCGTCTTGGAGACCTTGTCGGTGGTGTCCTTCACCGTGTCCGTGACCGTCTTGGCGGCCTTGGTGGCGGTGTCCTTGACGGTGTCGGTGGCGCTGCCCTTGCCGGAGGACCCGGACGCGTCCGAGGAACCGGACGAGGTCGAGGTGTCCGAGGACGACGGGGTCGCCGACGGAGTCGGGCTCGCGGACGTGCCGGAGTCCTTGCTGCCGCCGGTGAGGACGTCACCGATCGTGTCGCCGATGGTCTCCAGCAGGCCGCCACCGCTGCTCTGGGACGCCGAGGGGGTCGGCGTGGCGGGGGCGCCGCCACCGGAGCCCGAGGAGCCGGATCCGGAGGAACCGGAGTCCGAACCGGAGTCGGAGGAACCGGACGTCGCCGTCGGCTTGGGCGTGGCCGTGTCGTCGGAACCTGAATCCGACGGGGAGGTCTTGCCCGAGTCCTTCGTGCCGGCGGTCGCCGTGGGGGTCGGCGTCGCCTTGTCGGTGGACTCGCTCGCGGACGGCGAGGGGGAGGCCGACGCGTCCTTGGAGTCGTCCAGCGCCTTGACGCAGTCCTTGTACTCGTCGGCCGACAGACTCTTCGACGACGACGGGGTCGTCGAGGTGTTGTTGTCCGCGAGGGCGAGCGTGGACGTGAAGCCCATGCCCATGAGGACCGCCGTGGGCATCGCCACGGAGGCTATCGCCTTGCCGGCCGGCATGTGGAACCTGGTGAACAGCGGCTTCTTGGGTGCCGCGTGGCGGGGCCCGGTTCTCGCACGGGACCCGTCCACATCGGTCCCGTGGGTCACCTCGTCAGCCGGCACTGTGCCTCCCGTTCGCCTCGTTGCCCGGGCTCGTTCCTGACAGGTCGTACGGCTCGCTCACCCCGTCCGGGGCCTTCTCGAACAGCGGGGCGGCCTGGGGCGCACCCCCCTCGCCCGGGGCGGCCGCGGCCGGCGGCTCCTGCTGCGGCGTGCCGCCCGGGCTCCAGGCGATGGCCATCGCTCCGCCGACGAGGGCGAGCAGGAAGCCCGCGATGAAGCCGCCGAAGTTGGACACGGGGAGGGACACCAGCGCCAGCAGGATCGCGGCGACGCCCGCGAACGTCCGTACGTGCTTCTGGTACCAGAGGCTGATGCCCAGGACGACGAGCAGCACGCCGATGATCAGGGAGCCGGCCCCCGCCGTGGTCGCCATCGCCAGCGTGAGATGACCGAGCTGGAGATGGAAGTACGGGAAGTACATGATCGGAAGACCGCTGAGCAGGACGTACAGACCGGCCCAGAACGGACGGGTGCCCCGCCAGGCGCGGAACTGCAGCCTCCGGCGGGGGAACGTGCCGGATTCGGCGGCAGGGGTCTCGGCGCTCATGGAAAACAGCTCCCTGGTGCGGCGTTGCTGTGGTCGTGATGTGTGCCGCGCGTGAAGACGCGGCCGAAGGTGCAACGGGCGGGGGCGCCGTCGGCTCCCCCGCCCGTCACGGAGTGCTCAGTAGCACTCGATTCCCTTGCCGTCGCCCTTGTGGAGCGACATGTGCAGGCCGCTGAGCTTGAAGGTGCCGGCGGTGGTCGCCCACGCCGTCTGCTGCACCTTGCTCAGGTCGGCCGAATCGGCCTGCTGGGCGAAGCCGTACGGGTTGGCCTGCTCCCCGTTGCCCTTCATGCCCGGACCCTTGCTGGCGTCCTTGGCGGCCACACCGATGTCGATGTTGTTGAACGTCGCGTCGGCGCTCAGGTCGTCGACATCGATGTAGAGGTTGTGGGCCTGGACCTTCTCGTGCCCCGCGCCACCGGCCTCCAGACGGAGGGTGACCGAACCGAGGAACGGCACATCCGGGGTGACCACGGACTGGCACATGTTGGTGATCGTGGCGTCGTTGAACGACGAGACGGCGACGGCGTGAGCCGTCTTCTTCCCGTCGAGCGTGTAACCGCTGTCGATCGCCCCGTACTGGGCGAAACCCTGGCCGTGGAGCTGGTCGGCCGTCACCTTGAACTGCTGGCCGGAAACGCTGAACGAAGCAGCGAGAGCGCCCTGCGCGAGGGCGACACCTATCGCGGCCGTAGCGGCAACGCTGGGCACCATGACCACAGCGAACCGCTTCCATCTGGTCCCGCCACGCACCTGGGACTCCATATTTCCTCCTTCTCGGACGTACATCTCCTGGCCCGGACTCGCCACAGTCGGCGGCTCAGCCGGGCAGGGATGGGAGAAGTGCTACGTCCTCGGGAAGGAGAGCGCCCGCGCCCTCAGGCGCGAACCGCGCCCGAATCACCGGCGATCACCCCCGAGCGACAACCACTGGTCGCGCCTGACACGCATCACGCACAACCTCTGGACAGGCTTCGCCGGTGGCGAAGACCCCCCTGCCCTAGAGCCGGCGCCACTGCCGCCGGCTCTGCTCGGTGGGGACCCAGAGTCTCCCGTGACCCGACCGGCTGCCGGGGTATGGGAATGGACCGAGCGTCGCCGATCGTGGTGCATTCTCGCGCCGGGCACAAGGGGGTTCGTTACTCGCTAGTAACGGCCGGATAACCGAACAACGACCCACCGGTCTCGGAATGCAACGGTGGGTGGCCTTCCGGGGCAGAACAAAGCCGTTGATCCTTGGACGAAACCAGACAGATCAACGGCCTCGATTTACTGCGAGTAACAGCGGCCGCGATTACCAAGCTTTGGTAAAGCGCGGCCGCCCTGACGGCTCGTCGGCGAATCTTTCACCCCGACAACACAAGCCGTGGCGTTTAGTGACTGGTCAGAACAGCGCCCGCGCCAGCGCCCGGCGCGCCCCGACCACCCGAGGGTCCTCGGGGCCCACGACCTCGAACAGCTCCAGCAGCCGGCGCCGCACCGCGTCCCGGTCGTCACCCGCTGTGCGCCGCACGGTCTCGATGAGCCGCCCGAAGGCGTCCTCGACATGACCGCCCACCAGATCCAGGTCGGCGGCCGCGATCTGCGCGTCCGCGTCACCCGGCTTCTCGGCGGCCTCCTTGCGCACCCGCTGCGGATCCATGTCCTGCACCCGCTGGAGCAACTCGGCCTGCGCGAGCCCGAGTTTGGCTTCCGGGTTGGCCGGGTCGTCGCTCAGTACGTTCTTGTAGGCCTGGACGGCCCCGCCCAGGTCGCCCGCGTCGAGAGCCTGTGCGGCGGCCTCCAGCAGGGCGTCGTACGGCCCCGCCGGCACCTCGGGCAGGGGCGCACTGCCCGGCTGCGCGTCCGGGTCGACGGTCAGGCCGGTCAGCCCGAAGCGCTGCTCGGCGACCTGAACCAACTGGTCCAGGGTCTGCCGGATCTGCTGCTCGTCGGCGGCCCCCTGGAAGAGCGGCAGGGCCTGTCCCGCCACAACGGCGAACACGGCCGGGATCCCCTGGATCCCGAACTGCTGCATCAGCATCTGGTTGGCGTCGACGTCGATCTTGGCGAGGAGGAAGCGCCCGTTGTACTCGACGGCCAGCCGCTCCAGGACCGGGCTCAGCTGTTTGCAGGGCTGACACCACTCGGCCCAGAAGTCGATGACGACGGGGACTTCTGCGGAGCGCTGCAGGACATCGCGCTCGAAGCCGGCTTCATCGACGTCAATGACGAGATCGGCCGGAGAGACGGCCCCCGTCCCGCCCTGCCGGGCGGCTTCGGCGCGCGCCTGCTCGGCCTTGGCCTTGGCCTCCTGGGCCGCCTTCACCGCGGCGAGGTCGACGACGCCGCTCATGGACATGTTCCGTGGCTGCATGCGTCTATCCTCCCCCGTTCCTGCGCATGAAGGAAAAAGCGATGGTTGGCGCCGGGTCCCCACCCCACGCCGGTGGTCGTCGCCCGTGTACGTCCGCCACGAGCTTTCGCTACGAGTCGTAGCGTAACGGCAGGAGGACCCCTCGCGACACCACGCCCCGGTGATCTCCCTCACGACGGCGCAGGAACCGCCGGTTTATGGTCAAGGGATGCAGAGCCGCACCCCCGCCAGCCGTACCGGACGCCCGCGCAGCGCCGCCGCGGACGCCGCGATCCTGGCCGCCACGCGGGATGCCCTGGTCGAACTGGGCTGGTCCAGGCTCACGCTGGGAGACGTGGCCACGCGGGCCGGGGTCGCGAAGACGACGCTGTACCGCCGCTGGGCCGGCAAGCACGAGCTGGTGGTGGACGCGGTCGCCGAACTCTTCGACGAACTGGAACTGCCCGACCGCGGCAGCCTGGCCGCCGACATCGAGGGCGTGGTCCTGCAGTTCGCGGCCATACTGGCGCGCCCCGAGGCCAGAAGCGGCCTGATGGCGGTGGTCGCGGAGTCCACCCGGGACGACGCCCTGCGCGAGCGCATCCGCGCCTCGATCGTGGACCGCCAGATGCGGCTGGTTCTGGAGGGTCGCGCCCGGGCCCAGAGCCGCGGCGAACTCCCCGCCGAACCGGACCCGGCCGAGGCCGCGCGAACGGGGGAGCTGATCTTCGACATGGTGGCGGGTGCGGTGGTCCACCGCACCCTGGTGAGCGGCAAGCCGGCGGACGAGGAGTGGGTACGCGGTTTCACCCGGGTACTGCTCCAGGGCCTGGCCTCCCCGCCCACCGGGTCGGACCAGGCGGCCGCCTCTCGGCCCACCGGGTCGCGGGCCGAGTGGACAGGGGTCCGGAACCCAGGGGACGGGACCCCGCCCCCTGGTGTCCGCACGCCGGGCGACGGCGCCTAGAAGCCCGGGGGCTCGGTGTACACCCCCCACTCGTCCCGCAGCACCCCACAGATCTCACCCAGCGTCGCCTCGGCCCGCACGGCCTCCAGCATCGGCTCGATCATGTTCGCCCCGGACCGGGCTGCCGCCAGCATCCCGTCCAGCGCCGAACGCACGGCCGCCTCGTCCCGCGTCCCCTTCCGCTCGCGCAGCACGCGGACCTGCTCCCGCTCCACCTCATGGCTGACGCGGAGGATCTCCAGGTCCCCGGTGACCGACCCGGTGTGGACGTTGACGCCCACGACCCTCTTCTCGCCCTTCTCCAGCGCCTGCTGGTAGCGGAACGCGGACTCCGCGATCTCCCCGGTGAACCAGCCGTCCTCGATCCCGCGCAGGATCCCGGAGGTGATGGGCCCGATGGGGTGCTTCCCGTCCGGGTGGGCCCGCAGCCCCCGCTCCTTGATCTGCTCGAAGATCTTCTCCGCGTCGGCCTCGATCCGGTCCGTCAGCTGCTCGACGTACCAGGAACCACCCAGCGGGTCGGCCACGTTGGCGACCCCGGTCTCCTCCATCAGAACCTGCTGCGTGCGCAGCGCGATCTCTGCGGCCTGCTCGCTCGGCAGCGCCAGCGTCTCGTCCAGGGCGTTGGTGTGCAGCGAGTTGGTCCCGCCGAGCACGGCGGCCAGCGCCTCCACAGCCGTACGCACCACGTTGTTGTAGGGCTGCTGCGCGGTCAGCGAGACACCGGCGGTCTGCGTGTGGAACCGCAGCCACTGCGCCTTCTCGCTCTTCGCGCCGTACACGTCCCGCATCCAGCGGGCCCAGATGCGCCGGGCCGCCCGGAACTTGGCGATCTCCTCGAAGAAGTCGACGTGCGCGTCGAAGAAGAAGGACAGTCCCGGCGCGAAGACGTCCACGTCGAGCCCGCGCGAGAGCCCCAGCTCCACGTACCCGAAGCCGTCCGCCAGGGTGTACGCCAGCTCCTGTGCGGCCGTCGCGCCCGCCTCCCGGATGTGGTAGCCGGAGACGGACAGCGGCTTGTAGGCGGGGATGCCGGCCGCACAGTGCTCCATGAGGTCGCCGATGAGGCGCAGATGCGGCTCCGGCTGGAACAGCCACTCCTTCTGGGCGATGTACTCCTTGAAGATGTCGGTCTGCAGGGTGCCGTTCAGGACCGAGGGGTCCACGCCCTGCCGCTCGGCGGCGACCAGGTACATGCAGAAGACCGGGACGGCCGGCCCGCTGATCGTCATCGACGTCGTGACGTCACCGAGCGGGATGTCCTTGAACAGGACCTCCATGTCGGCTGCCGAGTCGATCGCCACCCCGCAGTGCCCGACCTCGCCGAGCGAGCGGGGGTCGTCGGAGTCGCGGCCCATGAGCGTCGGCATGTCGAAGGCGACGGAGAGGCCCCCGCCGCCCGCGGCGAGGATCATCTTGTACCGCTCGTTGGTCTGCTCGGCGTTGCCGAAGCCGGCGAACTGGCGGATCGTCCAGGTGCGGCCGCGGTAGCCGGTCGGATGGAGCCCGCGCGTGAAGGGGTACTCCCCGGGCCAGCCGATCCGTTCGAATCCCTCGTACGCGTCCCCAGGTCGGGGCCCGTACACCGGCTCCACGGGATCGCCGGAGAGCGTGGTGAAATCTGCGTCGCGCTTGCGCGCGGCGTCGTATCGGGCCTGCCAGCGTCGGCGGCCCTCCTCGATGGCGTGAGCGTCCATACCATCGAATTTACTTGGACGTCCTAGTAAATGTCGATGGGGAACCGCCACACGACACCCGTGTGGCGGTGGAAACTACACCTTGGCGACGGCCGGGGCCGGGTCGGCGACCCTGGTCCCCAGCTCGCGGCTGACCTTGCGCTCGACGAAGAAGGCGGCGGTCGGGATCGTGCCCGCGAGCAGCACCCACAGCTGCTTGCCGACCGGCCACTTCGCCTTGGCGCCCAGGTCGAAGGCGAAGACCAGGTAGACGACGTACAGCCAGCCGTGCGCGATACCGACGACGGTGGTGAACTTCTCCGCCCCGTCGATGTGCAGCCCGTACTTGGCGATCACGCCCAGGGTCAGCAGGACCAGCAGCACACCGGTGACGTAGGCCATGACGCGGTAGCGGGTCAGCACGCTCTTCTTCATGCCGTCGAGCGTAACCGCCCGTTCCGGGAGATCTTGTCCCGGGTCACTCCTCGTCGAAGTCGTGTGCCGCGATCCGCAGCGGGCGCAGCATCGCGAAGATCTCCGCGCACTCCTCGGCGTCGTACGCCCCGAGGCCGAAGTCCATCGCCATCAGGTCGCGGGTGGCCGCGTCGACCACCTCGCGGCCCTTGTCGGTGATGACGGCGAGGGTGCCGCGGCCGTCGTTGGGGTTGGGGCGCCTGGCCACCAGGCCTGACCTCACCAGCCGGTCCACGGTGTTCGTCACGGACGTGGGGTGCACCATCAGCCGCTCGCCGATCTTGGACATCGGCAGCTCGCCGGCCTTGGAGAAGGTGAGCAGCACCAGCGCCTCGTAGCGCGCGAAGGTCAGTCCGTACGGCTTGACCACCGCGTCGACCTCGGCCAGCAGGATCTGCTGCGCCCGCATGATCGAGGTGATCGCGGCCATGGAGGGCACGTTTCCCCAGCGCCGCTTCCAGAGCTCGTCGGCGCGGGCGATGGGGTCGAAGGGAAGGCTGAGAGGCTTCGGCACGTCATCAGACCCTACCGGCCGGTCATATGCCGGTCAGCCCTGTCTCGGCTTTCGGTCGCCCGGCCGGCATCCCGGTGAGATGCGTCACCCTCGTCTTGCCGAGGGTGACGGAAAGAACGCCGTCCCCCCCGTCAGCGGCGGCTCGTGCGGCGCAGGTGGAGGCGGACCGCGCGCTGGGCCACCGGGCCCAGCTCCTCCAGGGCCGCGACCAGCGCGCCCAGCTGTTCGAGAGCGTCCAGGGCCGCGTGCGCGCCCGCCTCGTCCACGCCCTCGTACAGCTCGATACCGACGAAGGAGGCGGCGATCGCGCGGGCCAGCCCCACCGGGTCGGCGAACTCGCCGAACGGGGTCGCGGCGAGTACCCGGCGCAGGACCTGCTCGATCTCGGCGATCCACAGATCGAGACCGCCCGCCGCGGCCGGGCCCAGGGCGGCGTGGGTGGGCGCGCCGGCCAGAAGCTGGCCGAGCAGGGCGACGTGACCGTCGGCCCGCTCCCGCTCGTGGATCTCGCGGCCGACGGCGAGCAGCTCGGACAGGGAGGAGACGGCGGCGAGCCGGGTGCGGTAGCTCGCCACGGCCTTCTCGGCGCCGTAACGGCAGGCGGCCGCGAGCAGTTCGTCCACCGATCCGAAATGGTAGAAGACCAGCGCCTGGTTGACCCCGGCCGCCGCGGCCACCGTACGGGCCGAGGTCTTGGCGATGCCCTGCTCGGTGAGCGTGCGCAGGGCGCCCTCGAGGAGCTTGGCCTTCGTCTCCTGGGACTTCACCGTCTCCGGGCTCATGCGCGCGCCTCCTCCCGCACCGGGCGCAGTCCGGGCCGCACCCCGCAGGAGCCCACGCTCGTGTACGACGCCGTGAACGAGCCCTCGTAGCCGAAGAGCGGCCCGAAGTAGCGGTTCACCACCCTCACCCGGACGCGGAAGCGGCCGGCGCCGTCGTCGTAGGACTCGCGCACCTCGGCCGTGGCGCCGATGAGTTCCGGCACGCGCACGTCCACCGGGCCCTCCCGGAAGCGGCACTCGCCGGAACGGATGAGCAGCGAACCGTCGGGCTCGGCGGCGAAGCGCAGTTCACAGGCCAGGTGCTGGTGGGTGCCGAGGTAGTCGAGGATGCGGTCGCCCTTGGGGCTGAGCACCATCTGGGCGTCGAAGCGGCGGGCTCGGCCGGGCAGGTCGAAGGTGCGCACGAAGCTCACCGTCTCACGGCCGAAGCTGTCGGTGTACGGGACGTTCTCGATGACGAAGGGGATGTCGCGGCCGGACCGCGGGACGAGGACGTTGCGGGTGGCGCCGAGGGCCAGGAACGGTTTCACGAACGCCGGGCCGTGCCAGATCCGGTGCATGACGCCCCGGCCGGTGCAGGTCTCGCCGCTCGCCAGGCCCACCGAGAAGCGGCGCCGGAGCTGCGGGTGGAGACGGTCGAAGTCGTCGCCCATCACCGTGCGGAACATCGATCGCGCCGGGGTCGTCGTGGTCATCCGTGCTTCTCCAGGGTGCGCAGGACGCGGGGTGCGCGTGCCTGGGTGAGCGGCGCGCGCAGGCAGCGGCGGGCGGCCGGAGTGCAGGCGAGCGGCGCCTTGAGGAGGGCGAGCGACATCACGACCACCATCAGCAGCGGGCACAGGTAGGCCACGGTGGCCCCGAAGGGACCGAAGACGCGGATGACGGACTCCAGCCCCAGCCCGGTCAGGCACACGGTGAGCACCAGGGCACGGACCGCCAGCTCGGCCAGCCAGTTGACCAGGGCCCGCTCGGGGGTGATGCCCCGCTCCAGCCACAGCCGCAGCCGGTCGAAGGACCAGGCGGTCGCCCACCCCATCAGCCTCCGGAACACCAGCCGGTCGGCGACCGCGCCGAAGGCGCCCCAGCGGGGGCGGTAGTCGTACCCGGTGAGGAAACGGACGCCGTGCGCGTCGGGCACGTAGCGCCAGTAGCCGCTGCCCTCGGCGAGCGGCGAGAGCGGGTGGGGGGAGGCGAAGCGCAGGGCGGAGGTGCGGGTGCCGTCGGGGCGCTCCTTCTCGCCCGCGGCGACGCCGGTGCCCGACACCGCCAGGAACGGCAGTACGCGGGTGGCGTACCGGAAGCGCTGCGGCTCGCCCTCCGCGCGCGGGAGGTGGGCGATCTCGGTGAACCGCAGGTCCCAGCGCTGGTGCCGGGCGGGGTCCTGGGTGGTCGCCCAGAGGTCGTCCAGGTCGGCGCGTATGTACGTCTCTATGTAGAGACCCATGCTGTTCCCCCACGTCAGACGGGCGTTTGAGCGACTGCTCAAACTTGTCTGAGAGGCAACGTACACCTCCTTGAGCGATCGCTCAACGGCAGGGACGCGGAAAACCCCGGCCCGCCAGGACCGGGGTTCGCGCGCGCTTCGGCCGGAGCTACCGCGCCAGGTGCCGCTCGACGGTCTCGACCTTGGAGGTGAGCCCGTCGGTGACGCCGGGCCGGATGTCGGCCTTGAGGACGAGCGACACACGGGGCGCCCGCGCCTCGACGGCGGCGACGGCGCGCCTGACGACGTCCATGACCTCGTCCCACTCCCCCTCGACAGAGGTGAACATGGCGTCGGTGCGATGGGGCAGACCCGACTCGCGGACCACACGGACGGCGTCGGCGACGTACTCCCCCACGTCCTCACCGACGCCCAGGGGCGTCACGGAGAAGGCGACGATCATGCGTTCACGATTCCTTCCTTGCGGGCCCGGGCCGCGATGACGGCGGCCTCGGTCTCGCGGCGCAGCCTGCGCTCCGCGAAGAAGCCGCCGGTGGGCAGCACGGAGAGGACGAAGTAGAGGGCCGCGGTGCCGAAGCTCCACTTGGTGCGGTTCCAGGCGTCCGCCCAGAAGATCACGTACAGGAGGAACAGGACGCCGTGGACCGCGCCCATCACGGGCACCGCGTTGAAGTCCGTGGTGCGCTTCAGCACCGAGCAGACGAGCAGGACCAGGAAGGACACGGCCTCCGGCGCGGAGACCAGGCGGAGGCGGCGGAGGGCGGTGGCGGTCTTGAGGTCCACGGATCACCTTCGGTGGGAGTTGCGACGACGGCCTGCCGGTTACGGACTGCCGGTTTGTGAACGCACGCACAAACGCTCCGCCATTGTGACAAACCCTGCCCCTAGGGGAGCGGTCAGGGTCGCCGTCCACCCACGGGACCTGTTCCGCCCACCCGCTCGGCCGATACTTTCCCAGCGTGGCGATGTTCCGACTCCAAGGGAGCAAGGTGCTCGCCGTCGACATGACCGGGGACGCCGTGAAGGCGAAGAACGGCTCGATGGTCGCGTACGACGGGCAGATGGCCTTCAAGAAGCTGAGCGGTGGCGGCGAGGGGCTGCGCGGGATGGTGACCCGGCGGCTCACCGGCGAGCGGATGACGGTGATGGAGGTGAGAGGCCAGGGGACCTGCTGGTTCGCGGACCGGGCCTCGGAGATCAATCTCGTCGGCCTCCAGGGGGACAGGCTCTACGTCGAGTCGAGCAACCTGCTCGCCACCGACGCGGGCCTCAGGACGGGCACGACGTTCACCGGCCTGCGCGGCGCCTCGCAGGGCAACGGGCTGTTCACGACGACCGTCGAGGGACACGGGCAGGCGGCGATCATCTCCGACGGGCCCGCGGTGGTGCTCCGTGTCAGCCCGCAGTACCCGCTGATCGTCGACCCCGGCGCCTACATCGCCCACCAGGGCAATGTGCGGCAGTCCTTCCAGTCGGGTGTGACGTTCCGCACCTTCTTCGGTGAGGGCGGCGGCGAGGCCTTCCAGATCCGCTTCGAGGGCGACGGACTGGTGTACGTGCAGCCGAGCGAGCGGAACACGATCGCGGGGGACCTGTGAGATGAGCTTCAGGGAGATCAACTCCAAGATGGTCGAGGCGGCCGTGCTGCCCGGGCAGCGGCTGTTCAGCCAGCGCGGCGCGATGCTCGCCTACAAGGGGGACGTGTCCTTCACACCCAATCTCCAGGGCGGCCGGGGCGGCCTGATGTCCATGATCGGGCGGCGGGTGGCCGGCGAGGCGACCCCGCTGATGACCGTCGAGGGCAGCGGCACCGTCTTCTTCGGGCACGGTGGCCACCACGTGCACGTCATCAACCTCTCCGGCGACACCCTGTGCGTCGAGGCCGACCGGCTGCTCGCCTTCGAGGGCACCCTGCGGCAGGGCACGATGTTCCTGGGCTCGCAGGGCGGGGTCATGGGCCTGGTCCGGGGCCAGGTCACCGGGCAGGGCCTGTTCACCACCACGCTCCAGGGTCAGGGCTCGGTGGCCGTGATGGCGCACGGCGGCGTCTTCGAGATCCCGATCACACCGCAGCGCCCGGTCCATGTGGACCCGCAGGCGTACGTCGCCCACCACGGCGACGTACGCAACAAGCTGTCCACCGCGCTCGGCTGGCGGGACATGGTGGGCCGCGGCTCCGGTGAGGCGTTCCAGCTGGAGCTGAGCGGCAGCGGCACGGTGTACGTCCAGGCCTCGGAGGAGAAGCTGTGAGCACCTACGGAACTCCCGGCGGCCCCGTGGTGTACGACCCGATGACCCTCCCCGCCGACGACAACGTGAACACGTACACGTTCTGCGTCGAGCTCAAGAGCGGGCAGTGGTTCCTGCAGAAGGGGAAGATGATCGCCTACTACGGGGCGATCGAGTTCAACGGCATCGGGCACGGCCGACTCGACCGAGTTGTTCGCACCTCGTTCCATTCGCCACTGCACGCGAGCGACTGGGTCGTGGCGGAGGGCTCGGGCAAGATGCTGCTGGCCGACCGGGCCTTCGACGTCAACTCCTACGACCTGGACGACGGGAACTTGACCATTCGCGCGGGCAATCTGCTCGCTTTTCAGCCAAGTCTCGCGCTCAAACAGTCGATCGTGCCCGGTTTTCTAACCCTTATCGGAACCGGAAAGTTCGTGGCCGCATCTAACGGTCCGGTGGTGTTCATGGAACCTCCGATCCGGGTGGACCCCCAGGCGCTGGTCGGGTGGGCCGACTGCCCGTCACCGTGTCATCACTACGACCACGGGTACCTGACGGGCGTCATGGGCGGTCTACGTGCGATGACGGGCCTCGGTGGGGCCTCCGGCGAGGAGCACCAGTTCGAGTTCGTGGGAGCCGGGACGGTCCTGCTGCAGTCGAGCGAGACGCTCATGGCCGAGCCGGCGACGGGGCTGGTTCCGCACGAACCAGGGGTGCCCGGTGGTGGCGGAGCGGCACCGCATGGACACGGTCCGCAATCATCGGACGGACCGCGCCTTCCCGGACAGCTGGGGGACCTCCAGCGTCGCTTCGGGCTGTGAGCGGTAGTCTGCGGAGTGTGACGTCGAACGCGTGCGCACTGTCACACCACCCGAAGTAGTTCGCCATTCAACTTCTTAGGTAGACTTCATTCATGGAGACCGAGACGGCCACGCGCTGGCTGACCGATGCGGAGCAGTGCGCCTGGCGCACCCACCTGGAGGTCAACAGGCTGTTGACGTACCAGCTCGAGAAGGATCTGCAGCCGTTCGGCCTGACAATGAACGACTACGAGATCCTCGTGAACCTCTCCGAGTCGGACGACGTACGGATGCGGATGAGCGACCTGGCCTCCGCGACCCTGCAGTCCAAGAGCCGGCTCTCGCACCAGATCACGCGGATGGAGAACGCGAACCTCGTGCGGCGGGAGAACTGCGAGTCGGACCGGCGAGGACTGTACGCCGTGCTGACGGAGCACGGCATGGAGACGATGAAAAAAGTCGCGCCGCATCACGTGGCGTCGGTCAGACGCCACTTCATCGATCTGCTGTCGCCGGAGGCCTTGATAGAGCTGGACAAGGCGCTCAAGCCGATCGCGGAGCACTTGAGGGGGCAGCGGGGGCGTCCCTGAGGCCGGCTGAGCACCTCGGGCCGTAGCCGCTGGGCGGGGGTGGGTCGCGCGACCGGCGCCAGGGCCCGTCCGGCGGATCATGCCGGAAGCGCGGCGCTCGGCGCGCCCATCCGCGGCGTTGTCGTCGGTTGCCGGCTCCCCCACGCTCGCCGCGCTCGCGCGGGGGAACCCCCGCCACGTCGGCGCCCTCCTCCGCCCTGCGGCCGGACGCACCACGCCCGGCTCACCTGCCGACAGGACACCGTGGCCCGGAGCCGGCCCGATCCGCGGCCGGTCTGACCCAGGGGGTGTCTTCTGGATCATGCCGGCGAGGCGGGGGCCGGCCCGCGCCCGCGCAGGCCATCGCCGCCGTGAGCGTCCACAGGCCCGGTGCTCGTCCCGCGGCCGCGATCACCGCACCGAGGGCCACCGCGAACCAGCAGAGCCGGACGTACAGCAGCTCCTCCGCTATCGCGTCCAGGCTGTAGGCGCGCCGCAACAAACCCCGGTCGGCGACGAGGCGGGCCCACAGGGCGCGCATGGTCGGGCCCAGCGGGGCGCGCAGGCGCCCGCGAGGGCCGCGGCCGCGGCGATGAGCGGTGCTGGGGGCACCCGGGCGCCAGGTCAGGGCGGCCAGGACGCCCAGCAGGATGCCGTAGAACGCCGCCATGGGCGGCAGGGCGCGGCGCGGGCCGTGCCGGTCGACGAGGGAAGCCCGCAGGGGCATCAGGAAGACCGTCGTGGACATCACGGCACCGGAGACGGCATAGGAGCCGGTGGCCCGGGTGACGGACAGCATCACCGCGAGTGCGACGGTGCCGTAGGGCAGGCGCGCGGTCAGGGCAGCGGCGAAGGTGCGGCGCGCGTGCGGGACGCGCAGGACGGCGGCGTACGAGGGCCGGGAGAGGTGCGGGGGCACCCTGGAGTCCCCGGGGAGGCGGAGAGGGGACACCGAAGACGCGGCGGCCCGCAGTCGGGCCCCCGCGATCCGGTGCGCTCTACGCCAAGGAGAGGAACATGCCGTCACCCTGGCGACGAGCCCGCCGCGTTGACGGCCTTCAGCCTTCCGTCAGTCCCGCCACCAGTTCGTCCGCGGCGCGGTACGGGTCCAGCTCCCCGGCGACGATCCGCTCCGCGAGGGCGCTGAGCCGGCGGTCGCCGTGGAGGTCTCCGATGCGTTCGCGCAGGGCCGTGACCGCGATCGTCTCCACCTCGCGGGCCGCGCGGGCCGTGCGGCGGTCGGTGAGGACGCCGCGCTCCTCCATCCACGCGCGGTGCTTCTCCAGCGCCTCGACCACCTCGTCGACGCCCTGTGCCCGGGCCGCGACCGTCTTGACGATGGGCGGACGCCAGTCGCCGGGGCCGCGGGACTCACCGAGACCCAGCATGTGGTTCAGCTCGCGGGCCGTGGCGTCGGCGCCGTCGCGGTCGGCCTTGTTGACGACGTAGACGTCGCCGATCTCGAGGATGCCTGCCTTCGCGGCCTGGATGCCGTCGCCCATGCCCGGGGCCAGCAGCACCACGCTCGTGTCCGCCTGGGAGGCGATCTCCACCTCCGACTGGCCGACGCCGACCGTCTCGACCAGGATCACGTCGCAGCCCGCCGCGTCCAGCACGCGGATCGCCTGCGGCGCGGCCCAGGCCAGGCCGCCCAGGTGGCCCCGGGTCGCCATGGAGCGGATGTAGACACCGGGGTCGGAGGCGTGGTCCGACATGCGGACCCGGTCACCGAGCAGGGCGCCGCCGGAGAACGGCGACGACGGGTCGACGGCCAGGACCCCGACCCGTTTGCCCTGTTTGCGGTAGGCCGTGACGAGGGCGGAGGTGGAGGTCGACTTGCCGACGCCGGGTGAGCCCGTCAGGCCCACCACGTAGGCGTTGCCGGTCAGCGGCGCCAGTGCCGCCATGACCTCCCTGAGCTGCGGGGACGCCCCCTCCACCAGGGAGATCAACCGGGCCACGGCCCGCGGCCGGCCTTCCCTGGCCTGGGCCACCAGGGAGGAGACGTCCTGCATCACAGCTCCGTTCACTTCACCGACGTACTGGAAACTCAGGCCTTCGGCACCCGCACGATGAGCGCGTCACCCTGACCGCCGCCGCCGCACAGCGCGGCCGCGCCGACGCCGCCGCCCCGGCGCTTGAGCTCCAGCGCCAAGTGGAGCACGAGACGGGCGCCGGACATGCCGATCGGGTGACCCAGGGCGATCGCGCCGCCGTTGACGTTCACCTTTTCCGTGGACACGCCGAGGTCCTTCATTGACTGCACGGCGACCGCGGCGAAGGCCTCGTTGATCTCGATCAGGTCGAGGTCGGAGACCTCCAGGCCCTCCTTCTTCAGGGCGTGCTGGATGGCGTTGGACGGCTGGGACTGCAGCGAGTTGTCCGGCCCGGCCACGTTGCCGTGGGCGCCGATCTCCGCGAGCCACTGAAGGCCCAGTTCCTCGGCCTTGGCCTTGCTCATCACGACCACGGCCGCCGCACCGTCCGAGATCTGCGAGGAGGAGCCGGCCGTGATCGTGCCGTCCTTGGCGAAGGCCGGGCGCAGCTTGCCCAGCGACTCGGCGGTGGTGTCGCCGCGGATGCCCTCGTCCTTGCTGAAGACGACCGGCTCGCCCTTGCGCTGCGGGATCTCGACCGGGGTGATCTCGGCCTCGAAGATGCCGTTCTTCTGCGCGGCGGCGGCCCGCTGGTGGGACAGGGCGGCGATCTCGTCCTGCTCGGGGCGCTTGATGCCGAGGCGGGTGTTGTGCTTCTCCGTGGACTCGCCCATGGCGATGCCCTCGAAGGAGTCGGTCAGGCCGTCGTGGGCCATCGCGTCGAGCACCTCCACCGCGCCGTACTTGTAGCCCTCACGGGACTTCGGCAGCAGGTGGGGGGCGTTGGTCATGGACTCCTGCCCGCCGGCGACGACGATGTCGAACTCGCCGGCGCGGATCAGCTGGTCGGCGAGGGCGATGGCGTCCAGGCCGGACAGACACACCTTGTTGATGGTGAGCGCCGGGACGCTCATCGGGATGCCGGCCTTGACCGCGGCCTGGCGGGCCGGGATCTGCCCCGCCCCGGCCTGCAGCACCTGGCCCATGATCACGTACTGCACCTGGTCGCCGCCGATCCCCGCACGGTCGAGGGCGGCCTTGATCGCGAAGCCGCCGAGATCGGCCCCGGAGAAGGACTTCAGCGAGCCGAGCAACCGTCCCATGGGCGTACGCGCGCCCGCGACGATCACCGAGGTGTTCGTTCCAGAAGACATGAGCTGCGATCCCCTTACCGGCCTGCACAGCCGAGGAGTGAACGAGGGTTTACTTCGAATGTACTGACCGGTACCGGAACCCGTCATCGGCCTTACGGTGTGATCGCGCGCACGTTGCGTAACCACCTCCATGGCGCTGCACTGAATCCATGCTGACGCGAATCGACCACATCGGGATCGCCTGCCACGACCTCGACACGACCGTCGAGTTCTACCGGGCCACGTACGGCTTCGAGGTGTTCCACACCGAAGTCAACGAAGAGCAGGGCGTGCGCGAGGCCATGCTCAAGATCAACGAGACGTCCGACGGCGGCGCCTCCTACCTCCAGCTGCTGGAACCGACCCGGGAGGACTCCGCGGTCGGCAAGTGGCTGGCCAAGAACGGGGAGGGCGTCCACCACATCGCATTCGGTACGGCGGATGTGGACGGGGACTCCGAGGAGATCCGCGGCAAGGGCGTACGCGTGCTGTACGACGAGCCACGACGCGGCTCCATGGGGTCGCGGATCACCTTCCTGCACCCCAAGGATTGCCACGGCGTCCTGACAGAACTGGTCACTTCGGCCCCTGTTGAGTCGCCCGAGCACTGACCCCCGTACATAGGGGCCGGTAGGGTTGGGGGCGGTCGTCCCTCCAGGCGGGGGACGACCGCATGCCGGGGTCCGGGTTTCGGGGGACGAGCGTCGGGGCAACAGCCCGTGCTCCGCCGTTGATCTGACACCATTCCCCGGGGGCCCCGTTCGGCGGATGGACGGAGCTCGTCGAAGAAGCTGACCAGGGGACGGATGGGACCGCGCAGTGCGGGGCTACGAGAGCCAGGAGCGAGAGCCGGCGGCTGACGTCGACCACCTCTCTCGGTTCGAGGCCGAGATGAAGCGGCTGAGGACCGAGCGGGAAAAGGCGATCCAGCACGCCGAGGACCTCGGCTACCAGGTCGAGGTGCTGCGCGCCAAGCTGCACGAGGCGCGCCGCACCCTGATGACCCGGCCCGCCTACGACGGCGGTGACATCGGCTATCAGGCCGAGCAGCTGCTCCGTAATGCCCAGATCCAGGCCGATCAGCTGCGCCAGGACGCCGAACGCGAGCTGAGCCAGGCCCGCGCGCAGACCCAGCGCATCCTGCAGGAGCACGCCGAGCAGGCCGCCCGCCTGCAGGCCGAGCTGCACCAGGAGGCGGTCACCCGCCGCCAGCAGCTGGACCAGGAGCTGGCCGAGCGCCGGCAGACCGTCGAGTCGCACGTCAACGAGAACGTGGCGTGGGCCGAGCAGCTGCGCGCCCGGACGGAGGCCCAGGCCCGCCGCCTCCTTGACGAGTCCCGCGCCGAGGCCGAGCAGGCCATGGCCGCCGCCCGCGCGGAGGCCGAGCGGCTGACCCGGGAGGCGCGCGAGCGGCTGCAGACCGACGCCGAGGCCGCCCGGGCGGAGGCCGAGCAGATCCTGCGCCGTGCCCGCACGGACGCCGAGCGGCTGCTGAACGCCGCCTCCACCCAGGCCCAGGAGGCCACGGACCACGCCGAGCAGCTGCGCACCTCCACCGTCACCGAGTCGGACGCCGCCCGTCGGCAGGCCGCCGAGCTGAGCCGGGCCGCCCAGCAGCGCATGGCGGAGGCCGAGGAGGCGCTGCGCAAGGCCCAGTCCGAGGCCGAGAAGCTGGTCACCGAGGCCAAGGAGAGCGCATCCAAGGCGCTCTCCAGCGCCGAGGCCGCCAACGAGACGCGTACGCGTACCGCCAAGGAGCAGGTCGCCCGGCTGGTCGAGGAGGCCACCAAGGAGGCCGAGAACACCAGGTCCGAGGCCGAGCAGCTGGTCGCCGACGCGCGGGCCGAGGCCGAGAAGATCGTCGCGGAGGCCGCGGAGAAGGCCCGGGCGATCACCGCCGAGGAGAGCGCGACCCAGCTGTCCAAGGCGGCGAAGACCGCCGAGGACGTCCTCAACAAGGCGTCGGAGGACGCCAAGAAGACCACCCGGGCCGCGGCCGAGGAGGCCGAGCGGATCCGCCGGGAGGCCGAGGCCGAGGCGGACCGGCTGCGCGCCGAGGCGCACGACATCGCCGAGCAGCTCAAGGGCGCGGCGAAGGACGACACCAAGGAGTACCGCGCCAAGACGGTCGAGCTGCAGGAGGAGGCCCGCCGGCTGCGCGGCGAGGCCGAGCAGCTGCGCGCCGACGCGGTCGCCGAGGGCGAGTCCATCCGCGCCGAGGCCCGGCGCGAGGCGGTGGCGCAGATCGAGGAGGCCGCCAGGTCGGCCGAGGAGCTGCTGGCCAAGGCCAAGGCGGACGCCGACGAGCTGCGGCAGAAGGCCACCACGGACAGCGAGAAGGTCCGCACGGAGGCCATCGAGCGGGCCACCACCCTGCGCCGGCAGGCCGAGGAGACCCTGGATCGCACCCGCAAGGACGCCGAGCGGCTGCGCGGGGAGGCCGCCGAAGAGGTCGAGACGGTCAGGGCGGACGCCGAGAAGGCCGCGCGCGAGCTGCGCGAGGAGACCGAGCGGGCGGTCGAGGCCCGCCGTAACGAGGCGGCCGAGGAACTGACCCGGCTGCAGTCGGAGGCCCAGGACCGGCTGGCGTCGGCCGAACAGGCGCTCGCCGACGCCCGCGAGGAGGCGGCCCGGATCCGCCGGGAGGCCGCCGAGGAGGCCGAGCGGCTGCGCGCGGAGGCCGCCGAGCGGATCCGAACGCTGCAGCAGCAGGCCGAGGCCGAGGCCGAGCGGCTGCGCGACGAGGCCGCGTCCGACGCGTCCGCCTCACGTGCCGAGGGCGAGGCCATCGCCGTACGACTGCGTTCGGAGGCCGCCGCCGAGGCCGAGCGGCTGAAGGTCGAGGCGCAGGACACCGCCGACCGCGTCCGCGCGGAGGCGCAGGCCGCCGCCGAACGGCTGGGCACCGAGGCGTCCGAGACGCTCGCCGCCGCCCAGGAGGAGGCCGCCCGGCGCCGCCGCGAGGCCGAGGAGCTGCTCGGTGCCGCGCGCGCCGAGGCGGACCAGGAGCGCGAGCGGGCCCGCGAGCAGAGCGAGGAGCTGCTGGCCTCGGCGCGCAGGCGCGTGGAGGACGCGCAGACCGAGGCGACCCGGCTGGTCGAGGAGGCCGACCGGCGCGCCACCGACATGGTGTCCGCCGCCGAGCAGCACGCCCAGCAGGTACGGGAGTCCGTCGCGGGACTGCACGAGCAGGCCCAGGAGGAGATCACCGGGCTGCGCTCGGCCGCCGAGCACGCGGCGGACCGTACCCGCCGTGAGGCCGAGGAGGAGGCGGACCGGGTCCGCGCCGACGCGTACGCCGAGCGGGAGCGGGCGAGCGAGGACGCCTCGCGGATCCGGCGCGAGGCGAACGAGGAGACGGAGGCCGCCAAGGCGCTGGCCGAGCGTACGGTCGCGGAGGCGATCGCGGAGTCCGAGCGGCTGCGCTCCGACGCGGGCGACTACTCCCAGCGGGTGCGCACGGAGGCGTCGGACAAGCTCGCCGAGGCCGACCAGGCCGCGGCCCGCACCCGGGCGGACGCCCGCGAGGACGCCAACCGCATCCGCTCGGACGCGGCGACCCAGGCCGACACGCTCATCACCGAGGCCGCCAACGAGGCGGAGCGGCTGCAGAACGAGACGGCCGCCGAGGCCGAGCGCGTCCGCGCCGAGGCCGTCGCGAACGCCGAGCAGCTCATCGCGGACGCCACCGGCGACGCCGAGCGGCTGCGCGCCGACGCCGCCGAGACGGTCGGCTCGGCCCAGCAGCACGCCGAGCGGCTGCGCAGTGAGGCCGAGCGGCTCAGGGCGGACGCGGAGACGGAGGCCGAGCGGCTCGTCAACTCCGCGCGCGAGGAGGCCGAGCGGACCCTCGACGAGGCCCGCAAGGAGGCCAACAAGCGGCGTTCGGAGGCGGCCGAGCAGGTCGACACGCTCATCACGGAGACCACGGCCGAGGCCGACAAGCTGCTCACCGAGGCCCAGCAGCAGGCGCTGAAGGCCACCGCGGACGCCGAGTCGCAGGCCGACACGATGGTGGGCGCGGCCCGCAGCGAGGCCGAGCGGATCGTCTCCGAGGCGACCGTGGTGGGCAACTCGCTGGTGGAGAAGGCCCGTACGGACGCGGACGAGCTGCTGGTCGGTGCCCGCCGGGACGCGACCGCCATCAGGGAGCGCGCGGAGGAGCTGCGCGACCGCATCACCACCGAGATCGAGGAGCTGCACGAGCGGGCCCGCCGTGAGGCCGCCGAGACGATGAAGTCGACCGGCGACCGCTGCGACGCGCTCATCAAGGCGGCCGAGGAACAGCTGGCCAAGGCGCAGGCGAAGGCCAAGGAGCTGGTGTCGGAGGCCAGCTCCGAGGCGGGCAAGGTCCGGATCGCCGCCGTCAAGAAGGCGGAGGGTCTGCTCAAGGAGGCCGAGCAGAAGAAGGCCAGCCTGGTCAGGGAGGCCGAGGAGCTGAAGGCCGAGGCGATCCGCGAGGCCCGGCGCACGGTCGAGGAGGGCAAGCGCGAGCTGGAGATCCTGGTGCGCCGGCGCGAGGACATCAACGCCGAGATCTCCCGTGTCCAGGACGTCCTGGAGGCGTTGGAGTCCTTCGAGGCCCCGTCGGCCGGCAAGGACGGTGTTGTCAAGGCGGGCGCCACCGTCGGTCCCCCTCGATCGGGTGGCAAGTCGTCAGACAGCTAGCGGGTGAGGCGCGTTCCGGGGTCTTCTGGGGGCTTTGTCCTGGTCTTTGGCAAGCCGTCCGGCGGTCAGCCACTCAAAAGAGGTGTCATTCTCCAGATCAAACACGTATCCGCTCGATGACACACCGCTTCGGCCCCTAGGATTCCACCTATCACCTCACCGGTCTCATTCGACAGGAACCCCATGAGCGACACTTCCCCCTACGGCTTCGAGCTTGTGCGGCGTGGGTACGACCGCGCTCAGGTGGACGAACGTATCTCCAAGCTCGTCTCCGACCGTGACAGCGCTCTCGCCCGCATCACCGCTCTGGAGAAGCGCATCGAGGAGCTCCACCTCGAGACGCAGAACGCCCAGGCCCAGATCACCGACGCGGAGCCGTCGTACGCGGGTCTCGGCGCGCGGGTCGAGAAGATCCTGCGCCTCGCCGAGGAAGAGGCGAAGGATCTGCGTGACGAGGCCCGGCGCGCGTCGGAGCAGCACCGCGAGCTCGCCGAGTCGGCGGCCCAGCAGGTCCGCAACGACGCCGAGTCCTTCGCGGCCGAGCGCAAGGCCAAGGCCGAGGACGAGGGCGTCCGGATCGTCGAGAAGGCCAAGAGTGACGCCTCCCAGCTGCGCGCCGAGGCGCAGAAGGACGCGCAGTCCAAGCGCGAGGAGGCGGACGCCCTCTTCGAGGAGACCCGCGCCAAGGCCGCGCAGGCCGCCGCCGACTTCGAGACGAACCTCGCCAAGCGCCGCGAGCAGTCCGAGCGCGACCTGGCCTCGCGTCAGCAGAAGGCCGAGAAGCGCCTCGCCGAGATCGAGCACCGCGCCGAGCAGCTCCGCCTGGAGGCGGAGAAGCTGCGCACGGACGCCGAGCGCCGCGCCCGCCAGACGGTGGAGACGGCCCAGCGCCAGGCCGAGGACATCGTGGCCGACGCCAACGCCAAGGCCGACCGCATCCGCTCGGAATCCGAGCGCGAGCTGGCCGCCCTCACCAACCGCCGCGACTCGATCAACGCTCAGCTGACGAACGTCCGGGAGATGCTCGCCACGCTGACCGGTGCGGCCGTCGCCGCCGCGGGCACGCCGGCCGATGACGAGCCCGTCTCTCGTGGGGTTCCGGCTCAGCAGACCCGGTAACCGCGGGCTGCGGCGGAGCTGCGGGTCGGCGGTGGCCGATCGCGCGGTTCCCCGCGCCCCTTCGGGCGCGTCGAGGCCCCCTGCTTCAAGTGGCAGGGGGCTTTGTCCCGTTCTAGCGTGGCCGCATGATCGAGCTCGAGGGGCTGACCAAGCGGTACAGCGAGAAGGTCGCGGTGGACCACCTCACCTTCACCGTGCGCCCGGGCATCGTGACGGGGTTTCTGGGGCCGAACGGGGCCGGGAAGTCCACGACCATGCGGATGATCCTCGGGCTGGACCGGCCCACCGCCGGTGACGTCCGGATCGATGGCAGACACTACGCCCAGCTGAAGGATCCGCTCACGTACGTCGGGGCGCTGCTGGACGCGAAGGCCGTGCACGGCGGGCGGAGCGCCTACAACCACCTCCTCTGCCTCGCGCAGAGCAACGGGATCCCGAAGCGGCGGGTGGCCGAGGTGCTCGACACCGTGGGGCTCACAGCCGTGGCGAAGAAGAAGGCCAAGGGGTTCTCGTACGGGATGGGCCAGCGGCTCGGGATCGCGGTCGCGCTGCTCGGGGATCCACGGATCCTGATGTTCGACGAGCCGGTCAACGGGCTCGACCCCGAGGGCATCCACTGGATCCGGAACCTGATGAAGTCGCTGGCCGCGCAGGGGCGGACCGTGTTCGTGTCGAGTCATCTGATGAGCGAGATGGCGCTGACCGCCGATCACCTGGTGGTCATCGGACAGGGGCGGCTGCTCGCCGACACCTCCATGGCCGACTTCATCCGGCAGAACTCGCGCAGTTATGTCCGGATCCGGTCCCCGCAGTGTGAGCGGCTCCTGGACGTGCTGCGCGAGGCCGGCGTCACCGTGGTGGAGGCGGGCAGTGGTGCGCTGGAGGTGGAGGGCGGCAAGGCCGAGCGGATCGGGGAGCTGGCCGCGCGGCACGGGATCGTGCTGCACGAGCTGAGCCCGCGGCAGGCCTCGCTGGAGGAGGCGTTCATGCAGCTGACGGCGGAGTCGGTGGAGTACCACGCACACGCCGGACCCGCTCCCGTCCCGCAGGACTGGGGCGCCGGATGGAAGGGGGCCTGAAGTCATGGCGGCCGTTCAGGTCATCCGGTCCGAGTGGACCAAGATCCGGTCTGTCGCGTCCACGGTGTGGACGCTGTCGCTGGCCGTGGTGGTCACCCTCGCCCTCGGGATGCTCATCTCCGCGTTGTCCCGGAGCCAGTACGACGACCTGCCCGTGACGGATCGGCTCTCCTTCGACCCCACGGTCGTCAGCTTCGCCGGGATGACCCTCGGCCAGCTGGCCATGATCGTGTTCGGGGTGCTCGTCGTCTCCAACGAGTACAGCACCGGCATGATCCGCGTCTCGCTGGCCGCCGTACCGCAGCGCGGCACCTTCCTGTTCGGCAAGATCACCGTGGCCACCGCGCTCGCGCTGGTCGTCGGCATGGTCACCAGCTTCGCCGCCTTCTTCCTCGGGCAGGCGATGCTCGGCTCCCTCGGGACCCGGATCGGCGATCCCGGCGTGCTGCGCGCGGTCATCGGCGGCGGCCTTTACATGACCCTCATCGCGATGTTCTCCATGGGCGTCGCCGTGATGCTGCGCTCGCCGATGCTCTCGCTCGGCATCCTGATGCCGTTCTTCTTCCTGATCTCCAACATCCTCGGCAACGTCGACGCCACGAAGAAGGTCGGCCGCTTCCTGCCCGACCAGGCCGGCAGCCGGATCATGCAGGTGGTGCCGAGGGTCGGCGACGACACGCCCTACGGCCCCTGGGCCGGGCTCGGGATCATGGCGCTGTGGGTGGTCGCGGCGGTCGCGGGCGGCTACCTCCTGCTCAAGCGCCGGGACGCCCAGTGAGCCGTGCGTGCACGCTCGGTGATGCTCTGGCTTTGCTTTCTCTTGAGCGGAACCGTCAGCGCCCGGATATCCTCCTAACCCTTACGGGGGCGTGTGCCCCGCTGTCCTGAACCTTTCGATGGGTGCGGAGCATGATCGAGGCTGTAGGCCTGACCAAGCGCTACGGCGACAAGACCGCCGTGTACAACCTTTCCTTCCAGGTGCGACCGGGGGCCGTGACCGGCTTCCTCGGGCCGAACGGCTCGGGCAAGTCCACGACCATGCGGATGATCCTCGGGCTGGACAACCCGACGTCCGGCACGGTGACCATCGGCGGCTACCCGTACCGCAAGCTGCCCAACGCCCCCCGCCAGGTCGGCGCGCTGCTCGACGCCAAGGCGGTGCACGGCGGCCGGGCCGCCCGCAACCACCTCCTCAGCCTCGCCCAGCTGTCCGGCATCCCGGCCCGCCGGGTGGACGAGGTGCTCGGGGTCGTCGGACTCCAGGAGGTGGCCGGCAAGCGCTCCAAGGGCTTCTCGCTCGGCATGGGCCAGCGCCTCGGCATCGCCGCCGCGCTGCTCGGCGACCCCCAGGTGCTGCTGTTCGACGAGCCGGTCAACGGCCTCGACCCCGAGGGCATCCTCTGGGTGCGCAACCTGATGAAGGCCCTCGCGGCCGAGGGCCGTACGGTCTTCGTCTCCTCGCACCTGATGAGCGAGATGGCGCTGACCGCCGACCACCTCATCGTGATCGGACGCGGACAGCTGCTGGCCGACATGAGCGTGAAGGACTTCATCTCGGCCAACTCGGCCGACTTCGCGCGCGTCCGCACCCCGGACACCGAGCCCCAGTTGCGCGAGAAGCTGTCCTCGGCGCTCACCGAGGCGGGCGGCCACGTCCTGCCCGAGCAGGACGGCGCGCTGCGCGTGACCGGCCTGGCGCTGCCCCGCATCAGCGACCTCGCGCACGAGGCGGGCGTACGGCTGTGGGAGCTGTCGCCGCACCAGGCCTCGCTGGAGGAGGCGTACATGCGGATGACGCAGGGCGCCGTCGACTACCGCTCGACCATCGACCAGCGGGCGGGGCTGCAGCAGCCCCTGCCGCCCGGTGCCCAGCCGCCCATGCCGGTGCCGGGCCAGGGTCAGCCGGGCTGGTACGCCCCGCCCCCGCCCCAGCAGGGCGGGCAGCCGTTCGCGATGCCGACGCCGTCTTCCGGGCCGTACGGCGGTGCGCCCGCGGGCGTGTACGGCGCTCCCGGCGCCGGCGCCCCCAACCCGTACGCGGCGCCGGACGCCCGGGCCCCGCAGGGCCAGTCACCGGTGGCCGCTCCCCCGGCCCCGGCCGCAGAACCGTCCCAGTCCGCTCCCGCGACCCCCGCCTCCCCCGAGCTCTCGACTTCGCTCGAGCAGGGAGGTACCCCCACCCAGACCCAGCCCGAGGACGCCCGATGAGCACCCACCAGCCCCCGATGCCGCAGGCACCTGCCGCCGCGCCCGACTGGCAGGCGGCGCCCGGCGGGCCGTACCCCGGCTACAGCTCGCCGATCCCGGTCGTGCGCACCCACCTCGGGCACGCGCTCGCCTCCGAGTGGACGAAGATCAAGTCGGTGCGTTCGACGATGTGGACGCTCGGCGTCTTCGTCCTGCTCGTGGTCGGCATCGGCCTGCTGGCCGGTGTCGCGGTCCGCGGCTCCGGCGACGTGAGCGGCCAGAGCCCGCTGACCCTCGGCTTCTTCGGCCTGCTGATCGGCATGATGTGCATCATCACGCTGGGCGTGCTGACCACGGCGTCCGAGTACGGCACGGGCATGATCCGTACGACGATGACCGCGTGCCCGAGCCGGGGCCGGGTGCTGGCCGCCAAGGCGATCGTGTTCTTCGTGATCGCCTTCGTGGTGACGCTGGCCACCGTGTCGTTCGTGGCGATGGTGCAGTCGTCCATGCTGACGGGCCACGGCGGCCGCAGCCCCTCCACCGGGGAATGGCTGAAGGCCACGGTCGGCATCAGCCTCTACATCGCGCTGCTCGGACTGCTCTCGCTGCTCGTCGGCTCGATCATCCGGCACTCGGCGGGCGCCATCACGATCATGATCGGCGCGGTGCTCGCCCCGCTGGTGATCGCGCTGTTCATGAACGCGCAGTCGCTGGAGAAGGTGCAGCGGGCCCTGCTGGAGTACTCGATCCCGAGCCAGATGGGTGTCTTCTACGACAACACCCTGAGCCAGTCCGGCCCCTCGGGCTGGGACCCGCTGTGGATCATGCTTGGCGTGACGGCTGCCGCGTACGCCGGTGCCTACGCGCTACTGCAGAGCCGGGACGTGTAGCTCAGAACCTCGGCGCGTTACGGGACCGCTGCACCCGGGTGGTGCGGCGGTCCTTCGCGTTCCAGCACGCCTTGTGCCAGTGGCGGCGGTCGTCGACGCCCTCGTGCTCCGGCCAGGCCACCACGTGCGGGACGCCGGAGGGGATCAGCTGGCCGCAGCCGGGGCAGCGGTAGGTCTTGCCCCCGGCGCTCGCCCCGGCGACATGGCGCACGCTCCACTCCTCGCCCTGCCAGCTCTCTGTGGACTGCCAGCCGCCGTACCGGCCGGTCCGGTCGTCCTCGGCACTCCACCCGGACGATCCGGCTGCCTTGGGTCGGTTGCGACGCGGGGACACGGGACACCTCTCGGGGCTATACAGGAAGCACGGGCTGCTTCCAGCGTACGCGGCGCCCACGGGGGTACCCGTAGCGCTCCAACCCGCACAAGTCTCCCTGCGGGGCGGCGCATTCTGCAGACAATCCGCCAATCTTGCCGCGAGGCCGTGTCCTCGGCACGTGTCCGACGGTTATGCCCGGTGGGGGAGCTCCGGTCGGAGCCAAGGAAGCAGGAAATGCGATGCACGTAGGTAGTTTTGTGCTGGCGGCACAGTTCCCGGGTCAGGGTCAGGGCGAGGCACTGTACCGGGCGGTCCGCTCGGCGGAGGTCACCGAGGAGGCCGGTCTGGACGCGGTGTGGCTGGCAGAGCACCACTTCGTCCCGTACGGCACCTGTCCGTCCGCGGTCACCCTGGCCGCCTTACTGCTCGGCCGCACCCACCGCATCCGCGTCGGTACGGCGGTCAGTGTGCTGCCCACCGCGCACCCGGTCGCCCTCGGGGAACAGGCCGCGCTGCTGCACCTGACGAGCGGCGGTCGGTTCACGCTGGGCGTGGGCCGCGGCGGGCCCTGGGTGGACCTGGAGGTGTTCGGCGCGGGCCTCGCCGCGTACGAGCAGGGCTTCCCGGAATCACTCGATCTGCTGGTGCGCTGGCTGAGCGACCCATCGGTGTCGGCGTCGGGTGAGCGCTTCTCCTTCCGCGAGGTGCCCGTCGTGCCCCGCCCCTCGGAGGCACTGACGGAGACTCCCGGACCGGAGGTCGTCGTCGCCTGCACCTCGCCGGCGAGCGTACGGCTGGCCGCCGAGCGCGGGCTGCCGATGCTGCTCGGGATGCACATCGGGGACGAGGAAAAGGCCGAGATGGTCGCCCTGTGGCGGCAGTTCGCGCGGGCCGCGGGACGGCCGGCCGAGGAGATCGCGGGCGCGGCTCATGTCTCGGCCGGCGTCTGCCAGATCGCGGACCGGCGCACCGACGCCGTGGAGACGCTGGTGAAGGCGATGCCGGGCTGGCTCAAGCAGGGCCTGGAGGCCCATGTCACGGTCGACGGCCGGGCGCGCGCGATGCGCGATCCGCTCGCCTACACCGAACTGCTCTGCGGGCTGCACCCCGTGGGCACCCCGCGACTCGCCGCCGACCGGCTCGCGGCCACGTCCGAACGCACCGGCATCTCCCGCTTCGCCCTGCTCGTCGAGGGCTCGGGCGACCTCGCGGCGACGGAGGAGAACCTGCGGCGGCTCGGCGCCGAAGTACTGCCCCAGCTGCGGTGACCGGCCACCGACTCCCTTGAGGCACGGGGCAGTCGCCGCTGCGGCATGGGGGGCTTGCCGCCCCAGTACGAATGCACCTCCCGTGGGGTGGAGCGGCAAGCAAGCGGCTCACTGCGTCAGCAGCCCGGGAGCCGCGCGTCAGCAGTCCCGAAACTCCGGCGACTGGTTCAGCAACTGGCTGCGCACCGAGGTGAAGCGGGTCAACGTCTCGTCGACCGAGGCGTCCAGCGGGAACACCGCCACCCGGTGGCAGTTCTGGAAGGCCAGCCGCACACCGAAGTGCCGCTGCAGCGCGCCGCGTATGGCGTCACTCGCGAGCGCGCGCAGCAGCTGACCGCGTGCCTGCTCGTCCGGCGGGGGCGTCTGGTTGTCGGCGAAGGGTCCGCCGTCCACCTTCAGCTGGGCCACCAGGGAGCTGATCATCTCCCACGCATAGGGCAGGGAGGTCCGGACGCAGTCGACGAATGCTGCTTCGTCGACCTCGCCTCGCTCGGCCTGTTCCAGTAGGGCCGGTGAGACGTCGAGCGACATGGGTTCTCCTCTCGCACCCCCGACGAGCAGGGGTTGCCGGACAGATAGGGAAGTTCGCGATATCGAACACGCTCAGTACACAGGTCGCGACCTCCCGTTCCCTACGGTAGGCAACGGTAGGTGACCACACCAGCAGAATGGGTATATGGAACGGTCCCTTTAGGCGCACAATCGGCCAGGGATGAACAAGAGTTTCCAGGATGAATAGGGTGGCCCACCGGGTCGCGGTGGACGGCGGAGGCGGGCGGGAGGAGGGCGAATCGCGTGCACCCACAGCTGTCGAGTAGCGTTGCCGACCATGCGTCTCGTGATTGCCCGATGCTCGGTCGACTACGCCGGCCGGCTCACCGCCCACCTGCCCTCGGCGCCCCGCCTGATCCTGGTCAAGGCGGACGGCAGCGTCTCCATCCACGCGGACGACCGGGCCTACAAGCCCCTCAACTGGATGTCGCCGCCCTGCACGCTCAAGGAGGGCGCGGGCGAGGACGAGGGGGTGTGGACCGTCGTCAACAAGACGGGCGAGAAACTGATCATCACGATGGAGGAAATCCTCCACGACTCCTCACACGAACTGGGCGTGGACCCGGGTCTGATCAAGGACGGCGTGGAGGCGCACCTGCAGGAGCTGCTCGCCGACCGCATCGAGACGCTGGGCAAGGGCTACACCCTGATCCGCCGCGAGTACATGACCGCGATCGGTCCGGTGGACATCCTGTGCCGGGACGCGGACGGGCAGACGGTCGCGGTGGAGATCAAGCGGCGCGGTGAGATCGACGGCGTGGAGCAACTCACGCGCTACCTCGAGCTGTTGAACCGCGACCCGCATCTCGCCCCCGTCCGCGGCGTCTTCGCCGCCCAGGAGATCAAGCCCCAGGCCCGGGTCCTCGCCACGGACCGGGGCATCAACTGCCAAGTCCTGGACTACAACGCCCTCCGGGGCATCGAGGACGACAAGCTGCGGCTGTTCTGAACGGCTTTCCGTGTACGGACGAGCGCCGGTGCCCCGCGGGGCACCGGCGCTCGTCCGTCGAGCCGGGAAGGGTCACATCACGGAACCCGGGCCGCCGCTGCCCGGTGCGCTCGCCGAGCTGCTCGCTGCCGCCGGGCCGCTGGCCGAGGTGGACGTGGCCGGGGACGACGACGTGCTGGCGGAGGGAGACGCGGAACCCGACGGGTCGGGGCTGGGCGAGGGACTGCTCGGCGGACTCGACGGAGTCGACCTCGTCGGCGTCGGTGAACTCGGCTTCTTCCTGGTCCCGGACGGCTTCGGAGTGGCACCCCCGCCCCCCGATCCCTTCGTGCCGCTCGGATGGGCGGAAGGGCCGGTGGTGTGCGCCGGTGGGGTCGGGTCGTCCGAGGTGCCGTACGTGCCGTCGGGGCCCGGGTCGGTCGGGCTGCTGGTGGGAGTGGCCGTGCTGCCGCCGGCGCCGGTGTCCTTCTTCGGGTCCGCGCCCAGACTGCCGTCGTCCAGGCCCTGGCTCGCCGACGGGTTGACGTCGACCTTGCCGGCCGGGTTCCGGTCCCCGTTCTCGTTGGACGTCATGCCGAGGGTCACGATGGTGCCGAGTACCACCGCGAGCAGGGCGCCGGAGCCGGCCGCCACCAGGTTGCGGCGGGCCAGCCGGCGGATGCCGCCCGCGGGCGCGGCAGCGGAGGGCCGATGCGTGACCAGGGGGTCGCCGGCGGGGCCGTAGGGCAAGTAGGCCGCCGGTACGCCGCCCGGAGGCGACGCGGACTCCTCGTGCCGTGCGTCCGGCACCTCCTCGCCCGCCATCGCCGTCACCCCGGGCACCTCGCCCGCCAGGTCGGCGACCAGCGCCAGGGCGCGCCGCCCGGCCACGGTGCCCCGCTTGTCGGCGAGCGCCCCGCGCAGGCCGCCCGAGGCCTCCAGCTCGGCACGCGCCCGGTCGAGCCGTCCGCCGCAGAGCGCGAGGATGCCCAACTCGTGGTGGAAGTAGGCCTGTTCGGGGACGTCACCGGACAGCTGGGAAGCCTCGGCGCCGGCCCGCAGCGCGCGTTCCCAGGCGCTCCAGTGCAGCCCGGCGGCAAAGGCGGGCGCGGCCGTACGGGCGAGCCGTACCGCGACGCTCTCCTCGCCGTCGGCGGGCGGCACCGGGGACGGCACCACGGCGGCGAGCGCGGCGAGGACCGCGTCGGCCTCGGCGCACACCCGCTCGGGGGTGACCGAGGGGTGTCCGGCCCACCAGGCGTAGTGCTCGGCCGCGGTGAGGCCCTGGGCCAGGGCGTCGGCGTCGTAACCGGCGGCCTCCAGCTGCGTCTGCACACCGGCCGCGAGACGGTAGCGGGAGCCGACCGGGGAGACCAGTCCGCAGCCGGCGAGTTCGCCGAGCGCGGCGTCCGCGTGGGTGTCGCCGACCAGCGCGGGCAGATGCGCCTGGTGCGGCACCTCGCCGCCGAGGGCGACGGCGAAGCGCAGGGTGGCGCGGGCGGAGGTGCTGAGCCGGGAGGCGAGCAGGGGGGCGGGCGCGGCCGCCTCAGCGAGGGAGGGCAGGGGCACCTGCTCGCCCTCGGCGGCGTCGAGCACCGGGTCGACGGGTGACCGTACGTCCTCGAAGACGCCGTACTCGTCCACGGCCCCGTTGCTGGCGCGCAATTGCTCGCGCTGCCGCAGCAGGGCGCCGGCCTGGACGAACCGCAGGGGCAACCCCTCGGACTCGAACCACAGGTCACCGGCCCAGTTGGCCTCCTCCTCGGTGAGCACGCGGCCGACGGCCCGCTCCAGGATCTCCACGCCGGCCGCGCGGTCGAGGCCGCCGAGGAGCACCTCCTCGACCTCGGAGTCGGCGGAGGGGGCGGGGACGTCCGGGGTGGCACCGAGCAGGAAGGCGCACTCGGGGGTGGAGTCGAGCAGCTCGCCGAGGGCGGCGCCGCCGAACTCCAGGTCGTCCACGACGACGACCGCGCCGATCTCACGGACCAGTTCGAGCAGTTGCTCCCGTTCCGGCCGGTACCGGGGGGCGTCGTGGACGGCGTGGAAGAGGTCGTACAGGAGATCGGTGGCCGTGCGGCGGAAGCCGGTGAGCCGGACGACGCCGTCGGGGGCGAGGTCCAGGCAGTCCTCGGCGACCAGGTCGAGCAGGGCGGTGCGGCCGGAGCCGCCGGGGCCGGTGAGGCGCACGGAGCGGCCGCGGGCGAGGAGGCGGACCAGGCGCTCGCGCTCGTCCTGGCGTTCCAGGAGGGCGAGTGCGGGCTGCGCCGGGCCCGGCGGCACGGGAGGCCGGGCGGCGCGCTCCGTCCCGGTGCGCTCGGCGGTGGTGCGCCTGCGGGGCCGTCCGGGCCGTTCGTGCGGCGGGCAGGGTTCTATCTCGCTGCCGTCGACGGGGTTGACGGTCAGCAGGAAGTCGCCGGAGACGAGCTGCGCCGTGCGGGCGAGCGCGGGCGTGCTCTGGCCGAAGTCGGAGGTGAGGGATTCCCGGGGCGGGCGGCGGCCCTGAGCCTGGCCGCGCTCCTCGGGTCCCGGAGTGATCGGGTCCATAGGTTCAAGCCCCCAAAAGCGTTGTGTGCCCTATTAGCGGCCCCTCCCGGCCTGTTGCACACCGCGCTGTCGCTTCTGGTCCGGGCCCGCTCGAGGGTTCATGAGGCTGCGGGCGACCGAACCCTAAACCTTCGCACAGTATCTACGACAGGGCGGGGTGCCGCGCGGCCCGAGACATCACAGTCCGGTGAGGATTGCCCTCGACGTGCGGTTCGGCGGCTGCGTCCGGGTCTCCCCCGTCGCCCGGTTCACACCCGGTCGTCGCCTTACACCCGGGGCAGCGACTCGACCCCGATGCCGCCCTCGATGGCGAGGATGCGGTGCAGCCGGGTGGCGACCAGCAGGCGCTGCATCTGCGGCGGAACACCGCGCAACACCAGGCGGCGACCGCAGCGGCCGGCCCGCCGGTGGGCACCCATGATCACCCCGAGTCCGGTGGCGTCCCAGGAGTCCAGTTCGGACAGGTCGAGCACCAGGTCGCCGACGCCGTCGTCGACGGCCGAGTGCAGGGCCGTACGGGCGTCCGCCGCGCTGCGGACGTCGAGGCGGCCCCCGACGACCAGCTCGGCGTGGTCGCCCCTGATGTACATATGCGCTCCCCGTTGAGTGCGGTGTGGCGTACTCCGTGACGGTGCTCATGTTGTTGCAACGTCTGACTGCCTGAGTGGCAGAGCGGTTGCTGTTTGTAAGCGAACCGATACCGAATTCACCCCCGGGAGTGATACTCCCGGGGTGGTGCGTCCGGTCGTGTACGGGTCAGTACTTGTAGAAGCCTTGCCCGCTCTTGCGCCCGATGTCACCGGCGTCCACCATCCGGCGCATCAGCTCCGGCGGGGCGAACTTCTCGTCCTGGGACTCGGTGTAGATGTTGCCGGTGGCGTGCAGGAGGATGTCCACGCCGGTCAGGTCCGCGGTGGCCAGCGGGCCCATCGCGTGACCGAAGCCCAGCTTGCAGGCGAGGTCGATGTCCTCGGCGGTCGCGACGCCCGACTCGTAGAGTTTGGTCGCCTCGACGACGAGGGCGGAGATGAGCCGGGTCGTCACGAACCCTGCGACATCCCGGTTGACGACGATGCAGGTCTTGCCGACGGACTCGGCGAACTCCCGTGCGGTGGCGAGGGTTTCGTCGCTGGTCTTGTAGCCGCGGACGAGCTCGACGAGCTGCATCATCGGCACCGGCGAGAAGAAGTGCACACCGACGACCCGCTCGGGACGCTCGGTGGCCGCCGCGATCTTGGTGATCGGGATGGCGGAGGTGTTGGAGGCGAGCACGGTGTCCTCGCGTACGATCTTGTCGAGCGCACGGAAGATCTCGTGCTTGACCTCCAGCTTCTCGAAGACGGCCTCCACGACGATGTCGGCGTCGGCGGCGGCGTCCAGGTCGGTGGTCGCGGTGATGCGGCCGAGGGCGGTGTCGGCGTCGTGCGCCTCCAGCTTGCCCTTGCCGACGAACTTGTCGTACGAGGCCTTGATGCCGTCGGTGCCACGCTTGAGTGCCTCGTCGGTGACGTCGCGCAGAACGACGTCCCAGCCCGCCTGCGCGGCGACCTGGGCGATGCCGGACCCCATGAGACCGGCCCCGATGACGGCGAGCTTCCGTGCCACTCCGACTCCTTGAACGCTGGTGACGTCTGCCTCTTCGGCGGACCATAGCGCTCCGGAGCGGCTGTGTGACCGGTAAGTAATGCGCGTCACGTCTCAATTGACGGACATCACACCGGGAGGGGTCAGGACGCGCCACGGACGGCGTAGTTGAGGACCTTTTCACTCAACAGGTCCTCGATGTCATCGAGGAGGATCAACACCTCTCGTGACACTTCGCGTGGTTCGCGACCTTTGACCATCTCGCGTGAGATGACTGCCATGACCGATCCGTGCACCCAGGCGATCTGACCCGCCATCAGGTTCGGCAGTTCGTCGCCGTCGGCCGCGCCGGTCTCCTCGCGCAGCGCCTTCTCCAGGTTGCCCTGCACCTCCTGGGCGATGGCCCAGAGCCGGGAGCGCAGGGCGGGGGCCTCCTCGATGACCCGCACGAAGCTCGCGTACCCGGGGATCAGGCCGACCCGGGGCGAGACCGCCTCGACCTCCTCGCGCAGCTCGCGCAGGACCGCGGCGGCGGCGGACTCGCCGTCGGGGCGGCCTCGCACCCAGCGCGCCAGCCGGTCGACCAGGCCGGCGGAGCGGTCGAAGAAGAGGTCCTCCTTGGCGGGGAAGTAGTTGTAGACGGTGTTCACGGAGACGTCGGCGGCGTCGGCGATCTCCGCGACCGTGACCGCGTCGAACCCGCGCTCGACGAACATCCCCGTGGCGACGTCCGAGATGTACTGCCGCGTCTGCCGTTTCTTCCGCTCCCTCAGCCCCTCAGCCATGTCCGCATCCTAGCTTCGCTGGGGCCGCTGGAAAGTTGGGGGCATTGTAAAATTTAAGTGTCTCTGTTTTTCTGGAGGCATGGCAGCAGTCATCAGCGCGGTCGGCCTGGCCCGCACCTTCCAGACGACATCAGGTCCCGTGGAGGCCGTACGGTGCATCGACCTCACCGTCCGCGAGGGCGAGATCCTCGGCTTCCTCGGCCCCAACGGCGCCGGCAAGACGACCACCCTGCGGATGCTCACCACCCTGCTGAGGCCCACCGGCGGCGCGGCGGCCATCGCCGGGCACGACCTGGCGAGCGACCCCGTCGGGGTGCGCAGGGCCTGCGGGTACGTCGCCCAGTCCGGTGGCGTCGACCCGCAGATCACCGTGCGGGAGGAGCTGGTCACCCAGGGCCGGATGTACCGCCTGCCGAAGGCCGAGGCGGTCGAGCGCACCGCGGAACTCGCCCGGGACCTGGACCTGACCGACCTGCTCGACCGGAAGGCGGCCGCGCTCTCCGGCGGCCAGCGCCGGCGCCTGGACATCGCGATGGCGCTCACCCACCGCCCAAAGGTGCTGTTCCTGGACGAGCCAACGACCGGCCTCGACCCCGGCAGCCGCGCCGACCTGTGGGATCTGGTCCGCCGGCTGCGCGACGAGTACGGCACGACCGTCTTCCTGACCACCCACTACCTGGACGAAGCCGAAACCCTCGCCGACCGGCTGGTCGTGGTCGACCGGGGAGTCGTCGCGGCCGAGGGCACGCCGAGCGCGCTGAAGCTGGCGCACGGCGGTTCGATCGACGCCACCCTCCAGGACACCTTCCTCGCCATCACCGGCCGCGGCCCCGCCCCGGCGGACGTCGCCCCCGTAGCCGTATAGGACCGAACCGATGCTTCTCCACGACACCGCGCTCATCTACGGCCGCTATCTCCGCCAGTCCCTGCGCTCCCGCTTCGCCCTGCTCTTCGGCGTGCTGACGCCGCTGCTCTATCTCCTCTTCTTCGGCCCGCTGCTCACCGACCTGCCGCTGGGCGGGGAGGGCAGCTCCTGGCAGATGCTCGTCCCCGGCCTGCTGCTCCAACTCGGGTTGTTCGGCGCCCTGTTCGCGGGTTTCACGATCATCATGGAGAACGCCCAGGGAGTGGTGGAGCGGATGCGTGTGACCCCGGTCAGCCGCCTCGCCCTTCTGCTCGGCCGGGTGCTGCGGGACGCCACCGTCCTCGTGTTCCAAGCGGTGCTCCTGGTGCTGGCCGCAGTGGTGATGGGCCTGCGCGCACCCCTGCCGGGCATCCTCATCGGCTTCGCGTTCGTGGCCCTGCTCACCCTCTCCCTGGCCTCGCTGTCCTACGCGATGGCGATGCGGGTCCGCACCCCGCAGGAGTTCGGGCCGCTGATCAACGCGCTGTCCATGCCGTCGATGCTGCTGTCCGGCCTGATGCTCCCGATGACCCTCGCGCCCGCCTGGCTGGACCTGCTCTCGCACCTCGTCCCCTTCCGCTATCTGGTGGACGCGGTGCGCGACGCGTACGTGGGCCAGTACACGAGCGCGCACATGCTGTACGGCGCCCTCGTGTCGGTCGGCTTCGCGGGACTCGCCGTGACAGTGGGCACACGCGTGTTCCGGACGGCCGGGGCGTAACTACGCTGGCTCTATGGTCAATCTGACGCGCATCTACACCAGGACCGGCGACCAGGGCACCACCGCCCTCGGGGACATGAGCCGGGTCGCCAAGACCGATCTCAGGATCTCGGCGTACGCCGACGCCAACGAGGCCAACGCGGTGATCGGTACCGCGATCGCGCTGGGCGGCCTGGACGAGGAGGTCGTCAAGGTCCTCACCCGCGTCCAGAACGATCTGTTCGACGTGGGCGCGGACCTGTCGACGCCCGTGGTGGAGAACCCGGAGTTCCCTCCGCTGCGGGTCGAGCAGTTCTACGTCGACCGGCTGGAGGCGGACTGCGACCGCTTCAACGAGCGGCTGGAGAAGCTGCGCTCCTTCATCCTGCCCGGCGGCACGCCCGGCGCCGCCCTGCTGCACCAGGCGTGCACGGTCGTCCGCCGGGCCGAGCGCTCCACCTGGGCCGCCCTGGAAGAGCACGGCGAGCACATGAACCCGCTCACCGCGACCTACCTCAACCGACTCTCCGACCTGCTGTTCATCCTGGCGAGGATCGCGAACAAGGAGACCGGGGACGTGCTGTGGGTGCCGGGCGGGGAGCGCTGAGCACTCCACGCCGCGTCACCGGTCCGCGTCACCGGCCGCGTCGCGGTCGGCCGCCGCGGCTGCGGATTGCGCCGCGTTCACCTTCTTCTGCATCTCCGCGTATCCGGAGGGCGTGCCGGAGCCGGAAGGCGGCCGCGGGGACGCGTCACCGTGGGGCGCGCAGCCCGCGCCGAGCGCCACGAGCAGGGCCACCGCCGACAGCGCCGCCCGCCGCGCCCGCATCAGCCCGCCGCCTTCCCGCCACCGTTGTCCTGGCACCAGGTGGTGACGTCGTTCAGATCCTTCTGGCGCTGCTTCAGGTTCGTCACCAGCGACTTACGGAAGTCCAGCCGGTCCTGGAGGTAGGTGGCGATCTCGGTGTGGCCCGCCTTCTTCGCGTTGTCCACGCGCTGCTGCAAGCGGGCGACCGAGCCGCGGGTACCGGCCCCCGCGTCCAGCCGCTTCAGGGCCCGCTCGATCCGGCGGTCGAGCTTGGGCACCCGCTTGCAGAGCCTGTGCGCCCCGTCACCGGTGGGGCCGGGCCCGGGGGTGCTGTCGGCCGCGGCCACGCCGGTGGTGCCCGCCAGTGCGGCCGCCGCGGCGATACCGGCAAGCAGCGTGCGCGTACGTCGTCGTGCGTTCATCCGTCTCTCCGTTCCCTTGCCGGACGGGGCGGTCGCCCGTCCGGTGCGGCGAGGTTAGGAACGGTCTTTGGGAAAACTCTGTGACCGGTTCGCCCCGGCTGTTCCGATCAGCCAGTCCCGTCGTTCGGGCAGGATCCCGCCGCCCGACGGCAGCCGTACCTCGAAACAGGCCCCGGTGCCCTGCGGCACGTCGGTCACGGTGACGCTCCCCCGGTGCAGCGCGGCCTGCTGGGCGACCAGCGTGAGGCCGAGCCCGGAGCCGTCGCTGCCGGGCCCCCGCTGGAACCGCTCGAAGATCCGCTCGCGGGCGGCGGGCGGCACGCCGGGTCCCCGGTCGGCCACGGTGACCACGATCCGGTCCCCCTCGGCCCGCGCCCCGACCGCCACCCGGACCCGGCCCCGCGGATCCCGTCCATGGGCCAGGGCGTTGGCGAGCAGGTTGTCGAGCAGCAGCCGCAGGCCCGCCTCCCAGCCGTGCACGGTGAGCCCGGGCGCCGCCTCCAGGGTGATCGCGGCGTCCGGGGCCCGGCGCCGGGCCTCGGCCACTGCCGCGTCGGCGAGGTCGGACAGATCGACGCCGCGGAAGGCCTCGGCCTCCACCAGGTCGCCGCGCCCGAGCTCCCGCAGCATCACCAGCAGGCCGAGCAGCCGGGCGTGTTCGCGGCGCAGGTCGGCCAGGACCTCGGCGCGGTCCGGGTCGGGCAGGCCGGGGTGATCGGCGAGGATGTCGAGGTTGGTGCCCATGCTCATCAGCGGGGTGCGCAGTTCGTGCGCGGCCGCCGAGGAGAAGGAGCGGGCGGTGTCCAGGGCCTGGGCGGTGCGTGCGGCCTGTTCGTCGTAGCGGACGAGGACGGTGCGGACCGTGGCGGCGAGCTCGTCCACCTCACGCACCCCGGTCCGTTCCTCGGGGAGCCGGGCCGTGCTGGTGCGCGGGTCGAGGCCGGCGGTACGGCGGGTGAGGCGGCGCAGCGGCGCGCTCGTGCCGGCGGCCAGGCCCCAGGCGAGCAGGCCCGACAGGGGCGCGGCCAGCAGCGCGGTGAGGATCACCCGGCGCCGGACGAGGCGGAGTTGGGTGCGGTCGGCGGTGTCGGGCGAGAAGACCCACAGCGTGCCGGAGACGGTGCCGCCCCGGACGGGGCGGGCCAGGGCCCGCCAGCCGCGCCCGCCGCCGCGGACGGTGACGGGTCCGGTGGTTCGCTCGGGCAGGGTCACCGAGGGACCGGGCTGGGGGCCGCCGCTGAAGGTCGCGCCCGGTGCGACGACACGTACGCCGACGTCGAGGGCCGCGCTGAACAGCTGCCGCTCCCGGGTGTCCGCCGCCTTGGGGCGGCCGTTCGCCGTGGCCCGCAGCAGCGCCCGGGCGTCGGGGGCGACGGCCACGGCGCGCTGCCGCAGGTGCTGGTCCTCGGCGCGGTGCAGGTCGCGGGCCACCAGCTGCAGCAGCAGCCAGCCGGCGGCCAGCACCAGCAGCGGGACGGTGCAGCCGACGGCGAGGCCAATGCGGGTGGAGAGTCTCATGGCGCGTCTCTCCCATCTCTTATATCCCCCTCGTCCCGCGACTCCCGCCGCCTCCGCGACTCCCGCGGCTCCCCCCTCCCCCGCATCTCCCGCGGCTCCCGGAGGACGAAGCCGACGCCGCGCACGGTGTGGATCAACCGGTCGCGCCCGTCCGCCTCCAGCTTGCGCCGCAGATAGCTGACGAAGGTGTCGACGGCGTCGGTGCGCACGTCGAAGTCGTAGCCCCACACCCGTTCCAGCAGCTGGTCACGGGTGAGGACCAGCCCCGCGTTGCGGGCGAGCACCTCCAGGAGTTCGAACTCACGCCGGGTCAGGTCGAGAGGCCGGCCGGCCCGCTCGGCGGTGCGGGCGGCCGGGTCGATCACCAGATCGGACACCCGCAGCACCGCGCGGCCCGTCGGCGGCCGGCGGCGCAGCAGGGCCCGCAGCCGCAGCACCAGTTCCTGCAGGGCGAAGGGCTTGACCAGATAGTCGTCGCCGCCCGCCTGGAGCCCGGCGATCCGGTCGGCGGTCTCGTCCAGTGCGGAGAGCATGAGGACGGGCAGGTCCCGGCCCTCCTCGCGGAGCCGGGTGCACACCTCGATGCCGCTCATGCCGGGCATCGACACATCGAGCACGAGCACGTCGGGCGGCGCGTCCCGTACCGCCGCCAGGGCCTCGGGCCCGTCGGCGGCGGTCCGCACTGCGAAGCCGCTCAGCCTGAGGCCCCGCTCGAGCGAGCGCCGGATCGCCGAATCGTCGTCGACGACCAAGACCGCGCCGGGGCCCACCGTGTCACTCATGCACCCTCCTCGTCGTCGGGTCAGGGTACGCGGGGCGGCCGTGAAGGACCGAGGACACCGACAAGTAGCACGTCAGCCCTGTGCGGGCCGAGCCCGCGGTGCGCAGGTGCCCAAGCGGCCGCGCCGGCGCAGGAGTTGAGGATCAAGTCGGCCGGACGGGGAAGTGGTCCAGACCTATTGACCTGTGGTCCAGACCTTTCTATTCTCGCGGCACCGTGTGCGTGAAGGCTCAGTCATGCCCCTGACACCCCCAATAAAGAGGGAGGCGCAGCATGCGCTTCAGACACAGAGCCGCGGCAGGGTTCGCGACCCTGCTGCTCCCCCTGGCCGGCCTGGTCGGTCTCGCGAGCCCCGCCCAGGCCGCTACGAACGCGACGGCCGGCTTCACCAAGACCAGCGACTGGGGAACCGGCTTCGGCGGTCAGTGGACCATCAAGAACACCGGTACCAGCAGCCTCAGTTCCTGGACCGTCGAGTGGGACTTCCCTTCCGGTACGTCCGTCACCTCCGCGTGGGACGCGGACGTGACGAACTCCGGCACTCACTGGACCGCCAAGAACAAGTCCTACAACGGCACCCTCGCCCCCGGCGCCTCCGTCTCCTTCGGCTTCAACGGCGCCGGCCCCGGCTCCCCGTCCAACTGCAAGCTGAACGGCGACAGTTGCGACGGTACGACGGTCCCCGGCGACGCGGCGCCCTCCGCGCCCGGCACCCCGACCGCCTCCGGCATCACCGACACCTCGGTGAAGCTCTCCTGGAGCGCGGCCACCGACGACAAGGGCGTGAAGAACTACGACGTCCTGCGCGCCGGCAAGGTCGTCGGCACCGTGACGACGACGTCGTACACGGACACCGGCCTGAGCGCCGGCACCGACTACTCCTACACCGTGCGGGCCCGTGACACCGCCGACCAGACAGGACCGGTCAGCGCAGCGGTCGCCGTCCACACCACCGGCGGCGGCACCACTCCCCCGCCCACCGGCAACAAGGTCAAGCTCGGCTACTTCACCGAGTGGGGCATCTACGGCCGCAACTACAACGTCAAGAACCTGGTGACGTCCGGCTCGGCCGCGAAGATCACCCACATCAACTACGCCTTCGGCAACGTCACCAACGGCCAGTGCGCCATCGGCGACTCCTACGCCGACTACGACAAGGCCTTCACCGCCGACCAGTCGGTGAGCGGTGTCGCCGACACCTGGGACCAGCCGCTGCGCGGCAACTTCAACCAGCTGCGCGAGCTGAAGGCGAAGTACCCGAACATCAAGGTGCTGTGGTCCTTCGGCGGCTGGACCTGGTCCGGCGGCTTCGCCCAGGCCGCGGCCAATCCGACCGCCTTCGCGCAGTCCTGCTACAACCTGGTGAAGGACCCCCGCTGGGCCGACGTCTTCGACGGCATCGACATCGACTGGGAGTACCCGAACGCCTGCGGGCTGAGCTGTGACACCAGCGGGGCGGCCGCCTTCAAGAACGTGCTGGCCGCACTGCGCGCCAAGTTCGGCTCCAGTGCCCTGGTCACGGCCGCGGTGACGGCAGACGGCTCCTCCGGCGGCAAGATCGAGGCCGCGGACTACGCGGGCGCCGCCCGGTCCGTCGACTGGTACAACGTGATGACGTACGACTTCTTCGGCGCCTGGGACGCACAGGGCCCGACCGCCCCGCACTCCCCGCTCACCTCGTACTCCGGCATCCCGAAGGCGGGCTACACCACCTCCGACGCGATGGCCAAGTACAAGGCGATCGGCGTCCCCGCGAGCAAGCTGCTCATCGGCATCGGCTTCTACGGCCGCGGCTGGACCGGCGTCACCCAGGACGCCCCGGGCGGCACCGCCACGGGCCCGGCGGCGGGCACCTACGAGCAGGGCATCGAGGACTACAAGGTCCTCAAGACGTCCTGCCCGGCCACCGGCACCGTCGCGGGCACGGCCTACGCGCACTGCGGCAGCAACTGGTGGTCGTACGACACCCCCGCCACCATCGCCACCAAGATGGCGTGGGCCAAGAACCAGGGCCTGGGCGGTGCGTTCTTCTGGGAGTTCAGCGGTGACACCGGCAACGGTGAGCTGGTGAGCGCCATCAACAGCGGACTGAGCTGATCACGTTCCGCCGCACGATCACGTTCCGCCGCACGAGAGCGCCGCGGGTGGACCTCCGGGTCTGCCCGCGGCACTGTTGTACGCCCTTTCGCACCTCCGGCGTGTCATCCGGGGGAAAGGGTGAAGCGCGGGAGTCAGGCCACGTTCACCCGCTGGCCGGGCGGGGCCGCCTCCAGCCACGCGAGGAAACCGGTCAGCGCGTCCTCGCTCATCGCGAGTTCCAGGCGGGTGCCCCGGTGGGTACAGGCGAGGACCACCGCGTCGGAGAGCAGTGCCAGCTCCTCCTCGCCCTCGGGCAGCCGGCGGCCGGCCACCTCGATCGCGGCGCGCTCCAGGGTGCGGCGGGGGCGGGGAGCGTAGGAGAAGACGCGGTACCACTCGATGCGGTCGCCGTTGTAGCGGGCGACCCCGTAGCTCCAGCCCTTGCCGTTGGCGTCCGGTTTGTCGGGCACGTCCCAGCGCAGGGAACAGTCGAAGGTGCCGCCGGAACGCTGGATCAGCCTGCGGCGCAGCCCGAACAGGAACAGTCCCACCACCACGAGCGCGATCACGATCCCGCACACAGTCAGAGCGAGGACCATCGGCACCGACCTCCTCGTCTCCCTGGTAATGGAACTAGGCTCGAACTAGGTAATGGAACGGAAAAGACACCCACATCTGCCTCAGCCGCGGTCGGCACCGGATTGCTCCGGGCCGACCGCGGCTGAGTGACGTCATCACACGGCGCGGTGGATCAACGCGCCGCCGTCGCCGCCCGCAGACGGACATCCGCCCGGCGCTCGGCCTCGGCGTCGTCCTCCGCCTTCGCGCGCTCGAGCTCGCGCTCCGTGCGCTGGACATCGATCTCGTCCGACAGCTCGGCGACCTCGGCCAGCAGCGACAGCTTGTTGTCCGCGAACGAGATGAAACCGCCGTGCACCGCGGCGACGACCGTTCCACCTTCACTCGTACGGATGGTCACCGGGCCCGACTCCAGCACACCGAGCAGCGGCTGGTGACCGGGCATGACGCCGATGTCGCCGGACGTGGTGCGCGCGACGACCAGGGTGGCCTCGCCGGACCAGACCTGGCGGTCGGCGGCGACCAGCTCGACGTGCAGCTCAGCAGCCAAGGGTGGCTCCTCGGGTCACCACCCGGCGGTAGTGCCGGGTGTTGGGGTCAATTCTAGTGGGCGTGGAAGAGGGGGCGGGACGCACCCGCCCCCTCATCGGGAGCACGAGGCTCAGGAGACGCCCAGCTCCTTGGCGTTGGCCTTGAGGTCCTCAATGCCACCGCACATGAAGAACGCCTGCTCCGGGAAGTGGTCGTACTCGCCGTCGATGATCGCGTTGAAGGCCGCGATCGACTCGTCCAGCGGGACGTCCGACCCGTCGACGCCGGTGAACTGCTTGGCGACGTGGGTGTTCTGGGACAGGAAGCGCTCCACACGACGGGCCCGGTGGACGACGAGCTTGTCCTCTTCGCCCAGCTCGTCGATACCGAGGATCGCGATGATGTCCTGGAGGTCCTTGTACTTCTGCAGCACCGACTTCACCCGCATGGCCGCGTTGTAGTGGTCCGCGGCGATGTAGCGCGGGTCCAGGATGCGGGACGTGGAGTCCAGCGGGTCCACGGCCGGGTAGATGCCCTTCTCGGAGATCGGACGGGAGAGAACCGTCGTCGCGTCGAGGTGGGCGAAGGTGGTGGCCGGGGCCGGGTCGGTCAGGTCGTCCGCGGGGACGTAGATCGCCTGCATCGAGGTGATCGAGTGACCACGGGTCGAGGTGATGCGCTCCTGCAGGAGGCCCATCTCGTCGGCCAGGTTCGGCTGGTAACCCACCGCGGACGGCATGCGGCCGAGCAGCGTGGAGACCTCGGAACCGGCCTGCGTGAAGCGGAAGATGTTGTCGATGAAGAACAGCACGTCCTGCTTCTGGACGTCACGGAAGTACTCGGCCATGGTGAGGCCGGCCAGCGCGACGCGCAGACGGGTGCCCGGGGGCTCGTCCATCTGACCGAAGACCAGCGCGGTCTTGTCGATGACGCCCGAGTCCGACATCTCCTCGATCAGGTCGTTGCCCTCACGGGTGCGCTCACCGACACCGGCGAACACGGAGACACCGTCGTGGTTGTTGGCGACGCGGTAGATCATCTCCTGGATGAGCACCGTCTTGCCGACGCCGGCACCGCCGAACAGGCCGATCTTGCCGCCCTTGACGTACGGGGTCAGCAGGTCGATGACCTTGACGCCCGTCTCGAACATCTCGGTCTTCGACTCGAGCTCGTCGAAGTTCGGGGCCTTGCGGTGGATCGGCCAGCGCTCGCCGTCGTACGTCTCGTCGACGTTCAGCACCTCACCGAGGGTGTTGAACACCTTGCCCTTGGTGAAGTCACCGACCGGGACGGAGATGGCGGAGCCCGTGTCCGTCACCTGGGCCTGGCGCACCAGACCGTCGGTGGGCTGCATGGAGATGGTGCGGACCAGGCCGTCACCCAGGTGCTGGGCGACCTCCAGGGTCAGCGTCTTCTTCGCGCCCTCGTTCGCCGGGTCCGCGACCTCGACGTGCAGGGCGTTGTAGATCTCCGGCATCGCGTCGACGGGGAACTCCACGTCGACGACCGGGCCGATGACCCGGGCGACGCGGCCCGTAGCCGTCGCGGTCTCAACAGTGGTGGTCATTTATCGGTCACTCCCCGCGGTCGCGTCGGCCAGGGCGCTCGCGCCACCGACGATCTCGCTGATTTCCTGGGTGATTTCGGCCTGGCGGGCCGCGTTGGCAAGACGGGAGAGCGTGTTGATCAGCTCGCCCGCGTTGTCGGTGGCCGACTTCATCGCGCGCCGCGTGGCGGCGTGCTTCGAAGCGGCCGACTGGAGCAGCGCGTTGTAGATGCGGCTCTCCACGTACCGCGGCAGCAGGGCGTCGAGGACGTCCTCCGCCGACGGCTCGAAGTCGTACAGCGGCAGGATCTCGCCCTGCGGCTTCGCCTCCTCGGCGACCTCTTCGAGGCGCAGCGGAAGCAGCCGCGCGTCGAGCGCCGTCTGCGTCATCATCGAGACGAACTCGGTGAAGACGATGTGGAGTTCGTCCACACCACCCTCGGCCGTGTCCTTCTCGATGGCCTCGATCAGAGGCGCCGCGACCTTCTTGGCGTCCGCGTACGTCGGCTCGTCGGTGAACCCGGTCCACGACTCCGCGATCTTGCGCTCACGGAAGTTGTAGTGGGCGACACCCCGGCGGCCGACGATGTACGTGTCGACCTGCTTGCCCTCGCGCTCCAGGCGCTCGGTCAGCTGCTCCGCCGCCTTGATGGCGTTGGAGTTGAAGGCGCCGGCCAGACCGCGGTCGCTCGTGAGGAGCAGGACCGCGGCACGGGTCGGGTTCTCCGCCTCCGTGGTGAGCGGGTGCTTGGTGTTCGAACCCGTACCGACCGCCGTGACCGCGCGCGTCAGTTCGCTCGCGTACGGCGTGGAGGCCGCCACCTTGCGCTGCGCCTTGACGACGCGCGAGGCGGCGATCATCTCCATCGCCTTGGTGATCTTCTTGGTCGCGGTGACGGATCGGATGCGACGCTTGTAGACCCGGAGCTGAGCTCCCATGAGTCAGGTCCCTTCCTTACGTCACTTGGAAGCGGCGGCAGGAGTGTCCTCGCCGAGCAGCTTCCCGTCCGAGGTCTCGAACTGCTTCTTGAACTCCGCGATCGCGTCGTCGATGGCCTGGATCGTGTCGTCCGACATCTTGGCGCCCTCACGGATGGAGGTGAGCAGGCCCTGGTGCTTCCGGTGCAGGAAGTCCAGCAGCTCGCGCTCGAAGCGGCGGATGTCGGCGACCGGGACGTCGTCCATACGGCCGTTGGTGCCGGCCCAGACGGAGACGACCTGGTCCTCGGTGGCCATCGGCTGGTACTGGTCCTGCTTCAGCAGCTCGACCATGCGCTGACCGCGCTCCAGCTGCGACTTCGACGCCGCGTCCAGGTCGGAACCGAAGGCGGCGAACGCCTCCAGCTCACGGAACTGGGCGAGGTCGACACGCAGGCGGCCGGAGACCTGGCGCATCGCCTTGTGCTGCGCGGAACCACCGACTCGGGAGACGGAGATACCGACGTTCAGCGCGGGACGCTGACCGGCGTTGAACAGGTCCGACTCCAGGAAGCACTGGCCGTCGGTGATGGAGATGACGTTGGTCGGGATGAACGCCGAGACGTCGTTGGCCTTGGTCTCGACGATCGGCAGACCGGTCATCGAACCGGCACCCATGTCGTCGGAGAGCTTGGCGCAGCGCTCCAGCAGCCGGGAGTGCAGGTAGAAGACGTCACCCGGGTAGGCCTCACGGCCCGGCGGGCGGCGCAGCAGCAGCGACACGGCGCGGTAGGCGTCGGCCTGCTTCGACAGGTCGTCGAAGATGATGAGGACGTGCTTGCCCTCGTACATCCACTGCTGACCGATGGCCGAACCGGTGTACGGCGCCAGGTACTTGAAGCCGGCCGGGTCGGACGCCGGGGCGGCGACGATGGTCGTGTACTCCAGGGCGCCGTTCTCCTCCAGCGCGCGGCGCACGCCGGCGATGGTGGAGCCCTTCTGGCCGATGGCGACGTAGATGCAGCGGACCTGCTTCTTCGGGTCGCCGGTGCGCCAGTTGTCGCGCTGGTTGATGATCGTGTCGACGGCCAGGGCGGTCTTGCCCGTCTGGCGGTCACCGATGATCAGCTGACGCTGACCACGGCCGATCGGGGTCATCGCGTCGACGGCCTTGTAGCCCGTCTCCATCGGCTCGTGCACCGACTTGCGCTGCATGACCGTGGGGGCCTGCAGCTCGAGGGCGCGGCGGCCGGACGTCTCGATCTCGCCGAGGCCGTCGATCGGGTTGCCGAGCGGGTCGACGACACGGCCGAGGTAGCCCTCGCCGACCGCGACGGAGAGGACCTCACCGGTACGCGTGACCGGCTGACCCTCCTCGATGCCGCTGAACTCGCCCAGGACGACCGCACCGATCTCGCGCTCTTCCAGGTTCAGCGCGAGACCGAGGGAGCCATCCTCGAACTTCAGCAGCTCGTTCGCCATGGCCGAGGGCAGACCCTCGATCTTGGCGATACCGTCGCCGGCGACGGTGACCGTACCGACCTCCTCGCGCGAGGCCGCGTCCGGCTTGTACGACTGGACAAAGTTCTCCAGCGCGTCCCGGATCTCCTCCGGCCGGATCGTGAGCTCCGCCATCTGGGTTCCCTGCTCTCCTTGTTGGGCCCGAAGTTTCACTTGGGGGGATGGGGACTCCCCCCTGAAAGAGGTGAATCCTCTGCACGGCCCAACCAGGGCCGTAATTGCGTACTGCTTCTTCAGTTGCTGCTAGCTCGCCATGCGGCGGGCGACGTCGTCCAGCCGGTCCGCGAGGGAGCCGTTGATGACCTCGTCCCCGACCTGCACCCGGATCCCGCCGATCACGTCGGGGTCCACGTCCAGGTTGAGGTGCATCCGGCGGCCGTAGAGCTTCGCCAGGGCATCGCCCAGGCGCCGCTTCTGCGGGTCGCTCAGCGGTACCGCCGAGGTCACGGTCGCCACCAGACGGTCACGGCGCTCGGCGGCGAGCTTGGACAGGGACTCCAGTCCCGCTTCCAGGCTACGTCCACGCGGCGCGGTGACGAGGCGGACCACCAGACGCTCGGTGACGGGCTTGGCCCGGCCGCCGAGGAGCCGGTGCAGCAGTTCGACCTTGGCCGCGGCGCTCGCGGCGCGGTCGGTCAGCGCGGCACGCAACTCGGTGTTGGAGGAGACGATCCGGCCGAACCGGAACAGCTCGTCCTCGACGTCGTCGAGCGTGGCCGTCTTCTCCGCGGTGGTGAGGTCGGCGATGTTCGCCAGCTCCTCCACCGCGTCGACCAGGTCGCGGGGCTGCGACCAGCGGGAGCGGGCCAGGCCGGCCACCAGATCGGCGGTCGCGCCGCTCACCTGGCCACCGATCAGGCGCTGAACCAGCTGTGCCTTGGCCTCTCCGGGCTGCGCCGGGTCGGTGAGGACCCGGCGCAGGCCGGCCTCGCGGTCGAGCAGCGCGGTGACGGCCGCCAGCTCGTCGGCGAGCGCGGTCGCGTCCACGGACGTGGAGTCCGTCAGCGCGTCGAGACGCTCGCGTGCGGCTGCCAGGGCCTCGCGGCTCGCTCCGTTCATCGGGTGGCCTCGGCCTTCTCCTCGAGCTCGTCGAGGAAGCGGTCGATCACACGGCTCTGGCGGGCGTGGTCCTCGAGGGACTCGCCGACGAGCTTGCCGGCCAGTTCGGTGGCGAGCTTGCCGACGTCCTGACGCAGAGCGGACGCGGCGGCCTTGCGGTCGGCCTCGATCTGCGCGTGACCGGCGGTGACGATCTCCTCGCGCTGCCGCTGGCCCTCGGCACGCATCTCGGCGATGAGCGCGGCACCCTGCTCCTGCGCCTCCTGGCGCAGGCGCGCGGCCTCGTGCCGGGCCTCGGCGAGCTGGGCCTTGTACTGCTCAAGGACGCTCTGGGCCTCGACCTTCATGGCGTCGGCCTCTTCGATACCGCCTTCGATCGCCGCGCGGCGCTCCTCCAGAACCTTGTTGATGTTCGGAAGCAGCTTCTTCCAGAAGAAGAAGAACACGATGGCGAAGGCGATGGTGCCGATGAGCAGCTCGGGGCCGGCGGGGACGAGCGGGTTCTGCTTCGTCTCCTCGGCCGCCAGCTGTGCCAGGTTGGCGATCACATCAGTGCCTTTCGTCGATACGTGTCGGTACGGAGGTCTTACTTGGTACCGAACACGAACGGCATGACGATGCCGATGAGGGCGAGCGCCTCACAGAAGGCGAAGCCGAGGATCTGGTTGGCGCGGATCAGGCCGGCGGCCTCGGGCTGACGGGCGAGGGCCTGGGTGCCGTTGCCGAAGATGATGCCGACGCCGATGCCGGGGCCGATGGCCGAGAGGCCGTAACCGACGGAGCCGATGGAACCGGAGACAGCGGCGAGGGTCTCAGTGGCAGCCATGCTGAATCTTCCTTCTCTTTACGGACCGGTGGGGATTGGCCACCGGACGGCTGGGGGTGTGTTGTGGCTCAGTGGTGCTCGGCGAGAGCGCCCTGAATGTAGGAGCAGGCCAGCAGTACGAAGACGTACGCCTGGACGGCCTGAACGAAAAGTTCGAAGCAGATCATGGCCATGGTCATCACGAAGGAGACACCGGCGGCCGGGATCATCCAGCTGTTCAGCAGGTACCAGGAGGCGACGGTGAACATCACCAGCATCAGGTGACCGGCGAACATGTTGGCGAAGAGTCGCACCGCGTGCGTGAACGGGCGGACCAGCAGGTTCGAGAAGAACTCGATGAGCATCACCAGCGGCAGCACCGCACCGAGCGACTTGTCGTAGCCGGTGATGTTCTTGAAGAACCCGACGAAGCCGTGACGCTTGAACGTCAGCCCGACCCAGAGGATCCAGACGAGCGCGGCGAGGACCACGGGGAAGGCGAAGACCGAGGCGACCGGGAACTGGGCCAGCGGTACCACGGACCAGATGTTCATGATCCAGACGAAGAAGAAGAGGGAGACCATGAGCGGCACCCACTTCTCGCCCTCGCGCTTGCCGAGCGTCTCGTACACGATCCCGCGGCGCACGAAGTCGTAGCCGGCCTCGCCGATCATCTGCAGCTTGCCGGGAACGACCTTGGCCTTGCCGAAAGCCGCCCAGAAGAAGGCAACGACGACCACGGAGGTGACGAGCGCGAGCAGCATCACCTTGTTGAACTCGAAGCCCCCGACCGTGGCGAGCGGCTTGAAGAGGAAGGACTGCAGGCCCGGGGCCGGGAAGCCGCACCCGTTGTCGGACATGATCCGACAACTCCAGTCAAAGGCGAGCTGGGTCTGGTCAGCACTCACCGCGGGCTCCTTCGGCGTGACGCATAGGTACGGCAACCTCGTTGTGTCGGCGCGGCGCACGGCCGCGGATCGGCACCGGACTGGTGTTACGAATGTGAGGGCGGCTGGAGGGCATCGAGCCTCGCGATCGAGCAGGCGTCAGCTCAGATGCCCGCGCCCGCGATGCCGCAGTTGGCACCGGACGATAGCAGGAGATCTCACAGGCCTTTATCCCGCCCCTACCCCTCACGACGACGGCCCCGTCTTCTCGTGCTTCTCGCTCTTCTCGGAGTCCGGGTCGACATAGAAGATCTTGGCCTTCATGTGGGCGCGCGCCTGCGCGGCCATCCACACGACGGTCGTGACAACCAGCGACAAGGCGAACGCCTTCGGGTTGAAGAGAGAGGTGCCCTTGAAGACGGCGACGAAGATGAAGAGGAGCAAGAGCTGGGCCATGTAGAGCATCAGCCCCATGGCCTGGAACAGCTGCGGGAGCGTTTTTGCCGTCCACTGCAGCACGTAGAGGCCGATTCCCATGAACAGAATGGCCAGCACCGTGCCGAGGGCCGCCCCGAGCGCACCCTTGCCTCCCGCGACCGCGGCGCTCACGGCGACGGCGATCACGCCGGCAGCCGCTGAGGGCACAGCAATCTGCAGAAGGTTCCGGGCGTCATTGGACGGCATGGCGGCAACTCCGCTTTCACAGGGGGCAGGGTGTCGTCATGGACGAGCGTAGTCCCGGGCTGAGTGATCGAGACCTCACACCAAGGGACCGTCGCACTACGGTCCTTCGGTTCTATCCGGGGTTCTCGTGAACCGTATCACAAACTATTTGATGAGGTCTTTACCTGGTACGTGTGCTTGCCATCACACATGAGAGTGACAGCGCGCGTCTGTGCAGAAACCGCGCCTACTTGTCTGGTATTGGGGGGCTTTGTTCCCCCATGAGTTGGCAATGCTCTCGTCAGATTCTTACCTTGCGGCCCTTACTGATACGGGAGCGCGGGCCGATGGCCGTAGCCCCGTTGACCCCCGTCGCACCGGCCGTGACAGGGGCCCGCTCCTCGGGCGCAGAGGTCTCCTCCGAGGTGGATCCCGCCTGCTGGGCGAGCGCCTCGGCAGCCCGGCGCCGCCGGTAGCGCGGCGGCACGAACCGTTCCGCCCACCTCGGGGTGCGCGGGGTGAAGCGCGGGAGCAGCAGCAGGACCAGGCCCACCGCGCTCAGGAACACCACGCCCAGCCCGATCCACATCGACGCCGAGTTCACCGAGTAGGCGAGGGCGCCGAAACCGATCAGGGCCGACCAGAAATACATGATCAACACAGCCCGGCTGTGCGAGTGGCCGATCTCCAGCAGGCGGTGGTGCAGGTGGCCGCGGTCCGCGGCGAACGGGGACTGGCCGCGCCAGGTGCGGCGCACGATCGCCAGGACCAGGTCGGCCGCCGGGACGGCGATGATCGTCAGCGGCAGCAGCAGCGGGATGTACACGGGCACCGTCTGGTGGACCGCCGCCTTCTCCGAGCCCGTGAACAGGGCGAGGGCGTCCGGGTCCACCTGGCCCGTGATGGAGATCGCGCCCGCCGCCAGCACCAGGCCGATCAGCATCGAGCCCGAGTCGCCCATGAAGATCCGCGCCGGGTGCATGTTGTGCGGCAGGAAGCCCAGGCACATGCCCATCAGGATCGACGCGAAGAGCGTCGCCGGAGCCGCGGCCTCGATGCCGTACGAGTACCAGATCCGGTACGAGTAGAGGAAGAACGCCGCTGCGGCGATGCAGACCATGCCCGCCGCCAGGCCGTCCAGGCCGTCCACGAAGTTCACCGCGTTGATCGTGATGACGACCAGCGCCACCGTCAGCAGCGTGCCCTGCCACTGGGTCAGCGCCACGTTGCCGACGCCCGGGATCGGCAGCCACAGGATCGTCAGACCCTGCATGACCATCACGCCCGCGGCGATCATCTGACCGCCCAGCTTGATCAGCGCGTCGATCTCGAACTTGTCGTCCAGGACGCCGATCAGCCAGATCAGGGCGGCCCCGGAGAGCAGCGCCCGCGGCTCGTTGGACTTGGCGAACACCTCGTTGAGGTTGGTGAGGTGCTCCGCGACCAGCAGGCCCGCGCACAGGCCGAAGAACATCGCGATACCGCCGAGGCGCGGAGTGGGCTCCCGGTGCACGTCACGTGCCCGGATCTCCGGCATGGCTCCGGCCACGATCGCGAACTTTCGTACCGGCCCTGTCAGCAGATACGTCACCGCGGCCGTGATGCAGAGCGTCAGCAGGTATTCACGCACGGGCTTCCCCACAGGTCTCGCTGGCCATCACAGCCCCACACCCTAGCGAGGGACGCATATGGATGAGGACTTCCGGGTAGCGACGATGGTTGCACGTGTGGCTGTGCACGACGCTCACACCAGGGTGTACGCAGGAGCGCCCACCCCCGCTCAGCCGGGATACGGCGGAAATCTACCGGTCAGCTCGCGCACCTCCTCCCGCGCCCCGGCCGGTTCCTTGTCGCCCCGCAGGACGGCCGCCGTCAGGGCGGCGATCCGGACCATCTCCGGCTCACCCATGCCCTGGGTGGTCACCGCGGCCGTACCCAGGCGCAGCCCGCGGCCGTCGCTGTGCGGCAGCGCGAAGCAGTCCAGGACGATCCCGGCGGCCGCGAGCCTGCCGCGTGCGCTGCGCCCGTCGACGCCGAGCGGCGCCGGGTCGGCGGTGATCAGATGGGTGTCCGTGCCGCCGGTGGTGACGGTGAGTCCCTCGGCCGCGAGGTGACCGGCGAGAACCCTCGCATTGGCGACCACCTGATGGGCGTACGCGCCGAACGCCGGTGTTGCGGCCTCGCCGAACGCGACCGCCTTGGCGGCGATGGTGTGCATCTGCGCGCCGCCCTGGGTGAACGGGAACACCGCCCGGTCGACCCGCTCGGCCAAATCGCCGCCGCACAGGATCATTCCGCCGCGCGGGCCGCGCAGCACCTTGTGGGTGGTGGCGCACACGATGTCCGCGTACGGCACCGGGCTGGGCGCCGCTCCCCCGGCGACCAGGCCGATCGGGTGCGCGGCGTCGGCGATGAGGTACGCGCCCACCTCGTCGGCGACCTCGCGGAAGAAGGCGTAGTCGAGGTGGCGGGGGTAGGCGATCGAACCGCACACGATGGCCTTCGGCCGATGGTTGCGGGCGAGGTGGCGCACCTGGTCGTGGTCGACCAGGCCGCTCTCGGCGTCGACGCCGTACCCGACGAAGTCGAACCAGCGGCCGGAGAAGTTCGCGGGCGAGCCGTGGGTGAGATGGCCGCCGTGGTGCAGCCCGAGGGCGAGGACGGTGTCGCCGGGGCGCAGCAGTGCCGCGTAGGCGGCCAGGACGGCCGAAGATCCCGAGTGGGACTGGACGTTGGCGTGTTCGGCGCCGAAGAGTGCCTTGGCCCGGTCCACCGCGAGGCGTTCGGCGACGTCGACCAGTTCGCAGCCGCCGTGGTGCCGGGCGCCGGGATAGCCCTCGGCGTACTTGTTGGCGAGCGACGAGCCGAGGGCGGCGAGCACGGCCGGCGAGGTGAAGTTCTCGGCGGCGATCAGCTGAAGCGTCGTCGACTGCCGCTCCAGTTCCCCCTGCAGGATCTCGGCCAGCTCCGGGTCCTGCCGCCGCAGGGCATCGGTCTCGAGGACGGGTGTGACCGACATGACGGGCTCCGGGCGGTCGACGGTGACGTAGGTCCAATGTAGGCCCGGGGTGGGTCGGACGCGCGGTCGTTTCGTCCGTTTCAGGTCAGCGCCGGTACGGCGGCCGTACGGCCGCGCCGTGACGCTCTCACGTCCGGGCCGGTACGCCCGTCAGCGCGGTGACGACCGGATCCAGCGCGTCCCGTATCTCGTCCCCGACGGACCGGAAGAAGGTCAGGGGCGCGCCGTAGGGGTCGTACACCTCGTCGGCCTCGGCGGTCGGGGCCAGCAGCCAGCCGCGCAGGGCGGCGGCCGCGCGGACGAGGGCGCGGGCGCGCATGACCACGCCGTCCTCCAGGGGCGGCAGCGTCGCCGGGTCTATGGCGCGGACCAGCCGCGTGAACTCCTTCAGGGTGAAGGTGCGCAGGCCCGCCGAGTGGCCCATGGAGATGACCTGGGCGCGGTGGTCACGGGTGGCCGTCAGGACCAGGTCGGCCATGATGACGTGCTCGTCCAGCAGTTCCCGGCCGACGAAGCCGGAGGTGTCCGCGCCGAACTCGGCCAGCACGGCCTCCGCGTTGGCCTCCATGGGCGCGCCCTCGTGGCCCCAGGTGCCCGCGCTCTCCACGATCAGCCCGCCGCCGAGCACACCGAGCCGCTCCGCGACGAAATGGCGGGTCAGCCGCTCGGTGATGGGCGAGCGGCACACGTTGCCGGTACTGACGTGGAGGATGCGGAAGGTGTCGCGCGGAAGCCCGAACGTCGTCGTCCGTTCCGCCTCACGTTCCCCGTTGCCTATGCCACGCCCCGCCTCAGGGGCCGTCAATTCGCCACCTCGAGGTCGGGTACGACCTTCCGCAGCTCGTCCGGGGAGATCGCGCCCTCGCGCAGCAGCACCGGAACCCGGCCGGAGACATCCACGATGGACGAGGGCACGTTGCCGGGGGTGGGGCCGCCGTCGAGGTAGACGGAGACGGAGTCGCCGAGCATCTCCTGGGCCGCGTCGCAGTTCTCCGGCGCCGGGTGGCCGGTGAGGTTCGCGGACGACACGGCCATGGGGCCGACCTCGGTGAGCAGCTCGATGGCGACCGGGTGCAGCGGCATGCGCACGGCGACCGTGCCGCGGGTGTCGCCGAGGTCCCACTGCAGCGACGGCTGGTGCTTGGCGACCAGCGTCAGGGCGCCCGGCCAGAACGCGTCGACCAGTTCCCAGGCCAGCTCGGAGAAGTCCGTGACGAGGCCGTGCAGCGTGTTCGGGGAGCCGATCAGGACGGGCGTGGGCATGTTGCGGCCCCGGCCCTTGGCGGCGAGCAGGTCGGCGACCGCCTCCGCGGAGAACGCGTCGGCGCCGATGCCGTACACCGTGTCGGTCGGCAGCACCACCAGCTCGCCCCGGCGGACGGCGGACGCGGCCTCACGCAGACCCGTCACGCGGTCGGTCGCGTCGTTGGTGTCGTATCGCCGTGCCATGTCTAGCGGGCCTCCTCGTACACGTACTGCGGGCTGGAAGTGGTCGGGGTGCTCACGGCAGCGCCTTGCGGGCCGTCGCGAACCGGGGGCGGTTGTTGAGGTCCGGGTGGTCGGCCGCGTCGGCCCAGCCCCGCTCCTCGGTGAAGATCCACGGCACCAGGCCACCCTGGGTGTCGGCGTGCTCGATGACGACGACACCGCCGGGGCGCAGCAGCCGGTGCGCGGTGCGCTCGATGCCGCGGATGAGGTCGAGACCGTCCGCACCGGAGAACAACGCCAGCTCCGGGTCGTAGTCGCGGGCCTCGGGGGCGACGTACTCCCACTCGGTGAGCGGGATGTAGGGCGGGTTGGAGATGACCAGGTCGACGTGTCCGTCGAGGTCCGGGAAGGCGGTCAGGGCGTCGCCCTGACGCAGGTCGACCCTGGAGCCCGCCATGTTCTTGCGGGTCCACACCAGGGCGTCCTCGGACAGCTCCACGGCGTGCACGCGCGAGCGCGGGACCTCCTGGGCGAGCGCGAGCGCGATGGCGCCGGAGCCGGTGCACAGATCGACGATGCAGGGCTCGACGACGTCCATGGCGCGTACGGCGTCTATGGCCCAGCCGACCACGGACTCGGTCTCCGGCCGGGGCACGAAGACGCCCGGGCCGACCTGGAGCTCCAGGTACCGGAAGTAGGCCCGCCCGGTGATGTGCTGCAGGGGCTCGCGCTGCTCGCGCCGGGCGATGACCTCCCAGTACCGGGCGTCGAAGTCGGAGTCCTTCACGGAGTGCAGCTCGCCCCGCTTCACGCCGTGCACGAACGCGGCGAGCTCCTCCGCGTCGGTGCGCGGCGAGGGCACGCCGGCGTCGGCCAGCCGCTGGGTGGCCTGGGCCACCTCAGCGAGCAGCAGACTTCGGGGGTTTGGGGGGCGTCCCCCAAATGATTGCTGCACGCAAGTCCTCCGTGGTAACTCGTACGTGCCTTTTACGCGGCCGCCAGCTTCGCCGCCGAGTCGGCGTCGACACAGGCCTGGATCACCGCGTCGAGGTCGCCGTCCAGGACCTGGTCCAAGTTGTACGCCTTGAAGCCGACGCGGTGGTCCGAGATGCGGTTCTCCGGGAAGTTGTAGGTGCGGATCTTCTCGGAGCGGTCGACGGTGCGGACCTGGCTGCGGCGGGCGTCGGCGGCCTCCCGCTCGGCCTCCTCCTGCGCCGCCGCGAGCAGCCTGGAGCGCAGGATACGCATCGCCTGCTCCTTGTTCTGCAACTGGCTCTTCTCGTTCTGGCAGGAGGCGACGACTCCGGTCGGCAGGTGCGTGATGCGCACGGCGGAGTCGGTGGTGTTGACGGACTGGCCGCCCGGCCCGGAGGACCGGTAGACGTCGATGCGGAGATCGTTGGGATTGATCTCGACTTCGACCTCCTCCGCCTCGGGGGTGACGAGAACACCGGCCGCTGAGGTGTGGATACGGCCCTGGGACTCGGTGGCCGGCACACGCTGCACGCGGTGCACGCCGCCCTCGTACTTCAGGCGGGCCCACACACCCTGCCCCGGCTCGAGCTGGCCGCGGGCCTTGACCGCCACCTGGACGTCCTTGTAGCCGCCCAGCTCGGACTCGGTGGCGTCGATGATCTCGGTCTTCCAGCCGACGCGCTCGGCGTAGCGCAGGTACATGCGCAGCAGGTCACCGGCGAACAGCGCGGACTCGTCGCCGCCGGCGCCGGCCTTGATCTCCAGAATGACGTCCTTGTCGTCACTCGGGTCGCGCGGGACGAGCAGGAAGCGCAGCTTCTCGGTCAGCTCCTCGCGCTGCTTCTCGAACTCCTTGACCTCGGCGACGAAGTCGGGGTCGTCGGCGGCGAACTCGCGCGCGGTCTCGATGTCGTCACCGGTCTGCTTCCAGGAGCGGTACGTGGCGACGATCGGGGTCAGCTCGGCGTAGCGCTTGTTCAGCTTGCGCGCGTTCGCCTGGTCGGCGTGGACCGACGGATCGGCGAGCTTCTTCTCCAGGTCGGCGTGCTCGACGATGAGCTCCTCGACGGCCTCGAACATCATGCGGCTCCTGTACTGCGGGTGAACGGCTGGCGGGCGACCAAAAACGCCGGTCCCGGGCACACCCCGCTGGGGCGCGACCGTGGACCGGCGAAATGGGGCTCGCTACTTCTTGGAGCCGGCAGCCTTGCCGAAGCGGGCCTCGAAGCGGGCCACACGGCCACCGGTGTCGAGGATCTTCTGCTTGCCCGTGTAGAACGGGTGGCACTCGGAGCAGACCTCGGCCCGGATGGTGCCGGACTCGATGGTGCTACGGGTGGTGAACGACGCGCCACAGGTGCAGCTGACCTGCGTCTCGACGTACGCGGGGTGGATGTCGCGCTTCAAGGTGTCTCCTAGGTTTCGGGAGGGCGCCGGGTCGCCGCCGCGGGATGCGAAGACGTGAACCGGAGCCGACGTACCAGTCTGCCAGGACTGGCGCCATCCCCCAAAACCGGGGGGCTGTGGTAACTATTCCCCGAGGTCCGGGGTGGGGGAGCGGGGATGAGTTACGAACTCTGCGGGGTGATCGCGGCCGGGAGCGTCCTGAGCACGGTGACGGACGAGCTCACCGGCGCCCGGTCGGTGCCGCTCCGCCAGGGCCTGGCGCTGCTGCCGATGACCGACGACCTGTTCGACTCCGTCACGAACGGCGACTCGGCCAGGCCCCTCGGTTGCCGGTCGCTGCCCGGAGGGTTCGACGGGCGTCTCGCCACGTGGTCGGCGCTCGGGCCGATCGCCTTCGTGGAGGCGGAGTACTTCGGCGGGGCGGGCGAGCAGCAGGCCGCCGTCTGGGCCGACCGCTCCCTGGTGCTCGGACCCCTGCGGGTGGCGGAGGCAGAGCCCTTCGCCCGCGCCGGCAGCCCGATCTCGCAGGCGCTGCGGCGGCTGGGCGCCGTGGCCCGGGCCGGGCAGGACGAGTTCTCGGCGGTCGGCCTCGGCCGCAACCGGCACACTGCGCGGTGGCTGGGCTGACCCCGGCCGCTACGACGACGTGACGACGCCCTTGGCCTCACCCGTGGCCGTGCCCCTGGTGGCGCTCGCCGGGATCGGCCGGTCGTCCCTCAGGGCCGTCCACACCAGCCGGGCCTTGGCCTTCTCCAGCAGGACACGGTTGGGGTCGGCCGGGTCGTACTCGACCGGCATCGTGACCATCTTCATGTGGGACGAGCTGATGCCCTTCAGGCCGTTCGCGAAGTCGGCCAGGGAGTTCACCGAGGCGAGGTCGGAGTCGGTGGTGACGGCCTTGGTGGCGGTGTCGGCGAGGTCGTAGAGCTTCTTGGGGTTGCTGAGGACGCCGACGTGCTCGACCTGGTTGATCAGCGCCTTGACGAACGCCTGCTGGAGCTGGATGCGGCCCAGGTCGGAGCCGTCGCCGACCCCGTGCCGGGTGCGGACCAGGCCGAGGGCCTGCTGCCCGGTCAGGTCATGGGTGCCGGCCTTGAGGTTCAGATGGCTCTGCGGATCGTCGATGTGCTTGGTCGTGGTGACCGGGACCCCGCCGAGGTCGTCGATGAGCTTCTGGAAGCCGGCGAAGTCGACCTCCAGGTAGTGGTCCATGCGGATGCCGGTGAGGGACTCGACCGTCTTGACGGCACAGGCGGCGCCGCCGGTGGAGTAGGCGGAGTTGAACATCACCCCCGACCCGGCCGGATGCGCGGTGCCGTCGGCGTCCGTGCACGCGGGGCGGTCGATGAGGGTGTCGCGCGGGATGGAGACCACGGCGGCCTTCTTGTGGCCCTTGTACACGTGGACGATCATCGCCGTGTCGGAGCGGGCGCTGCCGTCGTCGGTGCCGCCGCCGAGCTTCTTGTTGGAACCGGAGCGCGAGTCCGAGCCCAGGACCAGGATGTTCTCGGAGCCGTTGTCGACCTTGTGCGGCCGGTCGGCGCCGAGGGCCTGGTTGATGTCGACGCTCCTGATGTTGCCGTTGAGCTTGAAGTAGACGTACCCGGCGCCGGTGCCGCCCAGCACGACCACACCCGCGGCCGCCCAGGCCGTGGCGAGCAGGGCCTTGCGGCCCGTGCTGGGGGCCTTGCGGCGGTGGCCCTTGCCTCGGCGGCGGGGGCCGGTCTGGGCCGGCTCCGGTATGCCGGGCTCCGGCGTGCTCTCGGCGGACACGTCACTCCTAGGTCTCGTCCGGTCGGTTACCCCCTGCTTTCAGGGTCAGGCGCGGTCGTCACCGCTCCATCGTCGCCCCGCCGGGTCGGACGGAGAAACTCGGGACAGCGTCGCACAACGCACAGTGCCCACCGCGTGCGGCGGTGGGCACTGTGCGTGACCGTCTCGTCCAGGGTGAGCCATGCTCACCTGCGGCTTCAGCCCCAGAGGTCGTACGCCTGGAAACCGGTACCGGCCGAGACCCTTGTGGCAAAGATCTCGCTTGTAGCCTTTCCGGTGCCCTTGTACAGGTAAAGGGTGCCGCCGGAGGTGCGGGCCAGGAAGTCGGCCTTGCCGTCGCCGCTGACGTCGCCGACCGCGTCGAAGGCGTTGTAGCCGGTCCAGGCGCTGCGCACCTTGATCCGGGTGGAGAAGGCGCCGGAACCGGACTTGCCGGTGCCCTTGTAGAGGTACAGGTCGTCGCTGCCGGACTTGCGGGCGAGCAGGTCGGCCTTGCCGTCACCGGTGAAGTCGCCGTGGCCGCGCACCGAGTTGTACTGGTTCCACCCGGTGCCGACCGAGACGCGCGAGCCGAAGGTGCCGTTGCCCTTGCCCGGGTAGATCCACAGCGTGCCGCCGGAGTCGACGGACAGGATGTCGGGCAGGTAGTCGCCGGTGATGTCGCCCGGGGCGACGATCCGGGTGCGGGTCTTCCAGCCGGTGAAGATCTTCGTGGTGGTCCAGGTGCCCTGGGTACGGGTGCTGTTGAGCACGATGTGGTCCCAGTACACGTCACCGGTGGAGCTGACCCGGTAGATCATGTCCTGGTAGCCGTCCCGGTTCAGGTCGGTCTGCAGGACCAGGTTGACGCCGCTCCAGTCGCCCCAGGAGATCCGGGAGCCGAAGGAGGTGCCCTTGGAGTCCTTCTCGTAGCCGGTCTTCGTGGAGGAGGCCCGCACGAAGAGGTCGGCCTTGCCGTCGTCGTAGCTCAGGTTGCTGTCGTCGATCTGCGGGTAGACCGCGCCGACGTACGTGGAGACCTTGCTGAAGACGCTGTAGGCGCCCTTCTCGACGCAGTTCTCCACACCCCAGGAGACGACACCGGCGATACGGCCGTTGACCACGAGCGGGCCGCCCGAGTCGCCGTTGCAGGCCGAGGTGGTACCGGAGTCGCTGCCGCTGGCGGGGTCGCCCGCGCACACCATGTGACCCTTGACGAAGTCACTCCGGTAGTAGCCGGCGCAGGTGGTGTCCGACTGGATGGGCAGCGTGGCCGTCTTCAGCGTCTGGGAGATGTCGTGGCTGGTGGAGCTGGTACGGCCCCAGCCGTACACCGTGGCGCCGGCGCCGGCACTGCCGGTGTAGGACGCGGTGTCGCCGGAGGTGACCATCCGGATCGGCGTGGCCTTGACCGGGACGGCCAGGGTGAGCACGGCGATGTCGTTGTCGATGGCGTCCGGGTTGTACGACGGGTTCTTCCACTGGCGCAGGACGCCCGTGGCCTGGCCGCCGTGCAGGTCGGTGTTGTTCGAGGTGTCGGTGGTGGGCAGCTGGTCGGTGCCGGTGACGACGGCACCGTTGGCCTTCCAGTCGTACGCCTTGGCGTGCTCCTCGTCCCAGACGCAGTGCGCGGCGGTGAGGATCTTCGTCGGCGAGACGACCGAGCCGCCGCAGAAGAAGCCGATGTCGTCGCTGGTGTCGCTGGTGCCCTTGTCGTCGTAGTACCAGAGCTGGGCCATCCAGGGAGCCGTGGAGATGGTGGTCTCCTTGCCGCCGATGATCTTCGGCGACACGGCGGAGGGGCTGTTGCCGGTGGTGGCCGACGAGCCGGTCGCGTCGGTGGCGGCGGCGCCCGCGATGCGCTTGTCCAGGGTGCCTTGTGAGGGCTGGTTGACGGCGGGCGCGGTGGTCGGCTTCGGCAGCACGGTGGCCGCACCGGCGGACGACGTCATGAGCGCGGCGGTCACCGCGGCGGCGACACCGGCTGCGGCGAGGGGCAGGGCAAGACGTATCCGGCGTCTGTGCCGCCCGGGCTGGGGCGTGGGCAAGGGAGTTCCCCCCGAAAGAGTGAGCAGAAGGGGACGCGTGTTGCCTCCCGTACCTCTCAGCGCCAAAGGGCCGCCCTCCGTCACTTGGTGACGGGGGGCGGCCCTGGCTTCTTACCCAGTCCCTACCGACTAGTACCGACTAGTCGCCGTTGCCGGGCGTCGGCGTCGTCTTCTGAATCTGCATCAGGAACTCGGCGTTCGACTTCGTCTGCTTCATCTTGTCGAGAAGCAGCTCGACCGCCTGCTGCTGGTCGAGGGCGTGCAGCACCCGGCGCAGCTTCCAGACGATGGCGAGCTCGTCGGGGGCGAGCAGGATCTCTTCCTTACGGGTACCGGACGCGTCCACGTCCACCGCCGGGAAGATCCGCTTGTCGGCGAGCTTCCGGTCGAGCTTGAGCTCGGCGTTGCCCGTGCCCTTGAACTCCTCGAAGATCACCTCGTCCATGCGGGAGCCGGTGTCGACGAGAGCCGTGGCCAGGATGGTCAGCGAACCGCCGTCCTCGATGTTCCGCGCCGCACCGAAGAACCGCTTCGGCGGGTACAGCGCGGTCGAGTCGACACCACCGGACAGGATGCGGCCGGAGGCGGGCGCGGCCAGGTTGTAGGCACGGCCCAGACGCGTGATGGAGTCGAGCAGCACGACCACGTCGTGACCCAGCTCCACCAGACGCTTGGCACGCTCGATGGCCAGCTCGGCGACCGTGGTGTGGTCCTCGGCCGGGCGGTCGAAGGTCGAGGAGATGACCTCGCCCTTCACCGACCGCTGCATGTCGGTGACCTCTTCCGGACGCTCGTCGACCAGGACGACCATCAGGTGGCACTCGGGGTTGTTGTGGGTGATCGCGTTGGCGATCGCCTGCATGATCATGGTCTTGCCGGTCTTCGGCGGGGCCACGATCAGACCGCGCTGTCCCTTGCCGATCGGCGACACCAGGTCGATGATGCGGGTGGTCAGCACGCCCGGGTCGGTCTCCAGGCGGAGCCGGTCCTGCGGGTAGAGCGGGGTCAGCTTGTTGAACTCCGGGCGGCCGCGGCCGTGTTCGGGCGCCATGCCGTTGACGGAGTCGAGGCGGACCAGGGCGTTGAACTTCTCACGCCGCTCCCCCTCCTTCGGCTGACGGACCGCACCGGTGATGTGGTCACCCTTGCGCAGGCCGTTCTTGCGGACCTGGGCGAGGGAGACGTACACGTCGTTCGGGCCCGGCAGGTAGCCAGAGGTCCGAATGAAGGCGTAGTTGTCCAGGATGTCCAGGATGCCCGCGACGGGGATCAGGACGTCGTCCTCGGCCAGCTGCGGCTCGGCGATCTCGTCGCGGCCACGGCGGCCACGGCGGTCCCGGTAGCGCCCGCGACGGCCCCGGCGGCCGCCGTCGAAGTCGTCGTCGTCCTGCGGACCGGTGTTGCGGTCCTGACGGCCGCCGCCCTGCGGCTGGCCCTGCTGCTGACGGTCCTGGCGGTCCTGGCGGTCCGGCCGGCCACCGCCCTGACCCTGCTGCTCGTCGCCCTTGTTGCGGCGGTCGCGCCCGCGCTCGCGGCGGTCGCGGCGGCCACGGCCCTCGCCGTCACCGGCGTCCCCCTTGGGCTCGCCCTGCTGCTGGGCGGGCGTCTCGGTCCTGGGCTCGCTCTTCGCCTCGGCGGCGACGGTCTCGGCGCTGCTCCCGGCCGGGCTGCCCGCGTCGGCGGTCGCGCGGCGGCGACGGCGCTCGGTCGGGGCGTCGTCCGTGGGGGCACCCTGCTCGAGCGGAGCCGAGAGCTTGGGGGAAGGCTGGCCGGGGATCTCGATCTGCTGCTGGGCCACGGCCTTCTCGGCGGGGGCCTCCGCGGCCTTCTCCGCCTTCTTCCCGGCGGCGTCCTCGCCCGTACGGGCCTTCGAGGTGGCCCGGCGCTTGGGCTTGGTCTCGGTGGCGTCCTCGGCCTTGGGGGCGGCGCCCCCTGCGGCCTGGGCCTCCTTGATGACCTCGATCAGCTGGCTCTTGCGCATGCGCGCGGTGCCCCTGATGCCGAGGCCCGAGGCGACCTGCTGCAGCTCGGCCAGCACCATGCCCTCGAGGCCGGTACCGCGGCGCCGCCGGGAGCCGGCACCGGTGGCAGGCGCGGAGGCGTCCGTGGCGGGCGCGGCAGCGGTCTCCTCGACACGTGCGCCCATCAGATCGGTGGTGTCGCTCACGAAGGGTCCTTCCCTGGAGCGGACGTCGGCCTGTCTGGCTCGGCGACCGGTTGTGCTGTCCGGCTACGGTCCTGTCTCTGTGAACCGTGCCGGGGCGGTGGTCCGCCAAAGCGGCGGAAGAGATTTGCTGGTGATGGCGCTTCCGCGAGCCGTGACACCCAGTGTCACGTGGCGTGGTAGCACCGATTCCGGAGCGTGCCCGGTGTCCCGCTCAGTGTCCGCATGCGTCGTACTGCCCAGGTACGGCGCACGGAACACGGAGTGGTGTGGGAGGCTCCCGGAAGAATGTCTGTCCCGGACGGGGACACGAAGCACCTCGCCATGGTGGGGTCGGGTGCAGACTTGAGATTAACACTACCGGATCCAACAAACATTCCCCCTCTCCAAATCCGGCAACCGTGTGTCAGGTCGCAAGCGGCAGCACGCTCGCTCCCTCGACATCGAGGTCCAGCCGGTTCGCGGCCCAGCCCGCACCCGCGAGGTGGGCCACCTTGTCGGCGCTGTCGGCGTCGGCCAGCGCCATGACGGTGGGCCCGGCGCCGGAGATCACGGCAGGGATCCCGTCCGCCCGCAGCCGCTCCACCAGCGCGGCGCTCTCCGGCATGGCCGGGGCGCGGTACTCCTGGTGGAGGCGGTCCTCGGTGGCGGGCAGCAACAGCTCGGGGCGCCGGGTGAGGGCCTCGACGAGCAGTGCGGCACGCCCCGCGTTGGCGGCGGCGTCGACGTGCGGCACGGTGCGCGGGAGCAGGCCGCGCGCGGTCTCGGTCAGGACCGGCTTTCCGGGTACGAAAACCACCGGAACGATGGAATCGTGCGGGTCCATCCTGATCGCCCGGGCGGCGCCGGCCTCCATCCAGGACAGGGTGAAGCCACCGAGCAGACAGGCCGCCACGTTGTCCGGGTGACCCTCGATCTCCGTGGCCAGCTCCAGCAGCGCGGCGTCGTCGAGCCGGGCCTCGCCGCCTATGGTCACCGCGCGGGCGGCGACGATGCCGGCGCAGATGGCGGCGGAGGAGGAGCCCAGGCCACGGCCGTGCGGAATGCGGTTGGCACAGACGATCTCCAGGCCGCGGGGCTGTCCGCCCAGCAGATCGAAGGCGGTGCGCAGGGAACGGACGAGGAGGTGATTCTCGTCACGCGGGAGGGTCTCACTGCCCTCGCCCGCGATGTCGATGTGCAGCCCGGAGTCGGCCACCCGGACGACGACGTCGTCGTAGAGCCCCAGCGCGAGGCCCAGGGCGTCGAAGCCCGGACCGAGGTTGGCGCTGGTGGCGGGAGTGCGCACCCGGACGGCGGCGGCGCGGAAGGCTGGACCGGCCATCGCTCGAAGACTCTCCTTGAGCTGCGTGACTGTCGAGGACATCCGATGGAGGCGAATGTCGTTCGGTCGATTCGATGGACATTCGATGGTGTACGAAGACCCGTCGGGTCGCGGAGACAGCGCGGCCCCGTGCCCACACGCGGGGGCATATGCGGTAGGCGGGTTCAGTACAGCCTATCGAAGGAAGGTTCTGTGGCGACATAGGGCGCACAGGAGGCGCACGATGCGTGTCGTAAGGCCCCTGTGCACCCTGCCGGGATTCCCCTGCTCAGGCCAGGCCGAGGCGCTCGGCCGCGGTGGCCGCGTCGACCGGCACGGTGACCGGCTGCGGGGCGCCGGCGACGGCCCAGTCGGGGTCCTTCAGACCGTTGCCGGTGACGGTGCACACGATGCGCTGGCCCGGGTCGACCTTGCCCTGCTCGGCGGCCTTGAGCAGACCGGCCACGGAGGCGGCGGAGGCGGGCTCCACGAAGACGCCCTCCTGCGCGGCCAACAGGCGGTAGGCGCGCAGGATTTCACGGTCCGTCACCTCATCGATGGCACCGCCGGACTCGTCCCGCGCGGCCAGCGCGTACTGCCAGGAGGCGGGGTTGCCGATACGGATCGCGGTGGCGATGGTCGAGGGGTCCTTGACGACCTCGCCGCGCACGATCGGGGCACTGCCGGAGGCCTGGAAACCCCACATCCGCGGGGTCGTGGAGGCGATGCCGTCGGCGGCGTACTCCTTGTAGCCCTTCCAGTAGGCCGTGATGTTGCCCGCGTTGCCGACCGGGAGGACGTGGAGGTCGGGGGCGTCCCCGAGCATGTCCACGATCTCGAAGGCGGCCGTCTTCTGGCCCTCGATACGCACCGGGTTGACCGAATTGACCAGCGCCACCGGGTAGTTCTCGCTCAGAGCGCGGGCGAGCGTGAGGCAGTCGTCGAAGTTGCCGTCGACCTGGAGGATCTTCGCGCCGTGCACCAGGGCCTGGCCCATCTTGCCGAGCGCGATCTTGCCCTGCGGCACGAGCACGGCGGAGACCATGCCCGCACGGACGGCGTAGGCGGCGGCGGACGCGGAGGTGTTGCCGGTGGAGGCGCAGATCACGGCCTTCGCCCCCTCCTCCTTGGCCCTGGAGATGGCCATGGTCATGCCGCGGTCCTTGAAGGACCCGGTGGGGTTGGCTCCTTCCACCTTGAGGTAGACCTCACAGCCCGTGCGCTCGGAGAGCACCTGCGCGGGCACGAGGGGCGTGCCGCCCTCGCGGAGCGTCACGACCGGCGTGGTGTCGGATACCGGCAGCCTGTCCCGGTACTCCTCGATGATTCCGCGCCACTGGTGGGTCATTGCTGGTTACTCTCCTTCAACCCGCATGATGCTGGCGACACCCCGCACGGTGTCGAGCTTGCGCAACGCCTCGACGGTCCCGGTCAGGGAGGCGTCCAAGGCCCGGTGGGTGACGACGACGAGGGAGGCCTCGCCGTCCTTGCCCTGCTGGCGAACCGTATCGATCGACACGCCGTGCTCGGCGAACACGGTCGCGACCTGGGCGAGAACACCCGGTTTGTCCGCGACGTCGAGGCTGATGTGGTAGCGCGTGACGACGTCGCCCATCGGCGAGACGGTCAGGGCGGCATACGCCGACTCACCGGGCCCCGTTGCGCCGTTGAGTCGATTGCGGCAGACGGCGACCAGGTCGCCGAGCACGGCGGAGGCGGTCGGGGAACCGCCGGCGCCGGGGCCGTAGAACATGAGCTGCCCGGCCGCGTCGGACTCCACGAAGACGGCGTTGTAGGCGCCGCGCACGGAGGCGAGCGGGTGGCTCAGCGGAATCATGGCGGGATGCACCCGCGCGGTGACGGACGCGCCGTCCTTCGAACGCTCACAGATGGCGAGCAGCTTGATGGTGCAGCCCATCTCCTTCGCCGACCGGAAGTCGGCGGCGGTGACCTCGGTCATGCCCTCGCGGTAGACGTCGTCCAGGCGCACGCGCGTGTGGAAGGCGATGCCGGCGAGGATGGCGGCCTTGGCGGCGGCGTCGAACCCCTCGACGTCGGCGGTGGGGTCGGCCTCGGCGTACCCGAGCGCGGTGGCCTCGTCGAGGGCCTCCTGGTAGCCGGCGCCGCTGGAGTCCATCTTGTCGAGGATGAAGTTGGTGGTGCCGTTCACGATCCCCAGGACCCGGTTGACCTTGTCACCGGCGAGGGACTCGCGCAGCGGCCGGATCAGCGGGATGGCACCGGCGACGGCGGCCTCGTAGTAGAGGTCCCTGCCGTGCTCCTCGGCCGCGGCGTGCAGGTCGGCCCCGTCCTGGGCGAGCAGGGCCTTGTTGGCGGAGACCACGGACGCGCCGTGCTCGAAGGCGGTGGTGATGAGCGTACGGGCGGGCTCGATCCCGCCGATGACCTCGACGACGACGTCGAGGTCGCCGCGTTTGACGAGGGCGGTGGCGTCGGTGGTGACGAGGGAGGGGGCGATGCCCTCACGCACCTTCGAGGGCCGCCGCACGGCCACGCCCGCGAGCTCCACGGGGGCCCCGATCCTGGCGGCGAGGTCGTCGGCGTGCGTCGTCATGATGCGCGCCACCTCTGAGCCGACCACTCCACAGCCCAGCAGCGCCACCTTCAGCGGACGCGTACGCATCATCCGACCTCGTTTCCTCTTACCGTCTAGGTTGGACCAGTCTCACTCACCGGACGGGAGTTTCTACCCTTCGTCCGGATCGTGAGACATCTATTTCATTTTGCCGGGACGCAGAGACCGAAGATCTTCCGGCCCGCCTTCCCGCACGTTCCTGCTGGTCCCGCTGTTTCTCATCCGACGTCGAGACGCAGCAGGTCCTCCTCCGTCTCGCGCCGCACGATGACCCGGGCCTCGCCGTCCTTCACGGCCACCACCGGCGGCCGGAGCACATGGTTGTAGTTGCTGGCCATGGACCGGCAGTAGGCGCCGGTGGCGGGTACGGCGACGAGGTCGCCCGGTGCCAGGTCGGCCGGCAGGAACGCGTCCTTGACCACGATGTCCCCGCTCTCGCAGTGCTTGCCGACGACCCGGGCGAGCATGGGCTCGGCGTCACTGGTGCGCGAGACGAGGGCGACGCTGTACTCGGCGTCGTACAGCGCCGTGCGGATGTTGTCGGACATGCCGCCGTCGACGGAGACGTACGTCCGCAGCCCCTCGAGCGGCTTGACGGTGCCGACCTCGTACAAGGTGAAGGCGGTCGGCCCGACGATGGCGCGCCCGGGCTCGACGGAGATCCGGGGCGTGCGCAGCCTGGCGGCATCGCACTCGCGGCTGACGATCTCGGTCAGGGCCTTGGCGATCTCATGGGGCTCACGGGGATCGTCGTCACTCGTGTACGCGATCCCGAGCCCGCCACCGAGGTCGATCTCGGGCAGCTCGACGCCGTGCTCGTCGCGGATGTCCTTCAGCAGCCCGACCACGCGGTGGGCGGCGACCTCGAAGCCGGACATGTCGAAGATCTGCGACCCGATGTGCGAGTGGATCCCGATCAGCTCGAGCCCGTCGAGCTGCAGGGCCCGCCGTACGGCCTCGGCGGCCTGCCCCCCGGCGAGCGGAATCCCGAACTTCTGGTCCTCGTGGGCGGTGGCGATGAACTCATGCGTATGAGCCTCGACGCCCACGGTGATCCGGATCTGCACCTTCTGCCGCCTGCCGAGGGACTGCGCGATGTGCGCGACCCGCACGATCTCCGGGAAGGAGTCGAGCACGATCCGCCCGACGCCGGACTCCACGGCCCGGGTGATCTCCTCGACGGACTTGTTGTTGCCGTGGAAGGCGATGCGCTCGCCCGGCATACCTGCGGACAGGGCGGTGGCCAACTCCCCGCCGGAGCACACATCCAGGTTGAGCCCCTCTTCCTTCAGCCAGCGCACGACCGCACGCGACAGGAACGCCTTCCCGGCGTAGAACACGTCGGCATCGGCACCGAAGGCGGTGCGCCAGGCGCGGGCCCGGGCCCGGAAGTCGGCCTCGTCGAGGATGTAGGCGGGGGTGCCGAACTCCTCGGCGAGCCGGGTCGCGGGAATGCCGCCGACGGTCAGGACACCGTCCTCGTTCCGGGCGACGGTCTCGGCCCACACCTTGGGGTCGAGGGTGTTGAGGTCGGCGGGCGGGGCGGAGTAGTGCCCCTCGGGCAGGACGTCGGCGTGGCGGGGCCCGGCGGGATGGGCGGAACGGCTCATGACGTGACTCTCAGACTCTCTGTCTCTGCGGGGCTCATCTGCTCTCGGGCCCTCAGAGGTGTTCGGGTGCGTCGATGCCGAGCAGGGACAGGCCGCCGGCCAGCACCGTCCCGGCGGCTTCGGCGAGGGCGAGCCGGGCACGGTGGGCGGCCGAGGGTTTCTCCTCGCCGCGCGGAAGCACGGTGGGCACGAAGGGCAGGACGGCATCGGCGACGGTGACCAGATGCCGGGCCAGCCGGTCCGGGGCGCGGTGGGTGGCGGCCGCGGTGAGGATACGGGGGTGATCGGCGAGCGGAATCAGGAGGTCGCGGGCCTCCACCGGCCCGGGCTCGGCGGCGAACCCGAGACGGCCGGCGTTGCGCGCGACGGACCGGACACGGGCGTGCGCGTAGCGCACCCGGAACAACGGGTTGCTCTCCCGCTGCACCAGATGATCCGCGGTGATCCGGGGCCGGTCGTGCGGCGCGGGACGGAGCAGCGCCCACTGGGCGGCGTCGGCCCCGAGCGGAGCGGGATCCTCCGGCGCCGGGACGGGCCGCAGATTCACGGGCTCACCGTGCTCGACCTCGGCCCTGCCGCCCTGGGTCGCGACGATCCGTACGACCGCGTCGGCGATGGCCTCGGCCCGCGCCTCGTACGGCACGCGCAGCACGACGACCTGCCCGGCGAGAGCGTCACTGTGCCCGTACGCGGCACCGCGCTCCCGGATCTCGCGTACGAGCGCGACGGCAGGGTCGGCCTGGCCGCCGAGGCTGATGTTGAGGAACCCGGGCCCGGTGACGACGACGTCCCGCACTCCCTCCGCCTCGACGAGATACGCCCGCAGGACCTCGGCGACCCGCCGCGCAGGCTGCCCCGCCGGCCGGGCGAGCCGCAGGGCGACATTCGTGGCGTAGTCCCCGCACCCCCCGGGCCCCGGCTCGGTCACCACCACCCGCTCCGGCACGGTCACCCTCAGCTCCCCCTGCTCCACAGCACGACACACCGCGCGCAGCACGGTGCGGGAGAGCTCGACGGGGGTCACGGGACAAGCGTAGGGGAGGTGGGGGGTGGGTATGCGAGGTGGTTTTACGGGGTGAGATGGGCGGGGGTTCTAGGGGGGCATGACAGCTGAGGGTGCGGGTGGGGGTGTGGGAGTGGACTGTGAGGTGGGGAGGCGTGGCGTGTGGCGTGTGGAGGGAAGAAGCGGACGAATTCTGAATCTGGATGGGGAGCGCCGAACGACGCATGGCGGGCGGCGAGAGGGGAGGCGGCGCGCACCGAACGAGGAATGGCGAGCAGCGGGGGACGTACGGCGAAAGCCGGAACGGCGAACCCAGCATGGGAATCACCACCCGATGAGCGGCGACCAGCCATCGGGCGACCACCCGATGAGCGGCAGCCAGTCATCGGGCGACCACGGGGTGAGCGGCGACCAGCTGTCCGGCGGACGGCAGCCGGCTATCCGCCGAAGGAGACGCCGCCGGGGACCTCTCCGGTCACCCCGCCGTCATCCTCACCGTCCCGGTCATCACCATCACGACCACCGTCACCGTCAGCCTCTCCGCCTCCCCCTACCTCCCTGCCCCCGGGCCTGCGCTCGATGAGGTGCTTGACGAGCCGAACGAGTTCCGCGGGTTCGAAGGGTTTGGCGAGGAAGGCGTCGACGCCGACGCCGAGACCGGTCTCGACCTCATACTGCGTACACGCGCTGATGATGGCGAGGGGAAGATCATGCGTACGCGGATCGGCCCGAAGCCGAGCGGCGGTCCTGAGCCCGTCGAGTCGAGGCATGACGACATCGAGGGTCACCACATCGGGCTGCACCTCATGCACCACATCCAGACACTCGGCACCATCGGCCGCGGTCACGACCTCAAGCCCCTCCAGCTCGAGGTTGACCCTGATCAGCTGCCGGATGACCTTGTTGTCGTCCACAACAAGCACCCGGCCGGACGCGCCTGGCACAACTCGAGAGTAGGTCCGGACCGGCCACCGCGTCCGGGTTTTCCCCACTTCCAACCCCTGCGGGGGAAGGCCCTCGCCCCGCCCCGGGAAACCCGTTCCTGATCACCCCGGAAGACCTGCTAGGGTTCTACACGTCGCCGCGAGCGAGAAGCTCAGCGCCCGACACGCCCCCGTAGCTCAGGGGATAGAGCAACGGCCTCCGGAGCCGTGTGCGCAGGTTCGAATCCTGCCGGGGGCACCCAGCATGAGGTGCCCAAAGACCCCGTCACCAGCGGAAACGCTGAGGCCGGGGTCTTCGCGTATGTGCAGGCGTGTGCCGCCCGGAGCGGGCGTATGTCGGGGTCTGTGGACTATTCGTGGACAGGATGTTGAGGCATCGCCGCTGGTCAGCCCACGCAAACCGTGAGATCCACGGACAGGTCGACAGCCATGTCGAGTAACAGACCGGCACCGTGCCTGCAGCCGATCACCGGCGTTTACTCCAGGCCACGCGGGCGCTTTGGCTACCGTCTACCCATCAAGGGAACTCATGCGAGTGTCAGGGGGTGGGGATGTCCGGCGCGACCATCTCTGTGATCATTGCAATCGTTGGTGTAGGCGGCACGCTCGCCTCGGCAGTGATCACTCAGATTCTGACTCAGCGGGCCGAGTTACAGCGATTGGAGCGGGAAGAGCGAATTCGTCTCGCAGAGCAACGGACTGCTGATGATCAGCGCAGGATCGATCAGCTTCGGAACTGCTACGTGCAGATGAATGCACACGATCGGCACTACAGAGACGCGATGCTGACGTACGCTTACGCGCTCAAATCTGGATCCGCCGAGACGGATGCAGCAGAAGTAACTAGCGCGCGGCGTACTCAACGGGATACCCGCGCTGAAGCTCAGTTGATCGCAAGCGATGCAGTGCTCGACCTCGAGAGCCGGGTGAACGCCCAGCTGACGATCGCCTACAGGCGCTTGATGGAGGCAACAGGCGAGTCGGACTCATCCACTCGGCAGGCGAGGCTCAAGCAGGTCATTGACCTATTGGACTCGATTATCCCGCAGCTGGGACATGTGCGAGCGCTTATGCGTGTTGAGGTGACCGCATCCCAGGAGCTTCCGGACTGGTACAACCCGGAGATTGGGCTGGCACAGAACCAGTTGGCCGACTACTAAGGTGCGTCGGCCTACCCGGGCCAAGACGGAAGCTCCCGGGTTACCCGGGAGCTTCCGTCTGACGCATTGGCGATCACTCGTACTCGCTCAACAGGTCCTCAATCTTGCGGTTGGCGATTTCCTGCCGCCCGTCGATGCACTTGGCGTACCGGCTCAGCAGGACCTCGACACTGTTGCCCGCGCGTTCGGCTACCTCGGTCGGATCCACCCCGGAGTTCAGCCAAGTCGACAGGGCCGAGTGCCGAAGGTCGTACGGTCGGGCAGCGAGCGGCGAGGCGACCGCGGCCGGCGGGAGCGCCAGCCCCCGAGCCTCCTGCCACACGCGGTAGTAAGTCGAGGAGCCCACCACTCCCCCACGTTCATTCGTGAAGAGTCGCCCGTCCTCCGCGCTGCCGAACGTGTCGAGGTGCTGCCGAAGGATGGCGACGAGCTGGGGCGGGATCGGCACGAGCCGGACCTCTTCGGCCGGCCGGTTCTTCAGGCCGCGATCGTCGTGGGTCTCGCCAGAGTCCGTCCACTGCTTGCCGACGCTGGGACGTGTCCGGTTCAGCAGAGCCGTCCCCCAGCCGGTCTCCGGCAGCTTCAGGTCTGCTTTGGTGAGGCCGACTGCCTCAGCAGGGCGTAAGGCGCCGTAGTACATGCAGGCGAACAGGCCGACGAGTCGACGACCACGCGCCCGGCCAAACCCACCGACATACGAGACCGCCGTCAACAGGGACCGAGCCTGCTCCGGATTGGCGACCACCCGCGGGTCTACCTCCCCGGCCACCTTAGGTTTCTTCCATCGAATCGCAGTGATCGGGTTCTCTTTGAACTCGCCAAGGTCCACCGCGTAATGCAGCGCGTTGACAAGCGTGCGACGCTTTCGCCGAACAGTTTCCGCGGCCGCCGCCGTCCCGTCCAACTTCAGTTTGAGCGAGTCCAGGACCGCCCTGCCAATCGCAGCATCACCGAGGTCGGACAGAGGACGAGAAGCCTTGGTCACCCAATGCAGGGTGTTCGCGATCTCAGTCGGCAACTCACGATCAGCAGGGCCAGGCAGGACAAAGGCCCAGTTCCGCAATGCTTTCCTGAGCAGTTCATCGGACGGCCGCCCCGGACGATCATCGAGAAGGGCCATAGTTACAGCTGCCAGAGACTCATTGATCCCGGCGCGAGTGTTCGGCGCGGCATGCGGCCACTTCATGGCCAGATACTTGAGAGCGAATGAGTACCAGGTAGCCGAAGGCGCCTTCTCCACCATCGAGTCAGGCAGCCCCGTGACCGTGTCGAACTCTTCGCCATCACGTGTGGCTCGAAGGAGCTTGGCCCGGTAGTGGTCCGCAAGACCCTTGGTACGAAACTGTTCAGAGAAGACGCTCCCCGAAACGGTCCACCTGACGTCATAAGACGACTTCTGGGTGTTCCGCTTCCGAACTCCCCACACCCTCACATCAAGAGACTTCATGCCGCGGCACGCTCACGAGCGTTCAGCCAGGCAGTAAAGTCACTGCGCCAGACGCGCAACTCCCCGTTGGGCAACTTGAAGGCCTGGGGAGCCTCACCCAGCTCGCGCCATCGATAGAAGGTCCGCCGTGAGATGCCCTTCAATTCGGCGCAGACCTCCCGAACGGTCATGAGCTCGTCCTTCACCTCAACGCTCCTTCCTGGATGAATTGATCGAGCTGGGCTTCGCGGGCGGTTTCGCGGTTGAGCTGGAGGTCGCGGGCGATGGTGGCGGCGAGGGCGGATTCGCCGGGGGTGTGGCCGTGGCCGGCGTACTGCCAGTCGGCCAGGACCAGGACGGTGTCCGGCTCGGTGTCGTCCAGGCCGCGGGCTTCGCGTTCCTGGGCAGCGCGGTAGTCGGCGCGTTCCTGGCGGAGGGCACCGAGGGTGGTGGAGTACCGGCGTGACTTCGAGCTGAAGTGGCCGCGGAAGCCGAGCATGTGAGCCCAGGCCCACAGGCGGCGGTCGGGGTAGAGCGGGTCGAGCACCTTGCAGGCTTCGATGAGGCGGCGAGTGTGATCGGGGACCTGGTGGCGGTCGAGTTCGGCGAGTTCGCCGATGCGGCGGTCGAGGGTGCCGGTGTTCTCGGCGGCCTTGGTGGCGTACTTGGCGACGTAGGAGGCGACGGCCTGTTCTGTGATGTCGGAGCCGTCGCCGAAGCTCTTCACGGGCCGGATGTCGAGCTGGGTGCCCCAGCGGAAGGTGCGGGCCGGTTGGTCCTCGGCGGCCGGCACCGAGACCGAGGTGTAGGAGTGCGCGGCGGCGGCCCGGATGGCGTCGGCGAGGAGGTCGACCGTTGCCCAGGCCGGGGGCTCGGTGTCGGCTCCTTCCGGTCCGTCGAGGCGGATGACGGCGTGGAAGTGCAGGGCGCCGCGCTTCTGGAACTCGGCGACCTTGCCGTAGGAGACGCGGAGGTGTTCGGGGAGTTCGCGGCGGGTGAGTCCGGCCCGGGTAGCGATCTCGCGGCGTAGGCGGGTGGTGAAGCGCTGCCAGAGCTGTCCGGCGTGGTTGTTGAAGAGGACGGTGCCCGCGTAGTCATAGGTGGCCGGGTCGATGGGGGTGCCGAGGGTGGGGGCATCGGCCGGGTGGTGGGTGCCGCAGCGGCAGGTGCCCCGGTCGGGGCGGTTGTGGACCGGGCCGAATGAGGGGGCGGTGAGGGTGGCGAAGACGCGGGGGTGATCGCGGACGGTCGCGGGGATGTCGCGGCGGTCGTCACCAGCGAGGCCGGCCCGGATGAGGTGGTAGGTGTCGCCCGCGTAGGTCCAGGCGCAGGAGGGGCAGCGGGAGGCGCGGCGGTTGCCGCAGGCGAGGCGGAGGCGTCCGCCTGGCTCGTTCCTGGTGGAGTAGTGGTGCAGGGTCTCGCCGGTGGTCTTGTCCTTGTGCAGGACCCAGCCGGTCAGGTGGATGGGGTCGGCGCAGCCGCCGGTGCGGCGGATCTGGTCCTCCCAACGGGCATAGTCGGGGGCCGAAGCCACCCTCAGCAGGTCGCCGAGGGTGGTCGGGTCCATCGTGTTCAGGTTCAACGGCGCCATCCTCGCTTCTGCGGGGTGTTTGCGTTGCTACTGGCGGGGCCGGACGCCTCGTTGGAAGAGCGGCCGCCGCGGGCGGGCTTCGTGTCCCGGCCGGTGTCGTGCAGCTCGTGGGCTTTGGCGGTCTTCTTCAGGCGGTCGTACTCGCCGTCCAGTCCGTCGGACAGGATGCGGTCGACTCCCTGGCTCCAGCGGTGGGGCATCAGGCGTTCACCCCCTGCCGGCGGGCGCGGCGGGCAATGCCGGTGCCGTGGCAGGCCGGGCAGTGGGCGGTGATGGTGCGCAGGTGGCCGTGTGCGTCGCGGCTGCCGAGGGTGATGGCGGCGGAGGCGAAGCCGTCGCAGGCCGGGCAGATCCTCGGCGGGGGCGGGGTGTGGTGGGCCATGATGGTGGTTCCTTTCGATTGCGGTTGGAGGGAACGGCCCCGGGTGGCGGCGTGCTTGGCGGCTTGTGCGCCACCCGGTGGCCGGTCAGCGAGAGGTGCGAGAGCCCCGGCGGCTACGGCCCTTGGCCGCGTACATGGCCGCGTCGGCAGCGGCGAGCGCATCGGGCAGAGCCGGGACCGGGAGTTCGGCGACCGGGCAGACGCCGACCGAGGCGGCCAGCGGCAGGGGACTGCCCTGGTGGTGCAGCGGCTGGTGGAGCGCAGTGGTGAGCGCGTCGAGGTCGGTGGCAGCGAGGTCCTGGACGACGGCGACGAATTCGTCTCCACCCAGACGTCCGGCGGTGCCGGTCCGTCCGCACCAGGTGCGCAGCCGGTCGGCGGTCGCGATGAGGGCTGCGTCTCCGGCGGCATGGCCATGGGTGTCGTTCAGGACCTTGAAGTGGTCAAGGTCGACCAGGAGGACGGCGGCGGTCGGGTGCCGACGGATGCAATGCTGGGCGCGGGCGGTCCATCCGGCGCGGGTGTGCAGGCCGGTCAGCGGGTCACGGCGGGCGGAGGCGAGACGGCAGCTGAGGATGCCGCCGTGCACGGCCCACCCGAGTAACGGCACGGCGCTGGCAGCTATCAGCAGATCCACGGGTGTTCTCCTTGGCGATGGCGGTTGGCTTGAGGAGCCCGGTTCCGGAGGCGGCGGCGTGCTTGGCGGCTTGTACGTCGCCTCAGAAGCCGGTCAGCGGCGCTTGGCTTCGGTGCTGATCAGGGAGCGGATCACCAGGGCACAGATGGCAACCGACGCGCCGGTGATGGCGACGGCGAGAAGCATCGAGACCAGTACGGCGCCGACCACCAGGACCACGGCGGTGCCGCCGCCGACCAGGGCGATCACGGCACCCGGGCTGAGCTGAATGGTGGGCCTGGAAGCACCCTGAGCGGCTGAGGCAGGTGCGGTGGGAGCGTGCTGGACCACGTCGGTCGGTTCAACAACGGCCGGCGGGGAGATGAGGCCGGTCGGGGTCGGCATGGTCGGGATCTTCGGGCGGAACATGGCGGCTCTCCCTTCGCGTGCGGTTACTTCTTGATGGCGGTGTCGATGGCGGGGGCGAGGACGCTGTCGGCGAGGAGGTAGCCGCCCAACAGGAGGACGGCGACGAGCCACCAGGGCGGGCGGAGGAACTTGACGCCGAGGTAGCCGACGACGGCGAGGGCGAACCAGAGCGGGACCTGCATCACGGTGTCTCCTAGCGGACCTTGCAGCGGTGGGTGCGGGCGGCGAGCTGGGCGGCGGTCTGGTTGGTGTAGTCGGCGGACCAGCCGCAGCCGTCGGAGGTGCACACGGCGGCGTGCTTGGTCTGGCCGGTGCGGTCGCGGTGGGTGCCGATCTGCACGGGTCCGATGCGCATGACGGAGTGGAAGTTGTCGCGGGCGGGCATGTCAGTCGCTCCTCTTCTGGGCGGTGGTGGGGTCGGGGAAGCTGGCACGGATGCCGGCGGCGGTGGCCGGGTCGGTGGTGCGCCGGGCGGCTTCCTCGGCGAGCAGGTGGGCGAGGTAAGGGCGGTCGGCGGCGGTCATCTCGCGGGCGCCGTCGAGGTAGTCGGCAGCGGTCAGGTCTGCGGGGTCGGAGGGCATGTGTCGTCCTGTCTTCCGGGTCAGGTGAGGTGGGCGGCGATGGCGTCGGCGAGGTGGGGCGGGACGCCGAGGCGGGTGCGCAGGGTGTCGGTGTCGATCGGGGCGCCGGTGCGGTCGCGGTACTCGGCGGCGACCTTGCGGGCGTGGTCCACGAGGACAGCGGGAACCGCGGGTGCAGCAACAGACGGGAGGGCCGGGGCTCCCTCCACCGGAACCGGGGCGGGCTCGGGATCAGGCGCAGGTTCGGGCGGCTCGGTGTCAGCGCTGTGGGCGAAGTCGGGTTCCGGGGCCGGTTCGGGAGTGTGTGGGTTGGCGGTGTGGGCGAGGAGGGTGCCGCCGAGGAAGGCGAGGGCAGGCCATCCGGCGACGCCGAGGCGGAGCAGGGCGGGCGGGTCGGCCAGGTCGAGGAATCCGGCGGTGGCGACGTTGGCGCCGAGCGAGGCGAACAAGGCGATGACGAACCAGCACCAGGCGAGCCGGGACGGGCCATCCGTACGGAGGCGGCGCCAGGCGGCGACCAGGAGCAGGTCCACACTGATCGGGTAGGCCCAGGCCTTCCAGCCGTCCTGGCCAGCAGCGGCGGCCAGATCGTGCAGGTGGGCGAAGGACAGCGCCCCAGCGATCACAGCCTGTACGAGGACGGCGTCCACGCGGAGCGGGCGGGCGGACATCCTCATGGCCGGCTCCGGGGACCCCGGCCCAGGGCGCGAGCCACGGCGTCGCGGTCGGCGGGGGTGTAGGCAGTGCGAACTCCGGAGATCGACAGCCCGGCCGCCTCAGCCAGTGAAGCAAGCGTGTAGGGCCGGGGGCCGGTGAACTCCCGCCCGTAGGCCAGGTAGGCGCGAATCTGCTGGTCCAACTCATCACGTGCATCCCGCAGGGCAGCGAGCTGGCCGAGGAAGTCGTCGGGAAGGAGGTCATCCAGCGCTGTCAGTGACTGGGGCATGAGAGGGCCTCTCCTTCTTCAGGCATGGCAGGGGTAGGGACCTGGCGCGAAGGCGGGCGCGCCGACCGTGCAGCGGGAGGAATCAGGTCGTGGCGGGAGCCGGCTTGGACAGCGACACCCGGACTCCAGAGGTGCCGGTCAGCTCGGGCCGAAAGGCGGCCAGTTCGGGCAGGTCCGGTGTGCGGTGGGCGTGCCGGTTGCAGATGTTGGCGGCCTGGCGCAGTGAGGTGTGCGGGGCGCGGATACGGTGCCAGCCTCCGGTGGAGTCGCCTGCGATGGCTGTCCCACGAATCTCGGCGGGAATCTGGATCGCGGCCAGGACGGCGTCCGTGGAGATGTCACCGAAGGCCATCTTGGCGGAGGCTTCGTCGTTGACGCGGTGCGCGGTGCGGCCGGTGAGCTGGGCGCGGAGCATGGTGATGCCGTCGCCGAGTTCGGAGCCGAAGCGCTGCCCGCAGATCTCCAGGTAGATTCCGGCGGCCCGGCCGAGCTGGGCGAGGCGGACCAGGGCCTTGATGATCCGGTCCCGGCGGGGGTCGTTCTTCTTCGTGCTCAGGGCGAGTTCGGCGACCTCGTCGACCAGGACCACGACCGGGGTCGGGCGCAGGTGGTCGGGCAGGTCCCAGATGTCGGCGGCGATCTCCGCGTCCGCCACGGCCGAGGTGATGCGTTGCTCGGCGCGGATGAGCTGGTAGACGTCCTGCATCCGGGCCACGAGGGCGTCGAGGAGTTCGGCGGCGGTGTCGGGGTTGTCGGCGAGCGCGGAGAACCGGCGTGCCAGTGGGAACAGCTCCACCCCTTGCTTGCAGTCGATGCCGACCAGGGCGACGTCCATCGGGGCGAGTCCGGCGACGAGGTTGCGTTGGTAGACGGACTTGCCGGATTCGGTGGCGCCGAGGGTGAGGGCGTGGGGTATCGCCCGGTAGTCGCGGTAGTGGACAGAGCCGTCTTCGCGCAGGGCGACCGGGACCCGCATCGGACGGGTGTCGAGCTTGGCGGGCATCTGCACCCGCTTGAGGACGTCGTAGCCGGTCAGGCGCACCTCTACGACACCGGAGCGCAGTTCCCGGCAGGTGACGCCGTACATCGAGAACGAGTGCCGCAGCCGGTCAGAAGCGGCAGCGATGTCGAAGGCGTCCTGACCGGGCCGCAGCTTAAGCCGCAGGACCAGGCCGGTCCTTGTCGGCCGCAGCCGGAGGATGCGCGGCGGGCGGGAGGCCGGCGCGGGCCGGTTGGTTATCCGGGCTAACGCCAGGCGCCACCGCGAGGGCGGGACGGTCAGGTCGCAGGCGTCCATGACGGAGGCGTAGCGGACCAGGACCCGCAGGGCGGCAAGGGTGACGCCGAAGGACAGCCAGTACCAGGTGGGGCGCCGCCACCGCAGGAGACCCGCAGCGGCGACGACCAGCACGAGAGCGACCGTGAAGCCGGTCATGATCAGGCCGCCTTCGGCTTCGCGGCAGGCTCCGCCAGCGAGGTGACCGCGACTGCGCGGAACGCGATACCGTGCCGCTTCTGCCCGTTGAAGTCGTTCTCCCACGGACGGGCGATCAAGCCGGTCAGCGCGACCGGCGTACCCATGGCCAGCTCACCGGAGATACCGGGCTCCGGGACGGTGATGGAGAGGATCTCGACCTCGTCGTTCGCCGCGAACATCACGTCCACGGTCATCAGCTGCGCGCCGGTCTCGATGTCGGTCGCAATCTCACCGGTACGGCGGTCCTTGATCTTGGGCTGCGGGGTCTTGGCGACCATCACGGTCGCGGCAGAGGTGTCGACGGGGATCTGACGCACAGGGATCACTCCTATAGATGTGCTGGACTCCGCCACTCATGTACATGAGTGACATGAAGAAGAGTGCCCCACTCCTGTACATGAGTCAACCCGCCGCGAAAAAGAACTCGCGACGGGCTGCAGGGAGTTGAGTGGGCGTCAGTCGGCAGCAGGGATCCGGTACTCAAAAACGAACTGGTCAGCTGCCATGAGGGTGTCGCAGACCTCGACGACATGCCCCGCGGTGGTATGAGCCTCCCGGATCAGATGAACCACCGGTGCGCCAGCGCTCAGCGCCAGCTCGGAGGCTTCGGCCTTGGAGGCTGGACGCGCCTGCAGGCTCTCAACGAACTCGGCGAACTCGTGTCCGTGGTCTTCGAGTCGGGCGTAGATGCCGCCACCGCCGGGGTTCTCGGCGAACAGCTCGGGGATGTCCTTCACGACGTCCCACGGAAGGTACGACGTGGCGGTCTCGACCGGGATGCCGTTGCGGAAGTAAAGGCGACGGCGGGCTAGCACCTGGGTGCCGGCGGGGACGCCGAGTCGCCGGGCTGCATCCTCGGGGGCCTCCATGGGGCCGATGTACAGGACGCTGACCTTGGCCGTGGCGCCGGACTGCGCGGACTCGGCCAGGTACGCAGCCTTGCCGCCCTTGCGATGCGAGCGTCGGAAGCGATCAGAGGACCGATGCCGCACCGGCGGGCGGTCCTTCACGATCGAACCCTTGCCGTGCCGGGTCTCCACGAGCCCGCTGGCACGCACCTCAACCATGGCCTTGCGGATCGTGCCGCCCGAGACGCCGTAGCGTTCGACCAGCTCGGACTCGCTCGGCACCATCTCACCGGGCTTGAGGACGCCCGCGCGGATTTGCTGCACGATCTCCTCGGCGATCTGAACGTACCGAGGTACGGACCTCTCACCTCCTACTGCGGTTCCCATAGTCCTTCTCTTCCTCCTATGCTCCTGTACATGAGTCAATCACGGGAGGCAAGGTCAACACCATCGCTGCACTCGGTATCCGTAGCTGGAGCCGTGGTGCGCGAGGACGGTCGGCTTCTTGCCATCCGTCGTGCCGACAACGGCACTTGGGAACTCCCCGGCGGAGTGCTCGAGCTCGAAGAGACCCCGGAGGCCGGCGTCGCCCGCGAGGTCCTGGAGGAGACCGGCATCCACGTCGAGGTGGACGAACTCACCGGGGTCTACAAGAACACGACGCGAGGCATCGTGGCCCTGGTCTTCCGCTGCAAGCCCTCCGGCGGGACCGAGCGCACGTCGAGTGAGTCGACAGCCGTCGTCTGGCTCACGCCCGAAGAGGTCAGCGAAAGCATGTCCGAGGTCTTCGCGATCCGTCTCCTGGATGCTCTGGACGACAACGGCCCCCACGTACGAAGCCACGACGGCCGCAGGCTCCTCAGTGCCCGATGACGGTCAGGCGGCCAACCAGGCCTGTCGATGCCGGGCGACCGTGTAGATCGCCTCAATCTGATCAGCGGACAGGGCGCCGGCGAGTGGAGCCAGGGCCGATACTTCACGCTCGCGGTACACCCTCACGGATAGCTGTGTGGCCACGACCTTCAGGTCGGAAACGCCAACGAACACCAGGACCGGCTCAACTGGCACGGCGAAGCCGCAATAGCTTTCAAGCACCCGCTGCACGCGTTGCGCCTCCGCCCGACTCTTGCGGGCATACGGTTGGGCAGGGCCGTGATCGACCTTGACTGCATCGTCACCGACCCAGACCGCCCTCTTCGGATGATGCTTCGTGTTGATGCTGAACACACCGCCCGGCCCGATCAGCAGGTGGTCGAGGTCCACATCCCGCGGTAGCGGTACGGAGTGCAGCACCCGCCATCCTTGACGCCCAAGCCGATCGAGTTCGGCTCCCACACGTCGCTCCCCAGCCAGGCCCTTGCGCCACGAGTCCCCAGCGGCAGGACGCCGCAGGAGCCTAGCCAGCAGCCGATTTAAAGGACCCGCAGTCTCTGTTGCGAGCCGCTTCTGCAACGCCATACCTGGCGGGTTAGCTGCAAGGTCGTCGTCTGCACGCAGCGGTGGGAGAACGGACGTCCGGCGTAGTTCCGCACCGCTGGCCGCTGGCGCTTGGTCCAGGCTCGATAAGTGCTGCTGCAGCACGGCAATTACCGGTCCCTCGTACTGCCTGAGCAGGACAGTGATCCGGCCCGTCTTGCAGTCAGCCCATCCGGCGGCTGTGCCGTCGGGAAGGTTGGCATACAGACGGTCGTGACCGTGCCTCTTCCAGCGTGTGACTGTCAGCTCGACCATGGTTCCCCCTGAGACTCGTCAGCATCGATGCCGCCATGCCAACAGCGGGAGCGTCCGACCACAAGAGCGCGATCGGGATAAGACTTTCCCTACTTCATCAAGGCGGCTCGCTTCGCTCCCCGCGCGCGGCCCGGCCCCCGGCCGGGCCTGCGCTCCTGTCTCCGCCCCGCTCCAGCCCCGCCGGCGCCCGTGCCGCGCTCTACAGCGATCAGCCGCATGAAGTCAGAGATGGGGTACGTCGCGGCTGGGGCGGTCGGCTCCACGGCTTTAGGCAGCCGCTTTGGTGCGAGCCTCGAAGATCATGGCCCCAACGTCGTGCTTTACCGGGCAGGTCCACAGACTGCCCGACGCGCCGGAAGCTTACGGGGCCATGATCACTCGCACCAAAGCAGCTCCGTAAGTTGTTCGGTGGCCCGGGAGGGCCGGATGTGGCTTCAAAGCAGCTTGCCGACCGTGGCTCGGCTGGAGTGGCCGTCCGGTCCTTCGGGGCGCCCTGGTCGCTGATTGAAATACGCGGAACGCGTCGCTGTTTACGGAGCTGACGACGGGGTGTCCTACGGGCCGACGGAAGGAACTCGGCTGTGGGAGGGACGCGTGAGCGAACGACGGGCCCGGATATGGGTCGGTATCGACGCGGGCAAGGTCCATCACTGGGCCGCGGTGGTCGACGAGACCGGCGCGACTCTCTGGTCGGAGAAGATCGAAAATGACGAGTCGGCGATCCTGACCGCACTCGGCGAGATCCTGGACCTGGCCGAAGAGGTGCACTGGGCGGTGGACATCTCCAGCAGGTCCTCCGCACTGCTGCTGGCGCTGCTGGCAGCCCACGGGCAGCAGCCTGTCTACGTGCCCGGCCGGACCGTCAACCGCATGGCCGGCGCCTACCGGGGCGAGGCCAAGACGGATGCCCGCGACGCCTATGTCATCGCCGAAACCGCCCGCCACCGCCGGGACTTCGCCACCCTCGACGCCCCCGCACAACTGGCCGCCGACCTCGCGCTCCTGACCGCTCACCGCACCGACCTGGTCACCGACCGAGTGCGAACGGTCAACCGGCTCCGCGACGTGCTCACCGGCATGTTCCCCGCCCTGGAGCGCGCCTTCGACTACTCGGCCCGCAAGGGCGCACTGGTGCTGCTGACCCGCTACCAGTCCCCAGCCGCCCTGCGCCGACGCGGCCTGGCCCGCCTGACCTCTTGGCTGGCCAATCGAGGGGTTCGCGACGCGGACAGCGTGGCCGCCACGGCCATGGAAGCCGCCCAGGCCCAGCAGACCGCCCTGCCCGGCGAAGACGCCGCCGCACAGATCGTCGCCGACCTGGCCACTCAGATCCTGGCCCTGGACGACCGACTCAAGCACATCGACCGGCAGATCCGGGACGCCTTCCGCACCCACCCCCAGGCCGAGATCATCGAGTCGCTGCCCGGCATGGGCCCCATCCTCGGAGCCGAGTTCGTCGTCGCCGCGGGCGACATGACCGCCTACGCCGACGCCGGCCACCTCGCCTCAGCCGCCGGACTGGTCCCCGTCCCACGCGATTCCGGCCGCCGCACCGGCAACCTGCACCGCCCCAAGCGCTACAGCCGCCGCCTGCGCAGAGTCTTCTACCTCTCCGCGCAGACCAGCATCATCCGCGACGGCCCCAACCGCGAGTACTACCTCAAGAAACGCGGCGAGGGCTGCAAACACGTCCAAGCCGTCATCGCCCTCGCACGACGCCGCACCAGTGTGCTGTGGGCCCTCCTGCGCGACGACCGGGCCTTCACCCCCACACCGCCCATCACGCAGACGGCTTGAGCATGGCCACAAAGCCGGCAGCGTGGCTGAGGCCGGTGGGGCTGCAGCGAGACACACGCGCACCTGATCGGTCGGCGTGCCCGCCGTCGTGGCTGACTTTCGTCGGCTGAGGCACAGCCGATCCGGGACGAGGTGCCGTCCTCACGGGCGCCGACCGCTCGGTACCGTGCACCATGAGGGACGGCGGGTCAGTCGTCACCCCAGCCGCGGAACGTCCCTGAACCGTCAACTGCGTCGGCAAAGTCAGCGAAGTCTATGTTGGCGATACTCAGATTGGCGGAAATGTCGGGGTACCACCGGGCCGGGACCCGGCACGTCCGTCCAGGTTCGTCGTAGAGGTCGACGGCCAAGAGCGGGGACGAAGGGTCGGTCATGGTGGTCGCATCCGCGAGGAACACGTAGGTGAGTTTGTCGTCTTCCTCGGTGGAGGCCTCCTCGTCGATCAGCGCCTGGATGCTCACGTCGGTGAAGCGGGGATCACTGACGTACGTCGCGTGTGGGGACCCGTCTGCAGCGTCGATCGCTGCTTGTACTGCGGACCAGGCCGCGTCATCACTGAAGTCGGTTCGCAGGACCGTCGAAGTCAGATCCTTCGGTGCAGGCAGGGGCATGCTGGCCATCCTGTCACCTGGGACAAGCTGTCGGGCTCGGGCCGTCTCGGGGCCGTATGAGGGCGCTCAACGACGACCAACGCTGACAACCACATCTAAGTCGCAGGTCGCAGCGTTGATCGATTACACGGCCGCAGGTCAGAGATCTAGCGCTTCACTTCTTCGGCTACTGGTCGCACACGCTTGACTCGCCCATTGAAACTCCCGCCCAAAGCCGCTCCGCCGACCTCGTCGGGTTTTATAGGCGAACCGGTGGCCAGTAGGTTGGGGCTCTGACATGATCCATGGCACACACACTATCTTCACAAGGGGGAGTGCCGGATGGCGTGCATCTCGGGGCGGCCGAGCCTGAGCCAAGACGCCGATCGCGCCCTATTTGCCGAATCGGCGGGAACTTGCCTTCTATGCAATACCACTCTTTTCCCAAGCGACCCCGCACGCAAGAGATCCATTCCTATCGCCGAACGGGCACACATTGTCGCATACAGCGACGAGGGCCCACGGGCGAATGCTGATGCATCCCAAGAGTTCCGAGACGACCCGGCAAATATCGTTCTCCTTTGCCCGAATTGTCACACCAAAATTGACAAGGCGCCCGAGAGTTACCCTGTCGAGTCTCTACTCAAAGCAAAGAAGGACCGCCAGCAGGCCATTGCTTACATCGGCGGGACGCCGACATTCTCCAACCGCAGCGATGCCCGGAAAGCAGCAAAGCGCCTTTTGTTGCGCAACATGACGTCATTCAGGACGAAGGGCCCGAATCCTGAGACAGGGGCAATCGGCTCGCGCGAGCGGGCCGCAGCCTGGTCCGATTGTGTTCTGAATGAAATCGTACCAAATAATCGGCTCCTAGTGGCGCTTATAGAGGTGAACGAGGACTTGGCCACTGCTGAAGAGATGGAAACGGCAGAACTACTTAGACAACATACTGACGCTCTTGAGCGTAAACACAGAGGAGAAACCCTCCTCGGGCCGGCACCTCGCTTCCCGGAGCGAGCAGAAGCGCTCTTCAGTGAGGCGAACAAATGACTGAGATCCGATATCTCACCGACTGGTTCAGCCCTAAAATCGGGCAGCACAGCGCAGTTGCATCAACAAAGCCTCTTTCCGACAAGCGTCTCAGTGTACTTCGAAAAGATGGTGTTGCTCTGACGATCGCGCCGGTGCAGGTGGAGGTCCTGTCCGCGGATCTGGTGGAGGAAATCCTTCGGGAGGACATAGCGACGATTATCTGCCTGGTCCCTAAAGCTTCGCACTACCTGTGGACTGCCCGCGAGCGCGCCGCCACGTTGGGTTCAGACGTACAGACAATGAGCGAAGTATTTTGGTCGATGACCGAGGAGAACCCACAGGGGTTCTTGTCGAACGATGTGACCGTTACCAGACGAATCTTGCGTCAGCATTCACAAGTTCATCAAGTCGAGATGATTTGCGAGTCTTCCATGCGGATTGTCCGAGCGGGGAACATGTCCGACGTCACAGTATCCGTTGAATATGGATACGAGTTCAGCGAGGAGGCTCTAGTGAAGGCGTTGGATCGCCACCCAGGGATGGACGTCGTTTTGAACTCAAATCCCAATGGAAGGATGACAGCGGCCGCACTCGAGCACGCCAAACACGCCGGCGTTCGTCTACTGAACCTAAGCTCCCTTATGGGAGCGCTGAAAAATCCGTAACCGAGCCACCTTGCGGTGCACCGAACGGATCCTCGGCCAGGTGCTTGCCTGTTGGCCAGTACACTTCACCGAGGTGCAGCTATACATATTCGGCTCCGCCACAAAGCCTGGCAATCACCATCCCAAGGATGTCGACATTCTTCTCGTGTACAGGGAAGGAGATCTAAGTCTGGCGCATGAAATCTGCGACAAAATAAGGGAACTTATCACCTACCCGCCGATTGACATTCTGGCACTTAATCTTGAGGAAGAAAGAGAGACCAATTTCATCGAAGTCGTAAACGCGAAGCGCTTTTGGCCATCAGAATAAGCTACTTGAACTTTGCGGCATTTTCCAGCTCGGTACTGCACAAGGGGGAGGGCGAAGTGGCTGATCTTCAGAAGACAGCTGGGGCATGCGAGGACGAGGGCGGATTGATGCAAGACAACTTGGGGCGTCTGCGGACCTCATTGGGTTTCGACAGACTCGGCAAGCATGTTCTCAGCTCCATCGCTCGTGAGCTTGAATCCGTCGGTCTCGGGTACTTCCCGCTCGCCGTCTTGGATCCTCGGTGCAACACGGAGCCGCGTAAAGACCAGCAGTTGTGGGTGTACACGCGGGATGGGGGCGAGCGTGCCCGTATTCTGGATGCCATTCTGCGCCCCCAGTCATACAACGTACGCAGCGCCTTGGACGGATTGGTGAGCGGCGACTACTCGTCACTGACTGCGGATGAGAAGCTGCGCGAGGTCCAGAAGATCGTCAACGCCTGAGCGGGGTGTGCTGCAACTCTGCGATCCCTTCTGTGCCGCAATGACGAACAGACGCGCCTCTGAGGTGAGGTTCTAGCACTCACGGCACACGATTCACGCCCCTTTACGCCTACATTTTCGAGGCCTCGCCATCAGCGTGCGCCTCAGGCTGCCCGGAGTTACTGGCCGCGGCGGCGCCGCGAGAGACGCCGTCGTGGGGCGGGGTGAAGCACAGCGCGCACCGCGTTTCCGAAGTCGGCGGCTGCTGAGTCTAGGTGCTGAGAGTCGCGCGACGCGTGATAGCTAAAGGTGGCCGCCACGAGTCCGTCGGTGGCGTCGACGACATCACTGCTGGGGTGTCGCTGAAGCGGAGCGGCGGCGGCTATGACTGCTTCGAGCTTCGGTGTTATGGCGGCCGAGGCTGTCCTTGATTGATGCCGCTCGTGGACCAGGAACCAGCCTGCGCCGCCGAGCGCGGCGGCGACTTCCCGGCGGTCGGAGCCCTTGACGAACGCAGCCGGGGCGAGACCGGTCACCGCCGCCAGTGCGAAGGTGCGCGCCTGTTCCTTCCAGCCGCTCCACAGGACATGGTCCGCCTCGATCGCTGCGCGAAGTCCGGCGACGGCGAGCACCATGGCGTCGAACTGAGCACCGAGGGTGTCTCGGTCTTGCCTGGCTTCGGTACGGGCGGCCACACGGGAATTGATGCCGGCGGTCAACCCAGCACCGAGGGCGACGGATGCGAGCGTGCCGCCGATGTTGACGAGGCTGTTGATGTCGATATGCACAACCACAGAGTTGCGAGCGCCGCCGTCAGGCGTCTGATCTGTTGCGCAGCCGTGACGCCCTAGTTTCCCCGTAGTGACCTGGCCTGGCCTGGTCGGCCGATCGGGCACCACACAAATGGCACGGACTCGGCTGGCGTTAACTCACACGCTAATAACAGGGCTTGGGCTCAACTTACCCGACGTAAGAGGGCAGGGGCCCGTCTCAGTTCCCGCTCATTCATCGGCGTTCAGACGCGTTCCGCAGCTATCCGGGCACAGGCAGCCGAACCCGTGAACGCCCCTGGACGCGCCCCCGCAAGGCACTATCACAGTTGGAAAGTGTGTTGGGAACCTGTCGGTTGGCCGGAGCATCTCGCCCCCGGCTCCCGCAGACCATAGGTAAAGGTCTCAGTGCTTCTGAAGGCCGCCAGCGTCCGGCTGCCGCGAGAGTGAGCTCTGCTGGGCACGGCAGCCGAAGCATCCGTGCCGATCCGGTCTCGAGCACGTCTGTCTGTCAGTGCTACTCCCTAGGATGCACAGTGAACACTCTTCCAAGGATCACGGCTTACGGGGGGCATGCTCAGTGAGCGCAACAGGCCGCAGGCGCCAATCCGCCAGCCCGGAACCGACGATTGTGCCGGTCTCTCGGCTCGCCGACCGTGTGCTGACCGGCGAGATCGTGCTTCCGAGGTACCAGCGGGCGTTCGTGTGGGGGCCGCACCAGATCCTCCATCTCCTGGACTCGGTGCTGCGCAACTACCCCATCGGCAGCCTGCTGCTGTGGGACACCACGGAGCAACTCGCGAGCGAGGAGACCGTCGCTGGCTTGGATGTGGACCCGCCGCGTCCTGGTCGCCCGGTCAAGTACATCCTTGACGGCCAGCAGAGGCTCGCCAGCATCATCGGCGCACTGCACGGCGGCGCCGGCCCCTGGGACATCGCCTACGACCTGGAAGAGGAGCGCTTCTTCCAGCGCACCCCGGAAAGCCCGACGGGGCCACACATCATTCCCATGCGGAAGGTGAGCTCGGCGGGATCTCTCTTCGGGCAGGTGGCCGAGTTGTCCCCCGAGCTGCGCGAGCGCGCGACCGAGCTGTACGAGCAGTTCGCCAATTACCTGGTGCCAGTGGTGACCTTGGACCACATGTCGGCTGAGGAGTCGGCGGAGGTTTTCGTACGAATCAACAGCACGGGCACGACGATGAACATCGTCGACGTGGCGCGGGCGGGCACATGGAGCCCCGACTTCGACCTCAAGGAGGAGATCGAATCACTGCTCCAGGTCCTCGACGCGAAGCGCTACGGCCGGGTCGACACCAAGACCATGCTCCGCACGATCGCGGTTGCCTCCGGATTCGGGTTCTCCACCAAGGACATCAACCGTCTGAGAGAACTCGACAAGGAGCGGTTGCGCGAGGCTGTGGCCGAGGCGGCGAAGGCGGCCGAGCGGGCGGTGGACTTCCTCAGCACCCAGATCCGTACACCGAAGGCCGATGCGCTGCCCTACTACAACCAGTTCGCGGTGCTCGTCGAAGTGTTCCGGCAGCTACCAAAGCCTTCGTCCGCGCAGTACGACGCGTTGCGCCGCTGGTTCTGGCTGACCGCGAGCGGTGAGTACTTCAAGGGCTGGAGCGAGGCCCAGATGGGTCCCGACCTGCAGGCGATCACTTCCTTCGCCAAGGGTGAGGCTCAAGAGATCGAGACGGGAGCGGCACTCCCGCGGAGCGCTGTGTGGCGGCGGAGCGCTTTCTCCAAACGGAACGCACCGAGCAAGCTCCTCGCTCTCCTCCTTGCGTACGAGGACCCGCTGGACCTGCTCACCGGACAACGGATCGACGTGGGCAGGGCCTTGTCATGGCAGAACGATAAGGAGTTTCACCACTTCTTTCCCAAGGCATTTCTGCGGTCGCGCGGGGTGAGCAGCGCCGGGGCGAACGTCTGCGGCAATCTGGTCATGCTGACCTCTCATAGCAACATCTGGGTGACCGACCGGCCGCCCTCGCAGTATCTGCGGGACCTGGCCGATATCGAGGGCGAGGGGCCGCTACGTGAGCGGTTGAGCACCTGCCTGGTAGAGGAAGACGCGTACCAGGCGGCGCTGCGGGACGACTACGACACATTTCTGCGCGTGAGGTCGGAGACGTTGCACCAGCGGTTGATGCAGTTGATCGGTGGAGCGGCGGGACTGGTGAGTCCTGCCGCGAGGGGTGAGGCGCAGTCGTTGCCCGATGACGAGGGGCTGGAGGAGGAAGCGGACTCCGACTCCCTCTTGGACGAACCGATCGACCGCGATTCTGCGGACTGATGGGTGAGGTGGGGCCGGAATGCGGATGGCGGATGTACCGGTTGCTGATCGGCCCCGGGAGCGGCTGCTGGACCGAGGAGCGGAAGCGCTCTCCGACCGCGAACTCCTCGCCCTGCTGATCAGCTCGGGCACAGGCGTTGCGATGCGGTGGAGCTGGCGGGGCAGCTCATCGCCGGCACGGCGGGCTCTACAAACTCTCCCGGACACCGGCACATGAGCTCTTGGCGGGGCTACCGGGGGATGGGGCCGGCGAAGGCGGCGCGCGTCGAAGCCGCCTTTCAGCTGGAGCGCCGGGCAGCACCAGCCGAGGTCCAGAGTCGGCAATACGTCCGCGGATCCGCCGACCTGGCCAGGATCGCAGCTCCGCTGCTGACTGGCCTGAGGCACGAGCGGGTTGTGGTCGTCGTGTGCGACACGGCTGGCGTGCTACTACGGAAGGCAACGCTAACCGAGGGCGCGGTTGACTGCTCCCTCCTTCCTGTCCGCGATGTGCTGGCCCTGGTCTTGGCCACGGGCGGCACAGCCTTAGGCGTGGCCCACAACCATCCCACAGGCCGCGTGGAGCCCAGCGAGCCCGACCGCCACGCGATAGCCCGCCTGGCGACGGGAGCGGAAGCGGTCGGGCTCCGGTTCCTGGACCATGTGGTTGTCACGGACCGGGAGTGGCGGCGGGTGGAAACGACCTCCGGTTGAGAGTCAGCTCCGGGGCCGACTACAGCTGCCCGGAGAACGCGGCGTTGAGGAGGGCGGGGCGGAGAGCAGCCACTTGTGCAGTCTGTTCTGCTCCGGCTTCAGTTGTCCGCCGAACCACGCTTAGTTGCCGTGCGATGCGCCGTTGCTCGGGGAGGCTGGGAAGCGGGACCGTGGTAGCTAGAAGTCGATCAACATTCACACGTTGCCGTCTGGATCCCATGCCTGTTCCCTTGTCCTTGAGGGCATCATGCAGCCCGGACCACCGAGCAAGGTGGGTCATGTACTCGACGTCGGCGACGGAGGGGTCGATATCGAACGTAGGGAACTCGTGCGAAACGTGGATGCCTTCGAACTCTGCAGGAACGACGGCGAGCGAGCCCTCCCAGCCAAAGAGTTTGCTGTAGACGAACTGACCGGTGTGCAGCCTATTGTACCGAGGGTACTTAGTGTCACTGCCCGAGATGACTGGACGATGGAAGAGGCCGCGCCCACGGTTGAGAATACCTGCAGTCTGATAATTATCGTCGGGTTCCACGTCCACGAAGTCGCTGCTTGGGCGCAGTGCCACGGAAAGCGACAACTGGTCTTCGATGGGCCGAAACAGTGAGTCCATGTACTGATCGGCGAGCTGACTTGAATACTCTCGCAAGGTAGCGAACTGGGTGATTCGTGACATTGCGGCGTCGAGCTTGTCGGCAACACGGCGCTGCTCTGCCAGATCAGGCAGTGGAACCTCAGTGGCGAGAAGCGTGGACGGGGTTGTCCTCTTTCGCCGCACCATCGATCCGCGAGGTGTCAGCCGACTCCACAGTTCTGGCCACGTCAACAAATGCTCAACATATCCGACATGAGCGTTCTCTGAATTGATGCTGAACACCGGATATTCCGGCGACACGTACGTATCGCCAAATGGCTCATCAACGACAGCCAGCGCACCCTCCCAGGCGTTTAGTTTACTCATAACGATCTGACCAGCCCTCAGCCTGGCCATTCGCTGGTAAGAGGTCTCATTTCCTTGGATCGCGGGACGTTTGATCAGGCCGCGCCCAAAGCTATAAATACCCGTGATCGGATAGATGCCACCTGGCTGCACGTCGGTCATCTGCGCATCCTCATAGAGGGCATCGGAAAGAGGGCGAACTCGGGTGCTATTCATTGCTACCCTCCAGCGTCCCGCGCAGCTCTTCAAGTAGCTCTAGAATCCCACTCTCGGTCTTGATGAGCTCGTTTACAAGCTCCCTTGGTGAGCGATGGACAAGGTCCTGTCCGACATGCGGGTTTGAGATGTCGAGGTCGAACCCAGCCCGCTCGATTGCGGTGGCCGACACCTTCCACGCGTTACTGCCCTCTTCGCGACCCTCCCGTTTCTTGCCACCCCACCACTCCACGCACGGGTCGAATTCCTCGACCCGCATCGGCTTCGTCTTGGTGTAGCCGCGGCGTCCTTCCGGCAGCGAGACCTCGTAGAACCAGACTTCCTCCGTCGGCTTGCCCTTATCAAAGAACAGCAGGTTCGACGGGATTAGGGTGTACGGCGCGAAGACGCCCTGAGGCAGGCGGACGATAGTGTGCAGGTCGCACTCCTTCATCAGCTTCTGCTTGATACGGGCACCGACACCCCCATCGGAGAGGCTCCCGTTCGGCAGGACGATCGCGCAGCGCCCGCCCTTCTTCAACCGGTCAAGGATGGCGTGCAGGAAGAGCCACGAAGTCTCCTGGGTTTGATAGCCCTTCGGGAACTTCTCGACCACTGACCGCTCTTCCTCGCCGCCAAACGGCGGGTTCGTCAGCACCACGTCCACCCGGTCCGCTGCCGTCGCGTCCCGCATCTGCAACAGGGCGTTCTCTCGTACCAGCCGCGGCGCACCGATACCGTGCAGCAGCAGGTTCATGCTGGCCAGCAGGTACGGAAGAGACTTCTTCTCGACGCCTCGGATGTCGTCGTGCAGCTGCCTGCGCTGGGTGTCGGTGTCCACACGCTGCACCAAATCCTCGTATGCCTGCACCAGGAAGCCCCCAGTACCGCAGGCCGGGTCGAGGATCGATTCCCCGAGTTCGAGGAAGGACTGTTGCACCATGAAGCGGTTTACCGGGCGAGGCGTGTAGAACTCGCCGGAGTCGCCGGCCGCGTCTCGCATCTCCTTGAGGATCGACTCGTACAGGAACGCCATCGTGTGGATGTCGTCCGAAGAGTCAAAGTGAATCTGGTCCACCAGGTTCACTAGGTCCCGGAGGAGGGTTCCGGACTGCATGCGGTTGGTGATGTCCTTGAAGATGGTCGACAGGACGTTCCGCGGATCCTCGGCGTCGCCGTCAGCGCCCTTCAGGCCGGCGAGATGCGGGATGAGTTCGTCGTTGACAAAGGTCTTCAGTTCGTCGCCGCTGAAGTCCGGCTTCGTCGCCCAGTCCTCCCACCGGTAGGGCTTCTCAATCGCCGGACGATAGTCGGGGTCGAGCAGCGGTCCCACCTGATCAACACGCTGGTCGAATGCCTTGAGGAATAGCAGCCAGGAGAGCTGGGGGAGGCGATCGAGGTCGCCGTTGAGGCCGGCATCCTTGCGCATAGTGTCGCGCGCCGACTTGATGACGGACGCGAGCCGCGCCCTTGACGTGGTGGCCGCAGCCGCCTTCTTCTTGGGGGACGCCATCTCAGTCTTTCTGCTTCGGTTCGGCTTCGCTGTTGTCAGATGCCTCGCGCCAGAATCCGCGCACCAGGTCGAGCGAGGCGTCAAGTCGAGGGAGAGCGTTGGTGAGGCCCTCGGCCAGTTCGGGGTAGATGTCGACCCAGCTCGGCGGCGGTTCAGGGAGCGCCGCCGGCACCTCATGTGTCGCCCGTACGGCGAATACGTGCCGTACGGCATCAACCACGGATGTGTCTGGGGCCAGGCCGCTCTCGATGAGTAGTACCAGGTCCACCAGGTCCTTCACTCTGGTGTTGGGTCGGTCGCCGTAGTCGCGGGTGAAGGCGTGCAGCTTTTCGGCGAAGTGCTGGCGCCGGTCCACAGCCTCGATGTCTCGGGGCGGAGTTCCGGCGAAGCCCAGGGTGTTGGGGAGCGGAAGCCTCTCGGTCAGGGCGATCTCCTCTCCCCGGGCAACGACATCGACGCGTACGGTCGCGAAGATCCTGCCCGCCAGTCGGGACTCGACGGAGAAACGCCAGCCGCCTCGGCCCGCCGTGTCCGCCTTGAGCTCGATGGGAGGAGACACCTGGAATAGAAAGCCATCCTTGTCCTCGTCTACTGCGAGCCCGTCGATGAGGAGTTCACGCACTGCTGGGCCGTCAAGTCCTGGTTCACCGTCCGAGCGGGCAGCCAGGTCCATGTCCTTGGTTGTGCGCGCCTTGCCACGCAGACGGAACTCCATCACCGCCCCGCCCTTGAGGACCCAGCCCGCTGCCGGGTCAGCGGAGAGCCGGGCCGCGACTCGATCAAAAACGACAAGACGGCGCCGCCTAGCTAGGTCTGTACCGGTATCGGCTGCCTCCTGTCTGAGCCGGACCTCAAGGGCCCGCCGGAGCGCAGTGGCGTCACCATAGCGATCAGTCACTGCGCCTCCTGAAGCGCCCGCTCGATACCGAGTTCCGCTCGCGCGCCCAGCCGCTGGGCCGTATGCAGGAGGCGTCGCCGGGTGGCCAGCCCACGCTCCAGAGCCTCGGCGACGGCGGAGTCCACTACGTCTTGGTCCATCTGCACAGCCGCGCACTCGATGATCGCCCGTACTGGCGTCGTCACGCGGTAGCCGTCACGCTCCTCGATCTCATCCTGGGCGAGTTCGGCCCGGTGAAGGATCACGGCATCGTCTTTCTGCCGAAAGCCGGGAGGCACTGTGAAGTGGAGCTGCGAGGGGTTGGCCGTCCCCAGGTCGTGGACAGACAGGGCAGTGGTGTGGGAAACGATCGCGCGCCCCTTGCTCCACAGGGACCAACGGACCAGATGGTCGTCCTCACCGCCGGGCAGGGCGTCGAACTCGCGGAAGCGGTAGATGCCACGGTCGACGGCCGTCCAGTTGCCGCGCTGGGCGTGATACCGCTGCGCTTGATACGAGTACCCAGCCTCAAGCGCCTGAGATGCCGTGAAGTAGCCACGCTGCCCGCCGGCGATACGCCAAAGGGCAGCCCTGGTGTCCGTACGGTCCCTGAGCACACCTCCACACTATCAGGGACGAATATCTAACACTCGCCTTTAGTTTAGCGTCGTCCATAGACATCAAACTAAAGTTTTATTTTACTTACGAAGCTTCCAGTAGCCGCTTACTCAGCTCGTCAATGGCCTCGTGCAGAGGCTTGGCACCGCCGAAGCGGTTCGCCAGTTCGACCACCGAACCCATCTCGGTGAAGGGGCGCACCCCGAGGGTTTCCGGCTTGAGCTGGGGCGAGCCATGCTCGGCGAACTTCAGCAGCATCTCCTCCAGCACCTGTCGGGCTCGAGGCTGGAAGGACTCCAGGAAGTCCCGGTGCTCGTGCAGGAATCGGTATAGCCGTTCCTCCCGGCTGACCAGCGGCAGTCCCCAGGCGACGTTGAGGAGCAGGTCGACCGGATCGACATCCGGGCTGCCGAACTCCGCAGGCAGTTCCTCTGCCTCGATGTCGGCGGTGTGCAGAATGGTCATGAGCTCGCGCCGGCTCTTGGCGACGGCCCACTGGGCGCGCAGCCTGTCCGGTGCGAGGTCGAGTTCGAGTACGCGGTCGTGTACCCACTGCTGGATGGTCACCAGCCTCATCGTCCGGCCATCCGTGTCGAGTTGGTAGCGCCGCTCGCCCCACTTGTAGACACGGACTCCGTTGACCACGTAGCGCCTGCCGCGGGATTGGATACGGTCCACCTCGTCAGGGTCATCCACCCTGCCCTCGGCGCGGTGCGCGTCGAAGCTGCCGCCGTCCGACTGGTCGTACGCGGTCTCGGGCTCCGCAACGGTCTCCGGGTCGATCTCGTCGCCATCTGGGGTCTCTGGTGCGCTCCCGACCACATGCCCTTGGTCGTCGGCGGTATCGCGTACGACACGGAGCGGAGGACCGTCGAACCCGGGGTCGTTGAAGAGCCGGGTGGCCTCGACGAAGTCGATGATGTCGAAGGACCCCTTGCCGATCTCCGGACACAGACGGGTGCCCCGACCGATGGTCTGTTTGAATTCGGGCATCGAGCCAATGCGCCGGAACAGGACGATGTTGCGTACGGCCGGCAGGTCGATACCGGTGTTGAGTAGCTTCGACGTCACGGCGATCACTGGTTCGTCGGAGTCGTCCTTGCGGAAGTCATCCAGCAGAGCCCGGCCATGGGGGCCGTCGGCGTCGGTGATCCGTACGACATAGTCGTGGTGCGCCTGCACCTCCGCCGAGGCCGCGTTGAAGAGGGCCGTGCGCATGCGTGCGGCGTGGTTGTTGTCCTCGCAGAACACGATGGTCTTGCCGTGCCTGCCGTCCTCCGCGGTGGAGCGCAGGTAGTCGATGACGTACTGCGCCGCCGCCTCCGTGCGCTCCAGGATTACCATGACCCGCTCGAAGTCCTTCGGGCCGTAGACGCCCTCCGGGATCTCGTTGCCGTACTTGTCCCGCTGCCCGGGCTCCGTCTGGTAACCCTCCATGTCCACGTTGAGTCGGACCCGGCGCACCCGGTACGGGGCCAGAAAGCCGTCCTCGATGCCGTCAGCCAGCGAGTAGGTGTAGACGGGCTCGCCGAAGTAGTCGAAGGTGTCGGCCTCCTTCTTACTGACCGGGGTGGCGGTCAGCCCGAGCTGGGTCGCAGGAGAGAAGTGCTCCAGCACGCGGCGCCACTGCGAATTGTCACGGGCGCTGCCCCGATGGCACTCGTCCACGATGATCAGGTCGAAGTAGTCGGGTTCGTAGCGGCGGAAAAGTTCTTCCTCATCGCCCTTCTCCAGGGCCTGGTACAGAGCGAAGTAGATCTTCCGCCCTCGCACAGGTTCGCCGCTGATCTTGTGGACGTCGTCCTGGCCGAAGACGGGGAGGAAGTACTTGTCCTTGGGGTCGTCGACAAGCATCGAGCGGTCCGACAGGTACAGAACCCTGGGCTTGCGACCCGATATCCACTGGGACCTGTAGAGCTTGGCAACCGTCTGAAGGGCCACCATGGTCTTCCCCGTACCGGTGGCCAGCACGAGAAGTATCCGCTTCTGCCCAGCGGCGATGGCCGCGAGGGTGCGGGCTACCGCGACGCGCTGGTAGTAGCGGGGCCGCTTGGCGGTGTTGTCCGAATTTCGCAGCGTGTGATCGTAGGGCGCAGCCAGGAGCTCGCGCCCGACGCTGGAGTCCGCCTGCTGGTCGGCCAGATAGCGGCTCCACAGCTCCTCGGGCGTGGGGAAACGGTCGATGTCCCGGATCGTGGGAGCAGCACCGCTATAGTCGATCTCCACGATCTGTCGGCCGTTGGTGGCGTAGGCGAAGGACAGCCCGAGCTTTGCGGCGTACCGACGAGCCTGCTCCACACCATCGTTGGCATCGACTCGGTAGCGCTTGGCCTCGACAACCCCGATAGGGACGTCCGGTGCGTACTCCAGCACATAGTCGGCAACCAGAGGGTCGCCGTAGACGTGCCGTTTCGGCGTGGGTGTGAGCCGCCCGTTGTTGATACGGAACTGCGGGCGAATCTGATCACTGGTCCACCCGGAATCCGCGAGGGCAGGTATGACCAGGGCCCGGCACGTCTCGTCTTCTGTCATCCCCTGTGAAGCTGTCACCACACGGAGAGTAGTGCCGGTGATCGCGGGTGTCCTCATCATTGGCTAGATCAGCCTCTGCCTCTCACTGACGTGTAGGGGACGGTGTCGCCCCCCGACAGCTCGAGGTGGTGCCGGTGGGCGCCCATGGACCATTCGTGGACGAGTCACCGGCAACTGCCGCCCTACAGCTGGCTGAGCAGGGGGAAAGCAGCAAGCAGAAGCCCCCTCCGGAGCCGTGTGCGCAGGTTCGAATCCTGCCGGGGGCACCCAGCATGAGGTGCCAAAGACCCCGTCACCAGCGGAAACGCTGAGGCCGGGGTCTTCGCGTATGTGCGGGCATGTGCCACTCGGAGCGGGCGTATGTCGGGGTCTGTGGGCTATTCGTGGAGAGGGTCTGAGCACGTCCGTCGAGGTCACAGCAGCTGCCTCGGAGCGGCCACAGCCCGGCGTGCCAGTCCCCGCCACATCCGCGGCGTCGAATACGCTGCGAGGACGTCCAACCTGACGTCCTTGATAGTGCGTGCACACAACTGACTGCCGCACGGCGGCGGCTCTTCACGTCGGCCGGGACGGCGCAGCCGCCGCATACAGGAAGGGGTGTGGCATGAGGCCTCCAGGCGTGCACCTGCGGGAGATCACCGACGACAACCGGGATGCCGTTCGTGCCCTGCGCGTCCGACGTGATCAGAAGCAGTTCGTCGCCTCCGTGTCCAAGTCGCTCAAGGAGGCGACGAAGAAACCGGAGGCCAATCCCTGGTACCGCGCCGTGTACATCGGCGACGAGCCAGTCGGCTTCGTGATGCTGTCGTGGAAGCCGCCGACTGGTCCATACGAAGGACGGCACTTCATCTGGCGCCTCCTCGTCGACAAGCGGCACCAGGGGCGAGGGATCGGCCGAGAGACTCTCACGCAGATCGCCGCCCTGCTTCGTGCGGACGGTGCCACCGAGCTGCTGACCAGCTACGATCCCGGCGACGGCGAACCGTGGCCCTTCTACCAGAAGTTCGGATTCGAACCCACCGGGGAGATCGACGACGGCGAGATCGTTCTGCGGCTCATCTTCCCCACTCAGTAAGCCCACACGGGAAACCGCAGACAGCGTGCTTCGCCGGGCGGCCGGCAGGGGAGAGCTGCTGACCCCCGCGCGCCGCGCAGGTCGGAGCTGCCTGGTACAGCCGTTGAGTCGCGGGCCGAACCCCGTAAGCGGGCGGCAGGAGTGTTGCTCATCAGCGCATGGACCGCCCCAGCTGACATCACCGTCTGACATCAACGAGGCGGGACGAGGGCAAACAACAGCGGCTCTACCTGGAAATGGTCACCAGTCGACCAGCAGCGGGCGCACTTGGTCAGTGTCACTGGCGTTGTCGAGGACGACGAGCATTCGGCGATGGGTGATCAGCGAGCGATAGCGCTCGGCCCGCCGCCACGGATCCGCCGGGCAGTCTTCCTCGTGCACACCCAGGCCTCCGAGCAGTACGCCCAGGGCATGCTCAGTGTCCAGCGGCCCGTGCGCGCCCCGCAGATCGACATGCAGCCGGCCGTCCGGAAAGTCGTCGACCATGCGGTGCGCCCACCGGATCGCGAACGCGGACTTCCCGACGCCGATCGGGCCCGAAACGAGGAAGACGCTGCTTCCGTGCCGCTGGGCCAGCTTGTCAGCATCCTTGACCGTTGGCCCGCGGCCCGCGGCCCGCGGCCCGAGAGAAACCCGTACCTCGAGCGGGAGATGGCGGGGCACGCTTTCCGCCTTCGGCGTTTCGGTGGCCGGACCGCCCCGGGAGGTCTCCCCCTCCGGACCTTCCCTCGCCTCTGCCGCGTAGAGCACGCGCCAGTGGGTGAGCCAGCACTCGGTCTCCTTCGCCACCTTCTCCGGAGGCTGCCCGCCGTACACCAGGCAGGCGGTCACGAACGCGGAGACGAGCTCCGATCGCGGCAGCTTGTTTCCACGCAGGACCGTCGAGACGGTACTCCTTGGCAGCGCGTCCACCTCGTCGCCGTTGGCTGCCTTGGTCTGTCCTCTCAACTGTTGCAGACGGCGCATGGACGGCTGCCTGGTCAATGGATGGCTGCGGCTCTCTCTGCCGCCCGGTCCGCCATGCCCTTGCCGAAGCCGCGCGCTGCCAGTCCGAACAGCAAGCCGCCGAGAATGAACCAGGGGTTCCACAAGGCGAGCGTCCAGAACTTCTGCGCGGCACTGACCCCGCCGACGGCGGACACCCCGGCGATGAGCAGCACTTCGACAAGAAGCCCCCGGACCAGCAGCAGTACGCAGATCGCGACGCCGAGCCACCGCAGCGCACGCCACTGGTGCCCGTGCACACCGCGCCGCTGCAGCCCGAGTGCCACCGCGGCGCCGACCAGGCACAGAAGGCCCACTCCCCAGAGGCCTCCGGCTACGAACCAGGCCGGTCGTTCGGACGCGAGACGCTCGCCGGACGAGACGTCCAGCCCGACTTCTCCGCCGAGGGCCCAGAAGAAATGCAAACCAGCGAAAGCCACTGCCCAACCGGCAGCAAGGTACCCGTAGCAGCGCGACGAAACGGACCGCAACTCGCAACCCCCGTTTTGCAGCCGCATCGCAGCACCCTGTGACACTGCCAATTCTTTCCCAGCGGCGTCAGCCGAGGCAAGCGCCTATCTGCGGTACAGCAGTCAACTGCCCGTGATGTGCGTTATGTTGAAGAGCAAACCAGGCGGGGGCTTCTCGTCCCGTCGGCACGACGTATCTCAGCAATCGGCCCCTGAAAGCCTTGCCCGCAGGGCTGGGGCGATCTGCGACAACGCCTTCGGTTCCGTCAACTGACGGTGTTCACCATGTTCACCGTCGATCTCGATCTCTGTGATCCGGCCCCGTGATAAAGGGCTGCCGGCTCAATGCGCAGTCGGGCTCATCGAGGTGGGTGCGCTTCGCCGTGAAGAACAGCAGGTCGGTGTCGACCGCACGGCCGAACGGCTCTCTCAGCATCGCGGTCTGCCGACCGAGGATCTCCGGCAGTGCGGCCAGGCCGCGCCGGCCCACACCGGCCGGCGGGTGCTCGGTCTCACGCCGGAACGTGTGTACCCGGCCGTAGTCGAGCTCCTGCCCCGCCGCCTGCGGCGGGATCTCCCCAGGAGACTCCGCTGTGTCGACGTGCCGTGCAAGGCCCGAGACGGCACCGGACGGAACGGGACGGCGAATCCCGCGGGGACGGCCCTCGGTTGGCGGATAGCCTCGAATCTTCAGGCAGAAGGCTTATCCGATGCCAGGTATGTGGAGCCAGGCTGTAGTCCCCGGGCTCGCGTTGGTGCTGTTCATCTGCTGCGGAAGGGAGTTGGTGCTACGGCGCTTCTTCAAGCGCAGCGTCCTTTTCCGGCGCGGCAGTTCACGGCGCCCTTTGACCGGTTCCGCGTTCGACGAGTTCAACCTGATCTTCAACGGCAACAAGCTGGTCGAGATCAAGCAGCAGCAGCGGCTGGAACTGCAGCGTGACGAGGTGGGCGACGGCGCCCCGCCGCGGACGCGCGTCGACCTGGCCAACGGCACCGCGCATGTCGTCCTGCCCAGCCCGGACGGGGCTTCTGGTCCCCGTCCGGCCGCCGGCCGCCCGTCGGACGTCGAGGAAGATCCCTCCCGGTGGCGCCGCGCAGACCCTGTATCTCCTCCTGGACCTGGCTCTGATCCTCGGCCTTGCGCGCGTAATGGGCTCCTTGGGGGACCGGCCCGTGCATCAGTCCCGGTGAGCTCTTGAGACGACCTTGTGTCCCTGCTTGAGGCCGGGCACCCTCCACTCGGCCAGACCGGTCTGCCGGCCGGCGGACCGTCCCCGACCGGCCCTGGCGTCGGGGAACCTGTTCGCGTTCGCCCGGGTGTCCCTGGTCCGAGCGCCCCGCGTGCTGAAGGCTTGGGGCGTGAAGGCCGCGGTGGTCGACATCCCCTCTGCCAGTTCCACCCGGACAGCGACCGAGTTGCAGACGTGATTCCCCTGGGCGCGCAGTGCGCACGACCGGAGGGCGATCCCCCACCAGCCAGATCCGCAGTGCGCGCTCCGCAGCGGACAGGAGAAGCCGAGGGGAACGGTGACACGGCCCGGTGATCGCCGTGGTTCACAGCCCGTGTTCGTCCATCAGCCGCATCAGATTCCGCTTGCGCTTCTGGGCGGTGCGCAGGGCGGTGACGTACGCGGTGAAGTCGTCCGGCGTGCCCAGGTGGTGGTGGCAGTCGCGCATGCTCAGCAGCAGACCGACGAGCTGCTCGTAGACGCCGTTGCCCGCCTGACGGGTGAGGGGCCCGATCAGGCGCCGGTAGACCGCTAGCGCGTCGGCGGGGCGGGTGGCGCGGGACTGGTCGGCGAGGGTGAGCCACTGGCCGTCGTGGGCGCCGAACTCCGTGGCCGCCTGCCAGGCCACTGCGGTGTCTTTGTCGTCGAGGAGAGCGTCGACGAGGACGCGGCCGCCGTGGTGCCCCTTCCGTTCGGCGTCGGCACGCAGCAGGGAGAGGGCGTTCTCGCGTTCGGCCGGCCAGCGGTCGGCGGCCTGGGCGGCGGCGCGGAGCTGACGGTAGGTGAGCAGGGTGCGGCGTGCGGCGAAGTGGTCGCGGCGCAGGGCGACGGCGTCGGCGAGCCGGCCGGCCTGTGCGTAGCGATCGGAGAGGTGGTCGACGAGGGCGGTGTCGACGGCGGCGAGGTCCTCGATGTCCCGGATGCCACGCTCGGCCCATTCCAGGGCCTCACCGGGGCGGCCGGCGGTGTCCAGTTCGCGGGCGATGACCAGGTGGGTATGGCCGTTCGGCGCAAGGTCGGCGGCGTGCACGGCGATCACCGTGTCGATGTCCCGTCCCGACTTCGCCAGGCGCTGCATCAGATGCTTCTCCGCCCAGCCCGTGCGGTTGGCCTTCCATGCCTCGACCGTGTGTCGGCGCAGCGCGTTCATCCCCTGTTCTCCGAGCAGGTCCTCGTAGTCCAGCGGGTCGATGTCGGTCAGGTCGGCCGCGTCGTCGAGCGCGTGAGTGACCAGCCAGTGCGCGAGCTCCTCCGGATCGGGGCACACCGCGCGACAGCCGTCGTGATGGGCGTCGGCGAGATCGGCGCCGATCTGCCCGAGCCATCCGTCGGAGTCGTCGACGCTCTCCACCACCCCGGCCAGCAGGCCGATCGCCTCCCGCGCCAGCACCATCGCGTCGGCGGCCCGGCCCGAGCCGGTCAGCGACCGGATCGCGGACACCGCCTGCCCGGCCTGCTCCGCGTAGGCGCGAGCGTCGGAGTACTCGACGTAGCCGTACCGGGCGAAAGGGCCGGTGTCGAGCAGCTCACGGATGCGGGACCGGACCCCGGCCACGTCTCTTCCAGCGCTCGCGGCCCGCAACTCCAGACGGCGCCGCAGGTTCCGGTCCTCGGCGATCTCATCCCGTACCAGAGTGAGCAGTTCGTCCGCCGACAGGCCGGACAGCCAGGTGTCGAGGTCCCGCGCCCGCTCCCGGGCCGTTTCCCGCCGCTCCGGCAGACCGTCCTGCTGAGCGATCACCGTCAGGCCGAGGGCCACCAGATGCTTGCAGAAGTTGCCCTCCTGGCCGTACGGGCAGTCGCACTCCCCCGCCAGCCCCCTGCGTCCACCCAGTACCAGCTCCACCTCATAGCGCTCCGAGCCACGCACCGAAGCCCTGATCCAGTCGGCACCGACCTCGACCCCTGACACTGCGTCGACGTAACCGAGCCCGCGCTCGAACGAACGCGCCCCGGCCAGCGTCTTCAGCTTCGCCTCGGTAAGACCGTCCACGCCTCTCCGTAGTCCGACTCGGGATCCGTTCAACGGCCCTCACCCTAACGGCCGCCGGTCAACCGGAGCCAGCGGTCAGCGCGGCCTACAGCCCTACGAGGGACCGCTTTCCACGCATCGCACCGCCCCTCCGCTTCCCACCCCATGACTCCGCCCCCTCCCCCGAGAAAGGCCCCGGCTCTCAGCCCCCGGCAAGGGCAACCAGCTTGATGAAGACCAAGTCGGGGTTGGCGGTGAGGTCCACGACTTCGTCGAGCGGCGGTCCGGCGCGGCGGGCGTGGTGGGCGCGGTGGGCGTGGTGGGCGCGGTGGGCGTGGTGGGCGCGGTGGGACTGGCAATACGATCAACCCAGAGGATCTTCCCGCCTGTTCATGGGATTCCGGGACCGGCTTCCTGCGGTGGGGAGGTGCTCCACCAGCCGGGCTCGAGGCGGTCGAGGAGGGTGTGGAAGGCTGCGCCGGCTCGGTCCCAGTCGCCGTCGGCCAGGGGCGCGATGAGCAGGCCGAAGGCCGCGTCCACCAGGAGCGTGGCCTCCGTGCGGGCTCGTTCCTCAGGCATGCCCAGGTCACAGAACACGGAGGTCAGCAGGTGCGTCCACCCGCCGACCACGTCGTGCATGAGCGCCCCGTACCGGTCGGGGTGGAGCAGGCTGGCCGCCATCACCTCGAGGGAGAGGGGAAGCAGAGCGCGCCGGTCGGGGGTACTGAACAGCCGCCACAGTTCCCGCACGGCCACCGGGAAGACCGTGTGGTTCGAACTGCCGACGAAGTCCGCTTCGCCCGACCACGGGCAGGCAGGCGGGGCCGCCGATTCCTGAGGGACTGCCGGAGACGCTCCGGCAGAGCCCTGCTTCCGGTGGCCCGCAACCCCAAGGACACGCCCGACACGGTCAGGAGGCGCCTGACACGCTCACGAACCCGGTCGCGCCTCAGGCGCTTCTCGGTTTGCGGCCCGTCGTCTTCTTCGCGGTCGTCTTCTTCGCCGGGGTCTTCTTCGCCGGGGTCTTCTTCGCCGGCTGCTTCTTCGCCGTCGCCTTCTTCTTCGGCTTCGGAAGCTCGTGCACCTCGGCGGGCCCCGCCTGCTCACCGCGGGACGCTTTGGCCTGCTGCACGGAGGCGTTCAGCGCGGCCATGAGGTCGAGCACCTGGGCCGGCTCCTCCGGCTCGGGTGCCTCCGGGAGCGGCTTCTCCTCGCGCTTCGCCTCGATGATCTGCGCGAGCGCCTCGGTGTACCGGTCCTGGAACTCGGGGCCCTCGAGGGAGTCTGCGGTCATGGTGTCCATGAGCGCGAGCGCGCCCTCGATCTCCTCGTCGGTCACCTCGACCGGGGGTGGGAGCAGCTCGGCGGGATCGCGGATCTCGTCCGGCCAGCGCATCGCGTGCAGCACCAGGACGTCGTCGCGCACGCGCAGCAGACCGAGTCGCTCCCTGCCGCTCCACGCGTACTTCGCGACGGCCACCTTGCTCGAACGGCCGAGGGCCTGGACGAGCAGCTTGTACGGCTTGGCCGCGACCTGGCTCGACGGCTGCAGGTAGTAGCCCTCGGCGATCCGGATCGGGTCGATCGACCCCAGCGGTACGAACGCGTCGATCTCGATCGCCTTCGCCGTCGGCAGCGGCAGATTGCTCAGGTCCTCGTCCGTGATGGGGATGACCTGCGTCTTGGTCAGCTCGTAGCCCTTGCCGATCTCCTCCTGGGGGACCTCGCGGTCCTCCAGCTCGCACACCTTGCGGTAGCGGACCCGGCCCATGTCCACCAGGTGGTACTGGTGGAAGTGGATGCTGTGGTCCTCGGTGGCCCCGACCACGTTGACGGGCACCGTGACCAGGCCGAACGAGATGGCGCCTGACCAGATGGTTCGGGGCATGGCAGACCTCCGCGATGGCCCCGAGCACCACCAGGCTACGAGAGCCTCCGCAGCCACGCAGGCCACGTACGCCCAACTGGAGCCACGTCAGCGGTACCAGTCTTCATGCCCCGCAGAGCCCGTTCCAGGTAGGGGCGCAGGTGGGCTGTCACCGGGAAAGCGGCCGTCCACCTCACTCCACCTGACGGGCGGTAGGCCCCTGCAGGGACTCCTCGTCGTCATGGGCGGCGTACGGGTGGACGAAGCCCTCGTCGTCGAAGGGGGTGAACCAGTCCTCGACTCCCAGCGGCGCCAGGTCCGGTGGGTCGGGGGTGGGGTCCTCGTCGATGCCGTCCGCGAACGTCTCCAGGGCCGTGGCCACCTCGTCGGTGAGCAGGTTGTAGAGGTCGGCCGTCACCTCGGCCTGGGTGACCAGGAATCTCAGCAGGATTTCCTCGGCCAGGCAGGTCGGGCGCGTGGGGTGGGGCTGGGTGAGGCGGCCCGTCAGGGTCACTGCCGTGACCGTGAGGCGGCGGGCGAACAGGACGGTGTAGTCGTCGGCGAACTGCGGGGGCAGGTCGTCCAGGAGCATGAAGGTGGCATCGCTCGCCGCCACGGTGGGGCCGTCCTCCTCCAGACCGGCGAGGTCGGTGAAGAGTTCGTCGACCAGGAGGTCGATGGCGAACACGAGGGCGCCGGCCGCGATCTGAGCCGCCTCCCGGCCGACCGTCCGCTCCTCCGGGTCGTCGCAGTAGCCGAAGGATTCCAGGGGGAAGGCAGCCAGGGTGGGCGCCAGCGCGCGGAGCCTGGCGCGCATGGCCTCGACTTCGGCGGGGTGGAGACGGTCCGGGGCCGGGGAGGGCTCGGTTGCCGCGTGGCGGCGGGCGCGTTCCGCCGGGTCGGCCGGCGGGGCGTCGGGGCCGTCGGCCGCGGCGAGGCTCTCTTGGAGGAGGTCGGAGTTCAGCTCCACTCCGCAGCGGGTGATCTGCCAGTCGGCCAGGGGTTCGGTTCGCTCCAGGAGGGCCGCCACCACCTCACGAGCGGCGTCCTCCGCGAACTCCAGCGCCGGTGCGTCCACGAAGAGTTTCAGCAGGGCACCGCCGGGGTGGACGGCGATGACGTCTTCCATCAGCTCGATCTCCATCCCGTCGGGTCCCTCGACCGCTTCGAGTGAGTCGAACCCCTTCCGCAGCAAGAAGATGACGCCCTCCTGCTGGAGCGCGTCGAGTTCCGGGGCCCCCTTGGGGAGCGCCATGGCCACGGTCACCACGTATGTCACACCCTCATCGTGCCCGAGTCGTCCCACCTCAGGGGAGGGAATCCGGCCCGTTCTCGATCCGGGGCCGACGCGGGGAACGCCGTAGCGCCGAAGTCGAGGAAGAAGCCGACGAGGAGGAGAGGAGGAGGAAGAGGAGAGGAGAGGAGAGGAGAGGAGGCGAAGAGGAGGGAGCGGTCTCACGCCGAGCGCTTGCGGGACGTCGCCTTCTTCGCCGGGGTCTTCTTCGCGGCTGTCTTCGCCGTGGCCTCGGACGCGGTCTTGGATGTGCTCTTGGAGGTGGCCTTGGACGTCGACTTGGACGTTTTGGCCGCCGTCGTCTTCGCTGCGGCCGTCTTCCCCGCCGTCGTCTTCCCCGCCGTCGTCTTCTTCGTGCCCTGGGCGGCCTTGGACGTCGACTTCGTCGGGGCCGCGGTCTTCTTGGCGGCGGCCTTCTTCGCCGTCGTGGACGTCGACTTCTTGCCGCCGGTCTCCTTGGGAGTGGAGCGGCGCCGGGCAATGGGGCTGACCTCGGCCTGCTTGGCCGAAGCAGATGCCGCTGCCGTTTCCCCGCCCCGGGACTCCCGGGCCGCGTGCACACTCTTCTCCAGGGCGGCCATCAGGTCCAGCACCTTGCCACCGGCGGCGGGCTCCGGAGCCTCGGGCAGGGCCTCACCGGCCGCCTTCGCCGCGATGACCTCCTCCAGCGCCTCGCGGTACTCGTCGTGCAGGTCCTCCAGGTCGACCTCGCCGAGCGTGTCCATGAGGGCGTCCGCGAGGTCGAGTTCCTTGTCCCGGACGGTGACGCTTGCGTCCGGGGCCACGCCCTCGGGGGCGCGGACCTCGTCCGGCCAGAGCAGGCCGTGCATGGTGATCGCGTCGCCGACAACGCGCAGCATGCCCAGGCGCTCCCGGCCGCGCAGCGCGTACTTGGCGACGGCGACCTTGTTGCTGCGCTTGAGGGCCTCACGCAGAAGGGTGTACGGCTTGGCGGCGGGGTCTCCGCTGGCGGCGAGGTAGTAGGCCGGGCCCATCTGGAGCGGGTCGATCCGGTCGGCCGGCACGAAGGCGACGATCTCGATCGTGCGGGCGGTCGGGATCGGGAGGTGGGTGAGGTCCTCGTCGGTGATCGGGATGACCGTCCCGTCCGCGTCCTCGTACCCCTTGCCGATCTCCGCCTGGCTCACCTCGCGGTCGTCCAGTTCGCACACCTTGCGGTAGCGGATGCGGCCGTTGTCCTCGGCGTGGATCTGGCGGAAGGAGATCGAGTGGCTCTCGGTGGCGTTCACCAGCTTGATCGGGATGCTGACGAGACCGAAGGAGATGGCGCCGTTCCAGATGGATCGCACGTGCAGCAGCCTTCCTTTCGGTTCTTGGTGTTACGTAGCTAAATGTCTGGAATTGTAATCCTATGACGCCTATCACAGAGGTGGACGGGCGACGGGTCACGCTCACCAACCTGGAGAAGGTGCTGTATCCGGAGACCGGCTTCACCAAGGGCGAGCTGGTGCACTACTACGCGACCACCGCCGAGGTGCTGCTGCCGCATCTGCGCGACCGCGCGGTGTCCTTCCTGCGCTATCCGGACGGGCCGGACGGGCAGGTGTTCTTCACCAAGAATGTGCCGCCGGGTACGCCCGAGTGGGTCACGACCGCCGAGGTTCCCCGGTCGGAGGGCCCGGCCCGGATGGTGGTCGTACAGGATCTGGCGACCCTGGTCTGGGCGGCGAACCTGGTGACCGAGTTCCACACGCACCAGTGGCTGGTCCAGTCGCCGGAGGAGGCCGACCGGCTGGTCTTCGACCTCGACCCCGGGGCGCCCGCGACGATCGTCCACTGCTGCGAGGTCGCCCTGTGGCTGCGGGAGCGGCTCGCGGAGGACGGGATCGAGGCCTACGCCAAGACGGCCGGGTCGAAGGGGCTGCATCTGCTGGCGGCGGTACGCGGGGTTTCCTCCGAGCGGACGAGCGAGTACGCGAAGGCGCTCGCGGTGGAGGCCGAGCGGGCGATGCCCCGGCTGGTGGTGCACCGGATGACGAAGAGCCTGCGGCCGGGGAAGGTGTTCGTCGACTGGAGCCAGAACGCGGCGCGCAAGACGACGGCCGCGCCCTACACGCTGCGGGCGCGGCGAGCTCCGCTGGTGTCCGCGCCGGTGAGCTGGGAGGAGGTCGCGAACTGCGGGGACCCGGGACAGCTGGAGTTTCTGGCCGGGGACATCGCGCCTCGGGTGCGGGACCAGGGGGATCTGCTGGCGCCACTGCTGGATGCCCGGCGGGCGGGGTCGCTGCCCTGAGAAGGGTTCCCGTCCCGGCCGCCACCACCCGTCCCGTCGCGTCACGCCCAACCCGAGGGGACTACGGCATCCAGGGGAGTCCGGCGCCCAAGGACACTCCGGCATCCAGGGGAGTCCGGCACGGCACACGAGAAGGCCCCGGCATACAAGAGGACGCCGGCACCCAAGGGAACCCCGGGCCCCTTACACCCTCCCCCAGGTCCCCCGGTCCCGGGCCATCGCGTGCAGTGCCTCCACGTCCGCCGGCTTCAGTACGCCGCCCACACGGGCGAGAGCCGCGAGCTCGGTGTCCTGGAGGACGCGGACGCCGCGGGGCTGGGCGGTGACCGTCAGGTTGCCCGTCGGACCCACGAGGGCCAGGACGGGATGGACCTCCGCGGTCAGGGCGTGGGTGGCGCGGTCGGCCTCGGCGCGCAGGCGGCGCAGCAGCGGCTCGGCCTCGCGGCGGCCCACGGTGACCATCGGGTCGGCCACCAGGACCCGCTGCTTACGGGCGTACAGGGCGTGTACGGCGAAGAGGCCGCCGGGGCCGATGAGCAGGTGGTGGATGCGGTCGCCGCCGGGCAGCGGGACGGAGTGCAGGGCGTGCCAGCCGGCCCCCTCCAGCCGGTCCAGCGCCTCGCCGACCGTCTGCTCGGCGGTCAGGGCGTGCCGACGCGGGTCCGGGCGGAGCCGGTGGGCGGGGCCGGGGTCGCGCTCGAGGGCGACGAGCAGGGCCTCGCCGGGACGGTTGGGCGCGAGGTCGTCGTCCGGGTGCAGGGACAGCCGGGCCAGTTCCGCGGGGGTGGGCACCGGGGGCGGCCCCACCGTCACCGAGCCGGCGAGGAAGGGTTTCAGAGCCTTGAGTACGTCCTCCCGGCGGTCCTCGCCGATCAGGTTCACGCGGCCGGTCTCCCGGTCGTACCAGGCGACGTTCTCTCCGTCCGGGCCGCAGACGTACAGCCGTTCGCGGCCGTGTCGCCAGGTCGGCACCACGCGCAGTCCGCTCATGCGCCATCACCCCTCGACCATGGGAACAGGCGGGGTGCTCCCACGGCAAGAACCCGGCTACCTTGGAGAGCAGCCCTCGGAGGGGAGTTGGGGAGGCGCCGTTGCGGACCCGCGGAGAGCAGCCCGGCGTTCCGGCTCCGGACAGCCCGTGGAGCGAGATCGAGCCCGGCCTGTGGATGGGCGGGCACGAGTTCCGGGGCCGTTCGGGAGGGCTGGAGCTCGCCGTCGTACGGGATCAGTTCGACGTGGTGCAGACACTGCTGCGGCTGCCGGGGTACGGGCCCGGACCCGGGGCGGAGCATCATGTGTGGCCCATTCCGGACGGCCCGCTGGACGGGACGCAGCTCGCGGGGGTGATGCGGCTGGCCCGGTCGGCGCAGGAGGCGCTGGACGCCGGGCGCTCGGTGCTGGTGCGCTGCTACCACGGGTACAACCGCTCGGGCCTGGTCGTCGCGCACACCCTGGTCCGGCGGGGCCGCACCGCCGAGGAGGCGATCGAGCTGATCCGTGCCCGGCGCTCTCCGTGGGCGCTGCACAACGAGCTGTTTGTGGAGTACCTGAGGACGGGGCCGGCCACCGCCCGGCTGCTGGAGGAGCCGGCCGAGTAGCCTCTCCCAGCACGGCCCCGAGTGCGCAAAAAGGACTTCCCTATGAATAGGGTGTCCGGGGCCATGATCGTCCCCGAAGCCCCAGGAGCACCGTGTCAGCCCCTCGCCACGCGCGTACCGCCCTCACCGCGGCCGCCGTCGCCCTGCTGTCGGTGACGGCGGCTGCCTGTGGGGACCGGGGCGGTCTGGAGGGCGCCGGTGCGACCCCGACGGCGGTGAGGCCGGCGCGGCTCTGGCCGGACCTGAGGCCGGCGTCCAGCCCGGCCTACCCCTACGACGAGGGGAGCACGGAGACCGTCAAGGGCGTCGAGGTGCCGGGCGACGACATCCGAAAGGTCGATCCGGTGGAGGTCGTACGGGCCGAGATCGTCGCGCATCCGTCCGACTACGGGTCGAAGGGGGCGTACCACGCGACCGTGGACCGGATCAAGGAGTGCGGCGCGGACGGGGACCGGGCGCGGTGCCCGCTGCTGAAGGCGTACTACCGGGATCTGACCGGGGACGGCCGGGACGACATGACGCTCGGCTTCCGCCTGTACCCGACGAACCAGACGGCGGTGCGGGTCTACACGGTAGAGAAGCACAAGCTGGTGCAGGTGCTGGCCGACAACGACGCGATCATCGGCGTCGAGCTGGCCGGCCGGGCGGTGATCGTCCGCTCCCCGGCCGGGATCTCCGGGTACGAGTACCGCACCACCTGGGCCTGGGACCGGGACCAGCGGGCGATGGTGTTCTCGCGGGACGAGTTCCTGCGCACCGGCAAGGGCCGGCACAGCCACGAGCCCTCCCCGTCGGCCAGTGGCAGTGCCTTGCCGTCGGCCGGGGCAAGTGCCCCCTCGCCGGTCGGCGCCTCCCCCTCGGCGAGCGCGCGATGAGGCTCGCGCTGCCCCAGTGGGCCGGGACGCTCGCGGTGAAGGCGGCCGTGTTCATCACGGTGATGTGCTGCGCGCTGGCCGCGCTGCTCGGCGTGATGGTGCATGTGTCGGTGACCGACCAGACCGTCGGCCAGGCTCGTGACCTGGCGCTGTCCCGGTTGCAGGACGCCACGCGGGCGTACGAGGCCGGGGACGCGCTGCCGCCGGGTGCCGGGGTGGAGCCCCGGGGGCTGCCCGCGCGGCTGCGGGCGCTCGCGGTGGCCGGCGAACGCGGCACGATGGTGACCGCGGATCAGGGGCAGCCGATCATGTGGGCGGCGGGCCCGGCCGACGGGCACCGGGCGCTCACCGTGGAGGTCGACTACGCGCAGCAGTCCCGTACGATCGCCGGGCTCGACCGGTCCATCCTGTGGTCGTCGGCCCTGGCGATCGGGGCGACGGTGCTGGTCGGCGTGTTCGCGGTGACCCGGGTGACGCGGCGGCTGCACGGCACCGCGCGGGTGGCCCGGCGGATCAGCGCGGGCGACCTGGACGCCCGCGTGAACGACCCCCGCACGAAGGACCCGACGCGTCCCCCGGACGAGGTGGCCGCGGTGGCGGCCGCGCTGGACTCGATGGCCTCGTCGCTGCAGAGCAAGCTGCTGAGCGAGCAGCGGTTCACCGCGGACGTGGCGCATGAGCTGCGCACTCCGCTGACCGGGTTGCACGCGGCGGCCGAGCTGCTGCCTCCCGGCCGGCCGACCGAGCTGGTCCGGGACCGGGTGGCGGCACTGCGGACGCTCACCGAGGACCTGCTGGAGATCTCCCGCCTGGACACCGGCCGGGAGAAGCTGGAGGTGGACACCGAGGAGCTGGGCGCGCTGGCCGGACGGGTGGTGCGGGCCTCGGGGACGGACACCGAGGTGCGGATCGTGCGGGACGCCCGGGTGGAGACCGACCGACGGCGGCTGGAGCGGGTGCTGGGCAATCTGGTGGCCAACGCGCACAAGCACGGGCGGGCGCCGGTGGTGCTGACGGTGGACGGGACGGTGGTGACCGTGCGGGACCACGGGGACGGCTATCCGGAGTACCTGGTGGCGCACGGCCCGCAGCGCTTCCGCACCGAGGGCGGCGCGAAGGGGCACGGGCTGGGGCTGACCATCGCGGTCGGCCAGGCGGAGGTGCTGGGCGCTCGGCTGACGTTCGGCAACGCGGTCGACGGTGGGGCCGTCGCCGTACTCACCCTGCGGTAGGCGGGGGCCGCGGACGGCTCGGGGCCCCTGACGAGCTACGGGCCACGGACGAGCTACAGACCGCGGACGAGCTACAGGCCACGGACAAGCCGCGGGCCGCGGGTGGTGTGTGGCGGTCGCGCAGTTGCCCTCCGCCCCTCGGGGCGCTCCGCTCCCCGGGGCGCCTTCTGAGCGGGACTGCCCTGTTTGGGTAGGTTCCGGACATGACCAAGGCCGGAACCGCCGTGGCGGCGCCGCAGGCACCTGCCCGCGCCGTACGCCTCCCCCGGCGCCGTGGCATCGAACTCGCCCTGATCGTGCTGGCCGTGCTGCTGTCCGTGTACGGCTACTGCGCCGTGGGCCTGGCGAGATCCGGTACCGTCCCGCCCGGCGCCGTCGGCTACGGCGCCGGGCTCGGTGTGCTCGCCCTGTGCGCGCATGTCGCGGTCCGCATCCGGGCGCCGTACGCCGACCCCCTCCCGCTGCCCATCGGCGTGCTGCTCAACGGCCTCGGCCTGGTGCTCATCTACCGGCTGGACCTGGAGACGCCGGGCGACCGGGCGGCCCCCATCCAACTGGTGTGGTCCACCCTGGGGGTGGCCCTGTTCATCGCCGTGGTCCTGATGCTGCGCGACCACCGGGTGCTGCAGCGCTACTCCTACGTGTGCGTGGTCGCGGCCCTGGCCCTGCTCCTGCTGCCGATCCTCTTCCCGGCCGTCAACGGCGCCCGCATCTGGATCCGGATCGCCGGATTCTCCATCCAGCCGGGCGAGTTCGCGAAGGTGCTGCTGGCCGTGTTCTTCGCCGCCTATCTGGCCGCCAACCGCAACGCGCTCTCGTACTCGGGCCGCAGGCTGTGGCGGATGCAGTTCCCGACCGGGCGGGTGCTCGGCCCGATCGTGACGATCTGGCTGCTGAGCGTCGGCGTACTGGTCCTGGAGCGTGACCTCGGCACCTCGCTGCTCTTCTTCGGCCTGTTCGTCGTCCTGCTGTACGTCGCCACCGGCCGGACCGGCTGGATCGCGGTCGGCCTGCTGCTCGGGGTGCTCGGTGCCGTTGCCGTCGGCCGTCTGGAGCCGCACGTGAACGGCCGGATCGAGGACTGGCTGCACCCCTTCGCCACCATCGAGGCCGGGCAGGGCCCCAACCAGCTCTCGCAGTCCCTGTTCGCCTTCGCGGCGGGCGGGTTCCTCGGCACCGGGCTCGGCCTCGGCCACTCCATCCTCATCGGCTTCGCCACCAAGTCCGACTTCATTCTGGCGACGGCCGGGGAGGAGCTGGGCCTGGCGGGCCTCGCGGCGATCTTCCTGCTCTACGCCCTGCTCGTGGAGCGCGGCTACCGGACGGGCCTCGCCCTGCGCGAGCCGTTCGGCCGGCTGCTCGCGGTCGGGCTCGCCTCGATCCTGGCGCTGCAGGTGTTCGTGATCGCGGGCGGGGTCACCGGCCTGATCCCGCTGACCGGCATGGCGATGCCGTTCCTCGCCCAGGGCGGCTCCTCGGTCGTCACCAACTGGGCGATCGTGGCCCTGCTGATCCGGGTGAGCGACTCGGCCCGCAGCCAGTACGACGGACAGGAGGCCCCGTGACCGAGTACGGCAACGGCCGGCCGATGGCGAAGTACATCCGGCACGCCTGGGGGTTCTGCGCCGTGTTGCTGGCGGCCCTGCTGGTCAACGCCGCCCGGGTGCAGATCGTCCAGTCGGCCTCCTACGACGCCAATCCGGCCAACCGCCGCCCCACGATCGCCCGTTACCAGCAGCCGCGCGGCGACATCCTGGTCGGCGGCGAGCCGGTCACCGGCTCCTCGGACACCGGCGAGCAGCTGCGCTACGAACGCACCTACCGGGACGGTCCGTTGTACGCGCCGGTGACCGGTTTCGCCTCGCAGATGTACGGCACCACGTTCCTGGAGCACGCCGAGGACGGGGTGCTCTCCGGCACCGACCCGATGCTCTCGCCCATCCCGCTGTGGAACGACGTCACACGCAGGCCGAGTCCCGGCGGCGACGTCGTCACGACCCTGAACCGGCGGGCGCAGCGGGCGGCGTACCAGGGGCTGCACGGACGCAAGGGCGCGGTGGCCGCGATCGAGCCGGCAACGGGCCGCATCCTGGCGCTGGTGTCGACACCGTCGTACGACCCCGTCGCCTTGTCCGGCAACAGCGAGGCCACGGCCTCGGCGTGGGCGCGGCTCAACCACGACCCGGAGAAGCCGATGCTCAACCGTGCGGTACGGCAGACCTATCCGCCGGGTTCCACGTTCAAGGTGGTCACCGCGGCGGCGGCGCTGGACGCGGGCGTGGTCACGGACCTGGACGAGCACACCGACTCCCCCGACCCCTACCGGCTGCCCGGCACCACCACCCGGCTGACCAACGAGGGCGACGGCTGCCGCGACGCCTCGCTGCGGGAGGCCTTCGCGTGGTCCTGCAACACGGTGTTCGCCAAGCTGGGCGTGGATGTGGGGGTGGCGGGCATGGGGGCCACGGCCCAGGCGTTCGGCTTCAACGACACCCGGCTGCGCGTCCCCTTCGCCGTCTCACCCAGCACCTTCGACACCCATGTGGACAAGGCGCAGCTGGCGCTCTCCTCGATCGGGCAGTACAACACGCGGGCGACTCCGCTGCAGATGGCGATGGTCGCGGCGGCCGTCGCCGACGACGGCCGGCTGCGGACGCCGTACCTGGTGGAGCGCACCACCCGCCGGGGCGGCGAGACGATCACGGGCGGCGGGGTACGGCCCGAGCGGCAGGTGATGCGCCCGTCGACCGCCGTGCGGCTGAGGGAGCTGATGACCGACGTGGTCCGCGACGGCACCGGCACCAACGCGGCCATCCCCGGTGCCACGGTCGGCGGGAAGACCGGCACGGCCCAGCACGGCATCGGCAACGCCGGTGTGCCGTACGCCTGGTTCATCTCCTGGGCGCAGGCCGACGGCGACCCGGCACCGAAGGTCGCGGTGGCGGTGGTGGTCGAGGACGCCGCGGCGGACCGGGGCGAGATCAGTGGCGGCGGGGACGCGGCACCGATCGCCAAGGAGGTCATGCGGGCGGTTCTCGGGTGGTGAGACGGGGGTACCCGAGCGTGCCGCGACCGACCTAACGTTCGGTCATGACGCATGCGCCGAGCTCGCACGAACTCGCCCAGGTCAACATCGCTCGCCTCAAGTTCCCTTTGGACTCACCTCAGTTGAAGGACTTCGTCGACGCGCTCGACCCGGTGAACGCCGTGGCGGACGCCTCGGACGGCTTCGTCTGGCGGCTGCAGAACGACTCCGGCAACGCGACCGACATCGCCGTCTTCGGCGACGAGTGGCTGATCGTCAACATGTCCGTGTGGCGGGACGTCGACGCGCTCACGGCCTTCATGTACCAGGGGCTGCACCGGGAGTTGCTGTCCCGGCGCCGGGACTGGTTCGAGCGGCTCGCGGAGGCCGTCACCACGCTGTGGTGGGTCCCGGCCGGCCACCGCCCGACCGTCGCCGAGGCGGAGGAACGGCTGCTGCACCTGAGGGCGCACGGCCCGACGCCGTACGCCTTCACCCTGCGGACGTTGTTCCCCGCACAGGAGACGGTGGAGGTCGCACAGGAGACGGTGGAGGTCAGCCGATCGGCTTGACCATCTCGGAGCGGACCTGGGCGGTGTGCCGTGCCGCGGCGTCGAGGTCCACGTCGGCGGCGTCCGCCGTCAGGGCGCTCGGGCCGATCTCGCCGACTATGGCGGCGGTGTTGCCGTCCGCCCAGGCGCAAACGGGGTAGGTGGCCCTCACCCCGGGCTGCTTCTCGGTCACGACCTCGCAAGCGATGGTGGTGTCCGCGCCGGACGGAGTGACGTCCCGTGCGGGCTCCACCACGGTCACACCGTCGGCCTTGCCGGCCCCCTTGAGCATGTTGGTGCGGCCCTGGGCCGTGTTCTGGAACCGGCCGTAGAGGCCCGAGACCACGAGGGTGCCGCGGCTCGCGCTGCCGCCCACACCGTAACGGCCCACCACGGTGTCGGTGACCTTGGCGTCCCAGGCGCCGTCGACCTCGTCCTCGATCTTCTGCCCCTCGGTGTCGGAGAGGTTCTCGGTGAGTTCGTACTTCTGGTCGAGCAGGGTCCTGGGCAGGGTGAGCTTGTTCTCGGCCGCCGGGAAGTCGTGCTCGACCTTCAGCCCGATCAGCGCGAGCCCGACGACGCCGAGCACGACCAGACCGACGACCCCGCCCACGATGCCCACCACCAGACCGACCCGGCTCTTCTTCGGAGGCGGCCCCATCGGCGGCATGCCCCAGGCGGGGTAGGGCTGCTGCCCGTAGGGCTGCGGCGGGTACGGCTGCGGGGGGTACGGCTGCTGGGGGTTCGGGGAACCGTACGGCCCCGGGGGCGGCGGGGGCTGCGGGGGCTGCTGACCGTAGGGATACTGCGGCTGCTGGGGCTGGTTCGGGTACTGCGGCTGCTGTGGCGGCGGAGGCATGGACACGCCAGCACGTTACTGCACAGGGGTGATCCTCAGGACTCGGCCGCCCCGGACTCGATCGCCTCCCGCACCTCGGCCACCCGCTCCCGCTCCTGCGCCGCGAAGCGTTCCGCGTCCAGTTGCTCGGCGATCTCCTCGTCCTGGGCCATCAGCAGGTCCAGGCTGGAGTCGCCCATCTCGAACACGCCCATGTCGACGTAGGCCTGCTGGAGCCGCTTGCCCCACAGGCCGATGTCCTTGACGCAGGGCACGATGCGGCTGAACAGGAGCTTGCGGAAGAGCTGGAGGAACTCGGAGTTCTCGCTGAATTGTTCGGCCTCCGCCCGCGGGATGCCGAAGTTCTCCAGCACCTCGACACCGCGCAGCCGGTCGCGCATCAGGTAGCAGCCCTCGACGACGAACTCCTCGCGCTCGCGCAGCTCGGCATCGGTGAGCTGCTTGTAGTAGTCGCGCAGGGCCATGCGCCCGAAGGCCACGTGACGGGCCTCGTCCTGCATGACGTAGGCCAGGATCTGCTTCGGCAGGGGCTTGTCGGTGGTGTCCCGGATCATGCCGAAGGCGGCGAGGGCGAGCCCCTCGATCAGGACCTGCATGCCCAGGTACGGCATGTCCCAGCGGCTGTCGCGGAGGGTGTCCGCGAGGAGGGACTGGAGGTTGTCGTTGATCGGGTAGAGCATCCCGATCTTCTCGTGCAGGAAGCGGCCGTAGATCTCGGCGTGCCGGGCCTCGTCCATCGTCTGGGTCGCCGAGTAGAACTTGGCGTCCATGTCGGGCACCGACTCCACGATCCGCGCCGCGCAGATCATCGCGCCCTGCTCGCCGTGCAGGAACTGGCTGAACTGCCAGGAGGCGTAGTGCCGGCGCAGGTCACCCTTGTCCTTGTCGGTGAGCTTGGCCCAGTACGGGGTGCCGTACAGCGACATCGACTCGTCGGGGGTGCCGAGCGGGTCGTACGGGTCGACCTCCAGCTCCCAGTCGATGCGTTTCTGTCCGTCCCACTGCTTGTCCTTGCCCTTCTGGTAGAGGGCGAGCAGGCGGTCCCGGCCCTCGTCGTACTCCCAGCTGAAGCGGGCCGCCCCGCTCGCGGGCACCTGCCAGGGGGAGTCTCCCGGGGAGTTGGTGTACAGGTCATGGCTCGGCATACCTCGCAGAGTCACACGTAGACGACGAGTCAACAAGTCATGCGCAGGGGATTGACGCGCTTGCTGACAGGCAGTCTCATAAGGGGTGGACGACGTACCCCCGGGTAACGAGGTGAGGGAGCCATGACGACCCTGACGGAAGAGGACGCGCTCGACGGGCTGCGCGACGCGCTCGGCCTGCTCAAGGACCGGGAACAGGTGGCCGAACGGCTGCTCGTCTCTTCCGCCAAGCACTCCTTCGACCCGGACGAGGAGCTGGACTGGGACGCCCCCTTCGAGGAGGGCAAGTGGTTCTGGCCGCCGGAGCTGGTCTCGCTGTACGACACCCCGCTGTGGCGGCGGATGAGCGAGGAGCAGCGGATCCTGCTCTCCCAGCACGAGGCCGCCGCGCTGGCCTCGCTCGGCATCTGGTTCGAGATCATCCTGATGCAGCTGTTGGTCCGGCACATCTACGACAAGGCGGCGACGAGCGCGCACGTGCGGTACGCCCTCACCGAGATCGAGGACGAGTGCCGGCACTCGAAGATGTTCGCGCGGCTGATCGCGCGGGGCGACGCACCCTGGTACCCGGTGAGCCGGGCGCACCAGAACCTCGGGCGCCTGTTCAAGACCATCTCCACGACCCCCGGTTCCTTCACGGCCACGCTGCTCGGCGAGGAGGTGCTGGACTGGATGCAGCGGCTGACCTTCCCGGACGAGCGGGTACAGCCCCTGATCCGCGGGGTGACGCGCATCCATGTGGTCGAGGAGGCCCGGCACGTCCGCTACGCCCGTGAGGAGCTGCGGCGCCAGATGCTCACGGCGCCGAAGTGGTCGCAGGAGTTCACCCGGGTCACCTCGGGCGAGTTCGCCCGGGTGTTCTCGGTCGCCTTCGTGAACCCCGAGGTGTACACCAACGTCGGCCTGGACAAGCGGGAGGCGCTGGCCCAGGTGAAGGCCAGTGGGCACCGGCGGGAGGTCATGCAGACGGGCGCGAAGCGGTTGACGGACTTCCTGGACGACATCGGGGTGCTGCGAGGCGTGGGCCGGCGGCTGTGGAGGTCGTCGGGCTTGCTGGCCTAGGCAGGCATGCCCAACCGGGGCGCAGGGCTGTACCGGTGTGCGGCTCCGCCGCGCGGGCGGGACCGGCCACGACCAACCGGCGGCCGACCGGCGGACCCACGGCTGAGCAGGCGGCCAGCGACTACGCTGCGAGGCATGACCCCGTCGGCCGCCACCCCCGCCTACCGTCGCCTCAGCGTCGAGGAGCGTCGCAGTCAGCTCCTCGACGCCGCGCTCTCCCTCTTCGCGCACCGCGCCCCGGAGGAGGTCTCGCTGGACGACGTGGCCGAGGCGGCCGGGGTCTCGCGACCGCTCGTGTACCGGTACTTCCCCGGGGGCAAGCAGCAGCTGTACGAGGCCGCGCTCAGGTCGGCCGCCGAGGAGCTGCGGCAGTGCTTCGACGAGCCCCGGCACGGCCCCCTGCTGCCCCGCCTGTCCCGGGCCCTCGACCGCTATCTGACCTTCGTGGACGAGCACGACACCGGCTTCAGCGCGCTGCTCCAGGGCGGCAGCGTGGTGGAGACGTCCCGGACGACCGCCATCGTGGACGGGGTACGCCGGGCCGCCGCCGAGCACATTCTCAGCCACCTCGGCGTCTGCGACCCCGGCCCGCGCCTGCGCATGACCGTCCGGATGTGGATCACGGCGGTGGAGGCGGCCTCCCTGATCTGGCTGGACGAGGACAAACAGCCTGAGGTCGGCGAACTGCGCGACTGGCTGGTCGAGCAGTTCGTGGCGGTCCTCACGGTGACCGCCACCCGCGACCCGCAGACAGCGGCCCTCGTCGGCGCGCTCACCGAGGATGGCTGAGACTGGGGCCGTGAAGAGTCAGGACACCCCCTTCGAGGGCGGCCCCATGGACGGGCGGGTGCTGCCCGTCCTGCTGGGCATGACCGGCCACCCCCCGAAGACGTACCGCATCCCCGTCCCGGACGCGGCCGGCGGCCCGCCCACCGTGCTCGTCTACCGCCGCGTGCCGAGGGGACACGGCAAGAAGCTCGGCATGGTGCAGGGCTGGAAGTACCGGTACGACCCCGAAGGCGGCCGGGGCGGCGGCGGGGTCAGGTGGCCGTGGACCAAGCCGTGGACCAAGCCGTGGACCAAGAGGGACAACACGCCGTCCGGCAAGCCGGACGACCCGACCGGGTGAGAAGGTTGCGCCGCCCGGCGCACGCATGCTGCACACATCGCGCGAACACGTCTGATTATCACCGTGCGGAAGCAGGCGGAAGGTCCGCCCGTTCCGCCCCGGAGGTGATGACGTGTCAGGAGTGCTTCTGCGTCTGGCCTGGACGGCCGCGGTGGCGGCCCAGGCCGTCCTCGCGCCCGTTCCCGCGGCGGCCGCACCCGACCCGCAGCGGCCGGTCTCCCAGCTGCTGACGGACCTTCAGCGGCTCTACCGGCAGGTCGAGCAGGCGACCGAGACCTACAACGCCACCGCGGGCCAGCTCAAGCGACAACAGGCCGAGGTGGCCCGCCTCGACGGCGAACTGGCCCGGGCCCGGCTCGCCCTGCAGGACAGCCGGATGGACGCCGGACGCCTGGCCCGGCAGCAGTACCAGAACAGCAGCGACCTCTCCCCCTACGTCCGCCTGCTCCTCGGCCGCGATCCGCAGCACGCCCTGGACGAGGGCCATGTCATCGGCCGGCTGGCCCGCGAGCGCGCCAAGACGGTGGCCTCGCTGACCGGCACCGAGAAGAAGCGGGACGCACTGGCCAGGGCGGCCCGCAAGGCGCTGGACACCCGGCTCACCCTCGCCGACAAGCAGAAGAAGCAGCGCGACGACGTGACCGCCAAACTGACCGACGTCGAACGGCTCCTCACCTCCCTCACGCCCGAACAACTCGGTGCAGTGGCCAGGCTGGAGCAGACCGGGGTCGCCGACGCCCAGCGCAAACTCACGACCTCGGGCGCCCTCGGCGACGACGCCCGCCCCGCCTCCGACGAGGGTGACCGGGCGGTGGCTTACGCCATGGACCAGCTCGGCAAGCCGTACCAGTGGGGCGCCGAGGGACCGAAGTCGTACGACTGCTCGGGCCTGACCTCGCAGGCCTGGGACCACGCGGGCACCCCCATCCCCCGCACCAGCCAGGAACAGTGGGCCCGCCTGAAGAGGATCCCCCTGCGCGACCTGCGCCCGGGTGACCTGGTCGTCTACTACCCGGAGGCGACCCACGTGGCGATGTACGTGGGGAACGGCAAGGTCGTACAGGCACCTCGACCGGGCGAGAAGGTCGAGGTGTCCCCGCTGGCCTCCTATCCCGTACTGGGCGCAGTACGCCCGGACGCCTCACCCGCTCAGGCGCCGGCGACCGAGGCCAGATAAGCGCCCGTCTTCTCCGGCTCGTAGAAGAAGTTCTCGAAGTCGGCCGGGTCGTTGAAGGCGTTGGCGAATCGATCCGCCACGGGCTGCAGCTGACCGGCCGCGCCGATGAGGTTGAGAATGTGCTCCGGCGGCGGGGCCAGCATCGCGTTCGTCCACTTGGTGACATGCTGGGCCGTCGCCCAGTAACGGTCGAACGTGGCCCGCATCCACTCCTCGTCGAACGGCTCGTCCTCCTGCTCGAGGATCGAGGCGAGGTACGCGGCCGCGCACTTGGACGCGGAGTTCGAGCCCTGACCGGTGATCGGGTCGTTGGCGACGACCACGTCGGCCACGCCGAGCACGAGACCGCCGCCGGGCAGCCGGCCGATCGGGTTGCGGACGGTCGGGGCGTACCGGCCGGCCAGCGTGCCCCCGGCGTCCGTCAGCTCGGCCTTCGTGGCCCGCGCGTACTCCCAGGGCGTGAACTTCTCCATGAGTTCCAGGGTCAGGGAGAGGTGCTCCGCGGGATCCTTGACGCCGTTGAAGACGTCGAGCGGGCCGCCGGGTATGCCCTCCCAGAACAGGATGTCGGCACGGCCGGAGGTGGTGAGCGTCGGCATGATGAACAGCTCACCGACCCCAGGGACCAGGTTGCAGCGGACCGCGTCGAACTCCGGGTGCTCGGGGCGCGGTCCGAGTCCGTGGACGTAGGCCACCGCGAGGGCGCGCTGCGGCTCGCTGTACGGGGAGCGCTCCGGGTCGCGGGCGAACATCGACACCAGCTCGCCCTTGCCCGCCGCGACCAGGACGAGGTCGTAGGTGCGGGAGAAGTAGTCGAGGTCGCCGACCGCCGCGCCGTGGATGACCAGCTGGCCGCCGCGCTGGGCGAAGGTCTCCATCCAGCCGGCCATCTTCACCCGCTGGTCGACCGACTGCGCGTACCCGTCGAGCCTGCCGACCCAGTCGATCGCGCGCTGCGTGGGCCCCGGGTCGTGCGAACCGGGCGCCGCGACCGAGACGCCGAGTCCTTCGATCTTCGGGGCCTGGGACTCCCAGAAGTTCAGCTGGAGATCACGCTCGTGCTGCAGGGCCGTGTCGAACATGCACTGCGTCGACATGACCCGGCCGGAGCGGATCTCGTCCGCGGTCCGGTTCGACATCAGGGTGACCTCGTAACCGTGCGACTGCAGGCCGAGGGCGAGCTGGAGTCCGGACTGGCCGGCTCCGACGACGAGTATCTTCCGCATGCGGGTGAGGGCTCCTAACAGGGACTTACTCGGGGGTTTCGTCGAGCGCGTGGCCGACGAGGGCCAGGAGGGTCTCGATGACCGAGATCCGGCGCCGCGCGTCCATGATCATGACAGGGATGTGGGCAGGGATCGTCAGCGCCTCCCGCACGTCCTCCGGCTCGAAAAGCTCGCTGCCGTCGAAGTGGTTGACCGCGACGACGTACGGCAGTCCGCAGCTCTCGAAGTAGTCCAGGGCGGGGAAACAGTCCTTCAGCCGGCGCGTGTCGGCCATCACGACGGCACCGATCGCGCCGCGCACCAGGTCGTCCCACATGAACCAGAACCGCTGCTGGCCCGGCGTGCCGAACAGGTAGAGCACCAGGTCGTCGTCGAGCGTGAGGCGGCCGAAGTCCATGGCCACGGTGGTGGTCAGCTTGCCGGGCGTGGCGGAGAGGTCGTCGGTGCCCTCGCTCGCCTCGGTCATCAGCGCCTCGGTCTGCAGGGGCGTGATCTCCGAGACGGCCGTGACCAGCGTGGTCTTGCCGACGCCGAAACCGCCGGCTACCACGATCTTCGTGGCGATGGGGGCTTGGGTACGGTCCTTCTGCCAGGCTTTCAGGTCCTCGTCGGGCTCGCTGAAGCCGGCGACGAGGGGGGCGACGCCGGTGGCGTCAGAGACGGCGGAGTCCACTCAGCACCCTTTCCAGCAGAGCGCGGTCCGGGCGGCCGGTGCCGTGACCGGTTCCGGTGCCGTACACACGGATCTTTCCCTGGTCCGCGAGGTCGCTGAGCAGGACGCGGACCACGCCGAGCGGCATCTTCAGCAGCGCGGCGATCTCGGCCACCGTGCGCATACGGCGGCACAGTTCGACGATGGCCCGCATCTCCGGCATCACCCGGCTGGTGAGCGAACCGTTCGTCAGTTCCTTGCGCCCCTCGGCGGCTTCCAGGGCCGCCGTGCCGGCCGTGCTCCCCACGAACGTCTCCACGAGGAGGACGTGGCCGAAGCGGGTACGGCCGCCGGTGAGCGAGTAGGGGCGGACGCGGGCGGGTTTGCGCTCGCCGCCGCGCACGGGAAGTTTCTTCGCTGTGCCGCTCATCGGGCGCTCCCCGTCGACTCGCTTTCCAGGGACTTGCGCAACTCGCTGCGGAGTTCGGGGGTCAGGACGTGGCCGGCGCGGCCGACGAAGAGCGCCATGTGGTACGCCACCACGCTCATGTCGCACTCCGCGGAGCCGTGCACGCCCAGCAGCGAGCCGTCGCTGATCGACATCACGAACAGACTGCCCTCGTCCATCGCGACCATCGTGTGCCTGACCCCGCCGAACTCCATCAGCTTGGCGGCGCCGAGGGTGAGGCTGCCGATACCGGAGACGATGGTGGCGAGGTCGGCGGAGGAGCCACGGGGGCCTTTCGCCGGGCGGGCACGGCGGGACTGCTCGGTGTGGCCGGGGTCGGACGACAGGAGCAGCAGGCCGTCCGAGGAGACCACGGCGACGGACTGGATGCCGGGGACCTCCTCGACCAGGTTGGTCAGCAGCCAGTGCAGGTTGCGGGCCTCACTGCTCAGTCCGAAGGTACTGGGCGCGGTCAACTGCTTGCCTCCTCGACTGTGCCCCCCGTGGCTTCTTCGGTATTTTCCGCGATCTCTGCCGCCACCTCGCGATAGCCGGCCTGCGCTCCCTGGCGGAAGCCGCCGAGCCTGCGGCGGAGGGCTTCGGCGTCCACGCTCGCGCTGCGCTGGCGGGGCGGTGCCGCCGGTGCGGTGATCTTGGGTGTGCGCTTGGGGAGGCCTTTGCTGGTGAGCTGGTCCTCCGTCTCGTCCGCCGCTCGGTCGTGGGTCGCCTCGGCCTCGCCCTCGCCGGGCCGGCTCCCCCCGGCGCCCTCCGTACCGCTCTCGTCGTCGGCTGCGGGTGGTCCCTGTGGGGTGTCCTCGCCGTCGGCGGCCGCGAGTTCCGGGAGCAGCAGCTCCATCGTGGTCTCCACAGGCGGCTCCACAGCCGCAGACTCCGCACCCGCCGGCTCCTCCCGCGCCGGAGCAGCGGAGGTGTCCCGTACCGCCTTCTCCGCCAGGGCCACCAGCGGATCCGCGTCCTTCGTGCGGGCGTGCAGGACGTTGGAGTTGACCTCGGCGTCGGCGCCGGGCAGGGAGAAGGTCTGGGTGGTGTCCGAACGCGTGGCCGGGGGCGGCGCCGCCACCGCGGGGGCCCCGGCGAGGAGGGGCTGGGGCAGGACGACGACCGCCGCCACCCCGCCCTGCTTCTGCTCGCGCAGCTGGACGCGGACGCCGTGGCGTTGGGCGAGGCGGGCCACGACGTACAGGCCGAGGCCGAGGCCGTCCTCGCCCTCCTGGTCGTACGGCGATTCGGCGTCGAAGTCGGCGAGGCGGGAGTTGAGGCGGTCGAGGCGGTCGCCCGCCACGCCGATGCCCTCGTCCTGGACGGACAGCATGACCTCGCCGGACTCCAGCAGCCAGCCGGAGACCTCGACGGGGAGGTCCGGCGGGGAGAACGTGGTGGCGTTCTCCATGAGTTCGGCGAGCAGGTGGGAGAGGTCGTCGGCGGCGAAGCCCGCCACATGGGCGTGCGGGGGCAGGGCGGCGATGCGGACGCGCTCGTAGCGTTCGATCTCGCTGACCGCCGCGCGGACCACGTCGACGAGCGGGACCGGGCCGTGGTGCTGCTGGACGTGCTCGGTACCGGCGAGGACGAGGAGGTTCTCGCTGTGCCGGCGCATGACCGTGGCGAAGTGGTCGAGTTTGAAGAGCGTGGCGAGCCGGTCGGGGTCCTGCTCGCGCTCCTCCAGGCCCTCGATGACCGCCAGCTGCCGTTCGACCAGGCCGAGGGTGCGCAGGGCGAGGTTGACGAACGTGCCGCCGATGCTGGTGCGCAGCCGCTCCAGCTGGGCCGCGGACTCGGCGAGTTCGGCACGCAGGTCCTCGCGGGCGTCGGCCATGCTCTGCCGCTGGCCGACCAGGTGCTTGCGGTCGGTCTCCAGGGTGCCCACGCGGTCGTGCAGGGCGACCGCGTGCGCGTGCAGGGCGTTGACCGAGCGGACGACCTGGGCGAACTCGTCGTTGCGGCCGGTGAAGGTGATCGGCTCCTGGGCCGCCGGGTCCTCGGCCCCGGCCAGCCGGGCCGAGCCGCGGCGCAGCACCGACAGCGGGCGGGTGAGGCTGCGGGCCATGGCGGTGGCGACGCCGACGGCGACCAGCATGAGGGTGCCGAGGACGGCGATGCGGATCTCCAGGGCGGTGACGTCGTCGTCCCGGAGCTGCGCGAGCTCCTTGGTGCGGTGGTCGTAGAGGGCCGACTCCGCGCCCCGCATGAGGTCGACGCGGGCGGACAGGGCCGCATCCAGCTTCTTGGTGCTGGTGGTCAGCTCACTGTCACTGAGGGTCGGCTGGTCGGTGAGGGCGGCCAGGTACTTCTCCGCGGAGTTGACCTCCGGCCCGGTGACCGTGGAGTCGTACGCGTCGACGGCCGCCTTGGGGGCCGTGTCCCGGAAGTCCGCGAGGGCCGCGTCGGCGCGCAGGCGGGCCTGCTGGGCGGCGGCGGTAAGCGCGTCGCGCTGTTTGCGATCCGCGTCGGGCGTGGTGGTGGTCGTGGTGGCCAGACCGGTGGTGGGGTTGATCACCGTCTGCCGGGTGGACGGGATGTTGAGCGCGGCGAGCAGCAGGCCGCGGGCGGCCGTGGACTGCTGGACGGCGGAGTCCAGTTCGGCGAGGGAGTGGACGCCGGAGCCGGCCCGCGGGGGCAGCTGTTCGGCCAGGTCGTCGGCGAGCCGGTGCAGTTCGGTGATGGTGGCCGAGTACGCCTGGTGGGTCTGCAGGGCGTTCGTCTTGCCGGTGAGGGCGGCACGGCGGACGGCGGCGATGCCGTCGAGGTCGGCGCGCAGCCCGGCCGGGGTGTCGGTGTCGGCCCGCAGGTCCTCGACCTGGCGGTCGACGCGGGCGCTGCGGTCCTCGGAGGGCGCCTTGGCCTTGGGGCGGCCGGCCGCGATGTAGGAGCTGACCTCGTCGCGTTCGTCGGCGAGCGAGTGGGCGAGGGCGAGGGCGTCCTGCGTGCGGCCGGCCAGCGTCACCAGGTCCTGGGAGTCGCCGAGGTCCTGGGAGGCGGTGAGCAGCGACGGTGCCCCCGCTCCGGCGATGGCGGCGGCCACCACGGCCACGGCCACGATCAGCCGGGTGCGCACATGAGTGGGGCGGCCGGTGCCCACGGGGGTCTGCTGGTCGACCCCCTCGGGGGCCGTCTGCCTGCCTGTGCGCCGAGGCCGCTTCATCTGCACCGGTGCTCGCAATCCTGGCTCGTCTACCCAAGGGCCCGGGTGGCACCCCGTGGGTCCTGTCGTCAAACTCCCGTCGCCCGCCCGGAGGACGGGCCCCGCGGCGTCTGGCGCATACACCCGGTTCGTACGGTCCCCGACCCTCCCAGCGCCGGTGGGCAGTGGTCGCGCATCACCTGACCGGCCACTCGAAGGAGTGAACATCGGAGGGGAGTTGGCGGGCAAGTTCCCCTGGCGTGTGCGGGGCCCCTGTGCGGCGGGCCGGTTGGACGCGCGCGGCAGGCTTTGGCAGTATTCGCCGCCACGCCTTCCCGGAGTGCGCCATTTACCCCCAAACCAGGCGGCTGACCTGCGGGGCCGTGCCAATTCGGCGTCGGAAGGCAGCCTTTGGCGAAGCCTGTGAAGGGCTCGTGCAGACTGGCCGAATGCGAACCGATCTCGTTTCGGAACCCGGCGACCCGAACCGACCCAACGAGGACTTCGCCGGTGTCGGACTACCCGCCTCCGGACAGGGGGGTTGTGTGATCTTGCTGGACGGAGTGACACCGCCGCGGGACGGTACGGGCTGTGTGCATTCCGTTCCCTGGTTCACATCGCGGCTCGGTGGCGCGCTGACCGAACTGACCGTTTCAGGGCGAGATCTGACGCTCCCGGAGGTGCTCTCGCGGGCGATCGGCCGGACCGCCGAGGCCCATGCGCGCACCTGTGAGCTTTCTCACCCGCGAACCCCCCAGGCGACGGTGGTGCTGACCCGCTGGTCCGCCGACACCGTCGAGTACCTGGTCCTGTCCGACTCCGTGCTGCTGCTGCGGTCCCCCGACGGCACGGTCACCCCGGTCCTGGACGACCGGCTCGCCCGGCTCCCCCGCTCGGCCCTGGCCACCGACGCGCTGATCGACGCGCACCTGCGCAACAGGGAGGGCGGCTTCTTCACGGCCGCCGCCGACCCCTCGGTCGTCTCTCGCGCGGTCACCGGCACCCTGCCGCGCCGCGAGATCCGTTCCCTGGCCGCGCTGACGGACGGCGCGACCCGCTGGACGGAGAGGTTCCACGAGGGCGACTGGACGGCCCTGTTCGACCTCGTCGCCAAGGAGGGCGCCCGCAGTCTGGTCGACCGGGTGCGGAAGCTGGAGGCGGCGGACCGGGAGGAGCGGGCGTTCCTCGGCCGCAGCAAGACGCACGACGACGCGACGGTGGTGTTCGTGGAGCTGTGACGCAGGAGGCTATCTCTCCATCACGCCGTTCAACTGGTTCAGCAGCCGGGCCAGTTCGGCCACCTCTCGGCGGTCCCAGTGGGCGAGCTGACGGACGTAGCGGGCGCGGCGGGCCTCGCGGACCGTGCCGACCCGCCCGCGCCCCTCGTCGGTCAGGGTCACCAGCCACGCACGCCCGTCCGCGGGATCCGGCTCGCGGACGATCAGGCCGAGCTCCTCCAGGGCCCGCAGCTGGCGGGACATGGTGGCCTTGCCGACCCCGACGTAGGCGGCGAGTTCGGTGGCGCGCTGGGCGCCGAGTTCGTCGAGGCGGATGAGCAGGCCGTACGCGGCGGACTCCAGGTCGGGGTGGACCTCGCGGGCCATCTCGCCCTGGCTGGCCCGGGCACGCCTGAGCAACACGGTCAACTCGCGCTCCAGCGCCAGGAACTCCTGGTCTGCACCACTGGGCGTCGCCTGGCCGGCGAGGCGTGCTGCGTCGCCGTTTGCGTCCTCGTGCACGTCAGCACCCCTGATCGGTTTCACGGTCCTGAAAGTTTCTGTCAAACGCCGCCATTGCCGCAGCTCCGTAAGTATTTCGCAGGCGTAGACCAACGGCAGCCTCCGGGCCCCTTCCCACGCCGTCATCTACGTGCGTAGCTTCTTTATCAGGCAATCAATGGCATGCCCACGCCAGTGCATCAGCGGTCACTTCACCACCCCCCCACCTCACCTCTCCGGAGGCGCGTCATGCCCGTGCACAGACCCGGTTCCCTCCGCCCGCGTCCCCTCGCCGTCCTGCTCACGGCCCTGCTGGCGGCGCTCGCCCTCCCCCTGCCCCTCACCACCGCCCGGGCCGCGACCGCGCCCAGCCGGGGTTCGGCCTACATGGGCATGGGAGTCCTCGCCCACGACGGACAGCACGGCACCCCCAGTACCGGTGACGCCACCCAGACCGAGGGCGTCGACGTCGCCGGCTACCAGGGCAACGTCGCCTGGAGCACCCTGTGGGGCAGCGGCGTCCGCTGGGCCTACACGAAGGCCACGGAGGGCACGTACTACACGAACCCGTACTTCGCCCAGCAGTACAACGGCTCGTACAACGTCGGCATGATCCGCGGCTCGTACCACTTCGCGACGCCGGACACCACGAGCGGCGCCACCCAGGCCAACTACTTCGTGGACCACGGCGGCGGCTGGTCCCGGGACGGCAGGACGCTGCCGGGGGCGCTCGACATCGAGTGGAACCCGTACGGCGCCGCCTGCTACGGCAAGTCGGCCAGTGCGATGGCCGGCTGGATCGCCGACTTCCTGAACACCTACAAGGCGCGCACGGGCCGGGACGCGGTGATCTACACCGCGACCAGCTGGTGGACCCAGTGCACCGGCAACTACGGCGGCTTCGCCGCGAACAACCCGCTGTGGATCGCCCGCTACGCCTCGGACCCCGGGCCCCTGCCGGCGGGATGGTCGTACTACACGATGTGGCAGTACACCTCGTCGGGCCCGACCGTCGGCGACCACGACAAGTTCAACGGCGCCCTGGACCGGGTGCAGGCGCTGGCCAACGGATAGCTCCGGGGTGCCGGCCGAAGGTTGGCTCCTGCCGGGCCCGTGCGGCGGCCGTCCTCTGTGGGCGGCCGCCGCTTTCGCTGCGTTGGTGCTCCGCGCCGGCCGGGATCATGCTGGTCAGGAGAGCCTGCCGAGCAAGGGCGAGATGAGCGGCGATGGAGCGACAGTCGACGTACACGGCCACGGCCACCATCGATGAGCAGGGCATCCTGACCGGCTGGAGCGAGGGCGCCCGGCGGCTGCTCGGCTACGAGTCCTCGGCGGTCGTCGGACGGCCCGCCACCGCACTGCTCGCCGCCGAGGGCGGGGCGGCCCGGCGGGCCCTGGCCGGGCGCGACCGGTGGAACGGCACCGTGCTCCTGCGCCACCGGGACGGCCGTCGCCTGGAGCAGGGGCTGCTCGCCCACCGCCGCAGGTCGGGCACCGGGACGACCGACTGGCTCGTGGTGACCGCCGTGGGGGACCGTCCGCAGCCGCCCCGGGTCGAACCGCTGGAGGAGTGGACCTTCATCCAGTCACCGTTCCCGCTGGCGATCTTCGACACCGAACTGCGCCTGATGCGCGCCAACCGCCGCCTGGAACGCGCCCTCTCCCTGCCCGAGGCGGCGATGCGCGGGCTGAACCTGAGCCACATCGCGCCCGGTCCCGCGAGCGACGAGACCGACCGCACGATGCGTCAGGTGCTGGAGACCGGCGAGCCGCGGGAGATGCGGACCGGTGTCGGTCCGGACCTCGGCCCGCCCACCGTCCTCACCCCGCTCAAGGACGGGACCGGCAGGGTGCGCGCCGTCTGCCTCGCGACGCACCGGCGCGCCCCGGACTCCGCCGCCCCGCGGGACATGCCGGACGAGACCGGCTCGCCGACCGGTACGGCCTCCGAGCTCGGGCGCACCGCACAGGAGCTCGCCGACGCCTCGGTCCCGCGGCTCGCGGACTTCGTCGCCGTGGACCTGCTCGACTCCCCACGGACCCCGGCCGAGCCCGACGCGTCGGCCGGCCCACTGGTCCTGCGCCGCGCCGCGGTACGGGCCGTCCGGGACGGCGACGGGCCCGCACCCGGGGCCCGGGTGGGCGAGGCGACCTCCTACGAACCGGGCTCGCCCCCGGCGGACTGCCTGGTCTCCGGCCAATCGGTCCTCTACGACACCTCGGACCCGGTGGTCGCGGGGTGGGCGGCCGTGGACCCGGCGGCCGCCTGGCTGCACGCGTACGGTGCCCACTCGCTGATGGTGGTGCCGGTGCGCGCCGAGGGCAGCACGCTCGGGGTGGCCCTCTTCGGCCGCCACCGGCGCCCGGAGCCGTTCGGTCCGGAGGACCTGCGGCTCGCCGAGGACCTCACGGCCAAGGCGGCCACCGGCCTGCACAGCGCCCGCCGGTACTCCCGGGCGCGCACCACCACCATGGCCCTGCAGCGCAGCCTGCTCCCGCACACACTGCCCGACCAGGCGGCACTGGAGATCGCCACCCGCTATCTGCCCGCGGCCACCCGGGCCGGCGTGGGCGGCGACTGGTTCGACGTGATCCCGCTGTCCGGGGCACGGGTCGCCCTCGTCGTCGGCGACGTCGTCGGCCACGGCATCCGCGCCTCCGCCACCATGGGCAGGCTGCGCACCGCCGTGCGCACCCTGGCCGACGTCGACCTGCCCGCCGACGAGCTGCTCACCCACCTCGACGACCTCGTCCTGCGCCTGGCGGCGGACGAGGGCAGTTTTGACCCGGCCGCCGAGACCGCCGGGGGCATCGGCACCACCTGCCTGTACACGGTCTACGACCCGGTCTCGCGCCACTGCTCGCTCGCCCGGGCCGGGCATCCGCCGCCCGCCGTGGTCACCCCGGACGGCGCCGTCCGCTTTCTGGACGTGCCCGCCGGCCCGCCGCTGGGACTTGGCGGACTGCCCTTCGAGGCCTTCGAGACCGAGCTGCCCGAGGGCAGCCTGCTCGCCCTCTACACCGACGGCCTGCTCGAAGCCCGCGACCACGACATCGACGAGGCGCTGGACAAGATGTTCGCCGCGCTCGGCCGCCCCGCGCCGACCCTGGACTCGCTCTGCGACCGGGTGCTCACCGAGCTGCTGAGCCACCGCCCCGAGGACGACATCGCCCTGCTGGTGGCCCGTACCCGGGCACTGCACGCCGACCGGGTCGCCGCCTGGCAGCTGGACAGCGAACCCACCGTGGTGGCCCGGGCCCGCAAGCACACGAGCGACCAGCTGAGCACATGGGGCCTGGAGGAGGCCGTCTTCACCACCGAGCTGGTGGTCAGCGAGCTGGTCACCAACGCCATCCGCTACGGCCGGCCGCCCATCCGGCTCCGGCTCATCCACCAGGACTCGAAGCTGATCTGCGAGGTCTACGACTCCAGCGGCACCACCCCGCACATGCGGCGCGCCCGGATCTACGACGAAGGGGGCCGGGGCCTGCTGATGGTCGCCCAGCTCGCCGAACGCTGGGGCACCCGGCACGACCGGATCGGCAAGACCGTGTGGGCGGAGCAGTCGCTGACCGCAGGCTGACACGGCCCCTGCCCCGCCGGGGGCCGGCGGGGCAGGGGTCTGGTGGGGTCAGGGGCCGGTGTGCGGCTGTGCGTCGTTCAGTTGACGACCACATCTCCGGAGCCGTCCTGGGCGGGCGCGTCCGAGTGGGATCCCGCGTTGTCCGCAGGCGCGGGCCGGTCCGGGGCGGAGGAGTCGCCGTGGCCCGTACCGGCCGGGCCGTCGGGGGAGTCCGGGTTCGAGGGCGTCGGCTCGGGGCAGGGGGCCTTGCCGCCGCCGCTGCCGCTCCCGTTGCGCCCAGCGCCGCCGTCCCGGCCACCGCACTTGCCCCGGCCGCCGCGCCCGCCCGCCCCGCCGGTGCCGCTCTGGCCCGGCGCCGTGCAGACCGGGGTGGTGCCCGTTCCATCGCCGCCGTTGCCGCCGTCGCCGCCGTCGCCGCGCCGGCAGGAGTCGTCGTCACCGTGGCCGTCCCGGCCCTTGTCGCCGTGCTTGTCATGGTCTCCGTGCTTCTTGTGGTCGTCGTGCTTGTCGTGCTTGTCGTGATGCTTGTCCTTGCCGGTGTCGTGCGCCTGGACCTGGCCCTGGATCGCCGGTGCCGCGAAGACCGCGCCCGCGGGGAGGAGGACGCCGCCGACGGTGAGGAGGACGGAGACGGCGGCCGCGGCCAGAGTGTTCGTGCGGGCGTTGTCGTTCATGGGAATTCTTTCCTTTTCGAAGCGGTCGGGGTTCGGTGAGCCGGAATTCAGGTGGTGCCCAGCAGCACGGACCAGTCGCCCTTGAGATAAGCCCGTTTCCAGACCTCGACCTCGTGCTTCGGCATCATGTATTTCTTGGCGATCTGCGCCTCGGTCGCGCCGCCGTTCGTGAGGACCAGCACCACCCGGACCTTGTCCGCCACGGTGAGCTTCTCCTTCGGCTTGTCCGGCAGGTCGCTGGAGCGGGTGCACTCGTGGGTACCGGGCTTGCCGGGCTCGCCGGCCTGGCCGGGGCGGCCGCCCTCACCGCTGTCCCCTCCTCTGCCGCCGGCTCCGCCCGAGCCGCACCCGGCGGAACCCGCGGGGGTGTGAGCGGTGCCGGTGACGAGGGGCTGGTGGCCCGGCAGTGCCCGTGCGGCGCCTCCGGTGCCCGCCACGACGGCCACGGCGGCCGCTGCGAGCGCGATCGCGCGTCCGCGCGGTTTCCTGGTCATGAGGTTCCTTCCGAGTGGGGCGGAGCGGCGGGGGTGAGGACCGTGCGGGCCCTCACCCCCGCCTCCTGTGGGTCAGGCCGCGTCGCCGCCGTTGCCGCCGTTGCCGCCTACGACCCCGCCGGCTCCACCGGTACCGCCGTCGCCGCCCTGGGTCCCGCCGGTGCCGCCGTTGCCGCCGTCACCGCCCTGGAGGCCACCGGTGCCCCCGTTGCCGCCGTCGCCGCCCGTGGTACCGCCCTTGCCGCCGTTGCCACCGTCACCGCCGAGAACCCCGCCGGTACCGCCGTCGCCGCCGTTGCCGCCCGTGCCCTTGTGGTCCTTCTTCTTGTCGTCCTCCTTGTGGTGCTTGTGGTTCTTGTCGTGGTGGTCGTGGTGGTCGTGCTTGGTGTGCGCGGCCACCAGTGTCACGGCCGGCGCGTCCGGCATCGTGGCCGCCGTGGCCGCCGTGGCCGGGAGGACGACCCCGCCGGCCACGACCAGGGCCGAGGCGACGAGCGTCGAGAGACGGAAACCGCGCTTGGTACGGATCTCCTCGTTCTTGTCGGTGTTCTTGTCGGTGTTCTTGTCAGCGATGCGCTTCATGACTTTCTCCTACTCGATGTGGGGCCTTTTCGTTTTCCGGTGTCTCCGGTGCGGCCCGTGCTTCAAGTAGGCCGGAACGCGAAAGCGCGGTCACGTTCCGAGGACTCGGGACTTGACGAGGAGAAGAGCGGCCGCTATTACGCGGGGCGGCCGGTGTTACGCCGGTCCCCCGAGGACCGGGGCGGCCCAGGCGGGCGGCTCGGGCACCGGGCCGACGGCGGGGAGGGCACGCGCCACGCGGGAGTCCACCAGCGTCGGCGTACGGCCCCGCAAGCCGGCGCCGACCATGGCGGCGCGCAGGGCCGCGACGAACTCCAGGCAGGAGCCGTAGCGGTCGTCCGGGGCCTTGGCCAGTGCCTTCCTCAGGACGTCGTCGGCGGCCGTGGGGATGCCGGACCGTTCCTCGCTCAGCAGGGGCGGCGGGTCGTACTGGTGCGCCCACAGCAGTTCGAGGTCGTCCTCCCGCCGGAAGGGCGGGGCGCCCGCGAGGGTCTCGTAGACGACACAGGCGAGGCTGTAGAGGTCGGACCGGCCGTCCACCGGGCGGCCCGCGACCCTCTCCGGCGCCACGTAGTCGAGGGTGCCGACGAACTCGCCCGCGGTGGTGAACCCGGTGAGCGACAGGGACTTCTTCGCCAGCCCGAAGTCGGTGAGGTAGACGTGCTCGGGGTGGTCGCTGTCGACGCCCTTGGCCACGAGGATGTTGCCGGGCTTGACGTCCCGGTGCACCAGGTCGCGCTCGTGGGCCGCGTCGAGCGCGGACGCCAGCTGGGCGGCGATGCGCAGCGCGGCCGGCACGGGGAGCGGGCCGTCGCGGTCGAGTACGGCGCGCAGGTCCAGCCCATGGACGTAGCACATCGCGATGTACAGGATCCCGTCGGTCTCGCCGGCCTCGAAGACGGGGACGATGTGGGGGTGCTCGATGGCGGCGGCCACCCGTGACTCCTGGGTGAAGCGGCGGCGGAAGGCGTCGTTGCGGGTGTACTCGGGGGCGAGCAGTTTGAGGGCGACCGTGCGGCCGAGACGCAGGTCCTTGGCGCAGTAGACGACAGCCATGCCGCCGCGGCCCAGCTCGCGCTCCACCCGGTAGCCGGCGATCTCCGTCCCGATCGGGCCGGAGGGTTGCACCACCTGCCCACTCACGCCTGAATTCTATCGATGTGATCCACGTGCACGCGCGTTCAGGCGCGCCCGCTCAGGGCACGGCGAAGGCCCGGGCCTCCCGTACAAGATCCGGGCCTTGCCTCTTGCTGCCTTGCATCCGGCCCTCGCGGGCGGAGCCCGCAGAGGGACGCTGAGGGACTACGTCGTCACGCCGCGACCGGAACCTCCGGCGCCGCGCCGTTCGTGGCGGGCGCGAGCGCCAGCTCCAGGACCTGGCGGACGTCCGTCACGGTGTGGACGTCGAGCTTGTCCAGCACCTCGGCCGGGACGTCGTCCAGGTCGGGTTCGTTGCGCCGGGGGATGATCACGGTGGTCACCCCGGCGCGGTGGGCGGCGAGCAGCTTCTGCTTCACACCGCCGATGGGCAGCACCCGGCCGGTCAGCGAGACCTCGCCGGTCATCGCCACGTCCGTGCGGACCAGCCGCCCGGAGAGCAGGGAGGCGAGGGCGGTGGTCATCGTGATGCCCGCGCTCGGCCCGTCCTTCGGGACCGCGCCCGCCGGGAAGTGGATGTGCACGCCCCGGTCCTTCAGATCGGCCACCGGCAGCTCCAGTTCGGCGCCATGGCTGCGCAGGAAGCTCAGCGCGATCTGCGCCGACTCCTTCATCACGTCGCCCAGCTGACCGGTCAGGGTCAGGCCGGCCGCACCCGTCTCCGGGTCGGCCAGGGACGCCTCGACGAAGAGGACGTCACCGCCGGCTCCGGTGACCGCGAGGCCGGTCGCCACGCCCGGGACGGACGTCCGGCGCTCGGCCGGGTCCTGGGCGGACTCGGGCACGTGGTGCGGACGCCCGATCAGGCCCCGCAGGTCCTCGTCCCGGACGGTGAACGGCAGTTCCCGCTCGCCGAGTTCGTGCTGGGCCGCGACCTTGCGCAGCAGCCGCGCGAGGGACCGCTCCAGGGTCCGCACGCCCGCCTCGCGGGTGTACTCGCCGGCCAGCTTGCGCAGCGCGCCCTCGTCGATCGTGACCTCGTCCTCGCCCAGGCCGGCCCGCTCAAGCTGGCGCGGGAGCAGGTGGTCACGGGCGATGACAACCTTCTCGTCCTCGGTGTAGCCGTCCAGGCGGACGATCTCCATGCGGTCGGCGAGCGCCTCCGGGATGGCCTCCAGCACGTTCGCGGTGGCGAGGAAGACCACGTCGGACAGGTCCAGTTCGACCTCCAGGTAGTGGTCCCGGAAGGTGTGGTTCTGCGCCGGGTCCAGCACCTCCAGCAGAGCCGCCGCCGGGTCGCCGCGGAAGTCGGACCCCACCTTGTCGATCTCGTCCAGCAGAACCACCGGGTTCATGGACCCGGCCTCCTTGATGGCGCGGACGACACGGCCGGGCAGCGCGCCGACGTACGTGCGCCGGTGACCACGGATCTCCGCCTCGTCCCGGACGCCACCGAGGGCCACCCGCACGAACTTCCGTCCCATGGCGTGCGCGACGGACTCACCGAGGCTGGTCTTGCCGACGCCGGGCGGGCCGACGAGCGCGAGCACGGCACCACCGCGCCGCCCGCCGATGACGCCGAGGCCGCGCTCACCGCGCCGCTTGCGCACCGCCAGGTACTCGGTGATGCGCTCCTTCACGTCCTCCAGGCCCGCGTGCTCGGCGTCCAGGATCGCCTTGGCGCCCTGGATGTCGTAGGCATCCTCGGTGCGCTCGTTCCACGGCATCTCCAGGACGGTGTCCAGCCAGGTGCGGATCCAGGAGCCTTCCGGCGACTGGTCGGAGGCGCGCTCCAGCTTGTCGACCTCCTTCAGGGCCGCCTCGCGGACCTTCTCCGGCAGGTCGGCGGCCTCGACGCGGGCGCGGTAGTCGTCGGACTCCTCGCCGTCCTGTTCGCCGTTCAGCTCGCGCAGTTCCTTGCGGACGGCCTCCAGCTGACGCCTCAGCAGGAACTCGCGCTGCTGCTTGTCGACGCCCTCCTGGACGTCCTTGGCGATGGTCTCGGCGACGTCCTGCTCGGCGAGGTGGTCGCGCAGTTGCTGGGTGGCGAGCTTGAGGCGAGCCACCGGGTCGGCGGTGTCGAGCAGTTCGACCTTCTGCTCGATGGTCAGGAACGGCGAGTACCCGGAGTTGTCGGCGAGCGCGGAGACGTCGTCGATGGCCTGGACACGGTCCACGACCTGCCAGGCGCCGCGCTTCTTCAGCCAGCTGGTGGCGAGGGCCTTGTACTCCTTGACGAGGTCCGCCACCTGGCCCGGCAGCGGATCGGGCACGCTCTCGTCGAGGCGCGCGCCCTCGACCCACAGCGCGGCGCCCGGACCCGTCGTACCGGCGCCGATCCGCACCCGGCCACGGCCACGGATCAGGGCCCCCGGGTCGCCGTCGGCCAGCCGACCGACCTGCTCCACCGTGCCCAGCACACCGGTCTTGGCGTACGTGCCGTCAATGCGTGGCACCAGCAGAACCTTGGGCTTCCCGGGTTCCGACCGGGCGGCGGCCTGCGCGGCCTCCACAGCGGCCCGCACCTCGGCGTCGCTCAGATCCAGCGGAACCACCATCCCGGGCAGCACGACCTCGTCGTCGAGCGGCAGCACGGGCAGCACGAGCGTGAACGCCGTGGACTCAGCAGCCATGATCTCCCCTTCGGCAGTCAACTTGAGCTATGCCGACTCAATGCACGGCGCTCCGCGAATGTTCCCCGTGCGGCGTTCGCCGTGAGCGATCAGCGGGTGACTCCGCTGTTCCGGCAGGCCGGAGGCGTTGTCGGAGGGGGGCGTCAGGATGTGCGCACGACCGGGACGAACGGAGACGGGCATGGCACCTGGGCCACGGGCGCCTTCGACAACGACACGGCCGCCGACTGGTGCGACGACCTGGACGACGCGGCGGCGGACGAGCGGGAAGCGACCGTGCGGGACGCGCTCGTGCGCGTCATCGACTCCGCCGACGGCGACGACACCTACCTGGAAGCACCGGACGCCGAGGAGGCCGTCGCGAGGGCCGCCCTGGTCGCCGCGCAGTGCCCTGGCGGTGAAGCCGCCCACCCGCACTACGGGCCCGAGCAGCCTCTGCCCGGCCTCACGGCCCTGCCCCCGCTCGCACTGCAGGCGCTGGACCGGGTGATGTCCGAGCCTTCCGAACTGCGGGAGCTCTGGGAGGGACCCGGGGGCGGGCCGTGGCGCGCGGGCATCGCGCGGATGCGCGGGACGCTGCTGCAGGGCCCGCCAGGGGAGCAGCTCGGCCTGTGCTGACCGGGCGGCCCGGAAAGGCCGGAAGGCGCAGGTGCGGGGCCGTGTTCGCCGGTGCCGGGATCTGCGGGCCGAGGACTCCCGGCATCCGGAACGACTCGAAGTCCGACGCCGTGAGGACCTCCCCCGCCCCCCGGCCGTGACCCCGTCGCCCGGCCGTGACCCCACCCCTCCGCCGTGATCCCGTCGCCCCGCCGTGACCCCGTCCCGCGGCCAGGCATGGCTACGCCCTCGGGCAGGCGTTCACACGGAAACCGGGGAGGCCGCCGGGAGACGCACGTCCTGGGAGCGCTGCCGGCGCCGTACCAGCGGCCAGCCCGCGATGCCGATCGTGAGGGCGATCAGATGGCCCCAGTTGGTCATCGGGTCCTGAAAGGCGATCAGGTCGTCGACGAGCATGCTCGCGACCAGAGTGAGCAGGGGCCAGCGGAGCCAGGGGGTGAGAAGACCGGACAGGGCGCCGATGCTGGCGGCGACGCCGAAGCTGATGCCGTAGTCGAGGCGGTGCAGCGAGGTGACAGGGAGGCGGCCGAACAGCACCGCGAGCCCCACCGGGACCTCCGTGGCAAGGGTGGCCAGCACATGTCCGGCCAGGAACACACCGGCCGCCCGGGCTCCGCCTATCCGCCGCTCCAGCGCGCTGAGCACCAGCACGAAGGCGGCCGCGTACGGCGACACGACCCCGCCCGCGATCCACAGCGCGCTCGCCAGCAGCACCAGGACCGGCGTACGGACCAGGTGGGCGACATCGGTGCTGGAGCCTTCGTGGAGCGTGTGCACCAGGGCGGGGTCGGCACAGGCCGCCACCAGTGAGGTGAGGGCGAGGACGCTCGCGTAGGCGAAGGTGAACGGCGTGCCGGTGGGAGTGGGCAGCAGGTGCCAGGGCCGGAAGGGGCGGCGGGCCGCGGCCGGGCTCGGCGCCGTTGCCCTTGCCGTTGTCTCGCGCTGCCGTGGGACCCCGTCGAGGAGGCCGGTGAGGTCCGGGACGGACGTCGGGCCGGCAGGTCCGGCGGGAAGGGGCGTGCCCAGGGGCGGGGACGCGCCCGTCGCGGGGCCCGTCACGGTCCGTTCCACGGTGAGGCGCTCCTTCCGTCGCGCTCCACCCTTTGTCCTCACGAGGCGGCTGTCTATGACCGACGCCACGCGAGAGCGGATTCACAGCAACCTCAGAGCCCTCGGACGCGTCCGGGCTCCGGCCTGGTCCGGGCTCCGGCGGTGTCATCTCCCCCCGTGGAGTCACCGCGCATCGGCTCACGGCGGTAACCGGCCGCCGGCCGCCGTACCTGGCGCGGCCCGCGCCAGGTACGGAGTTCACCGGGCACGTCCTCGCGTCCCAGGAGCGGGCGCATCGCGCCCATGGTCCTGCCCGCCCGGTCAATTCCCGTGAATGCGACGCCCCGTTCGAGCAGGATGGGCGCATGACTGCCAATTCCGACCTTCCCGTGGTCCTGGACCGTCGCGAAGGCCCCTACGGCGAGGTGGTGCTGCGCAGACAGGGCGAACTGCTGCAGATCATCGCCAACGGCTGCTTCCTGATGGACACCTCCGACGGGCGCTCGGAGCGGCTGCTGGTCGACGCCGCGTACGACGCGCTGGACGGCCGCCCGGCGCCGCACGTGCTGATCGGCGGACTGGGCGTGGGATTCTCGCTCGCACATGCGGCGGCGAATCCCGGCTGGGGCCGGATCAGCGTGGTCGAGCGCGAGCCCGCCGTCATCGACTGGCACCGGGACGAGGGACCGCTGTCCGCGCTCTCCTCCGGCGCGCTCGCCGATCCGCGCACCGAGATCGTCGAAGCCGATCTCGTGACGTACGTCAATGAGACATGCGACACGTTCGACGCGCTGTGTCTCGACATCGACAACGGCCCGGGCTGGACCGTCACCGAGGACAACGACGGCCTCTACGCACCCGCCGGACTGGCCGCCTGCGCAAGGGTGTTGAGACCGGGAGGTGTGCTGGCGGTATGGTCGGCCGCGCCCTCTCCGGAATTTGAAGGAACCTTGTGGAATGCCGGGTTCCGTCAGGTGCGTACCGAAGAGGTGCCCGTTGCCCGGGGCGTTCCGGACGCTGTACACCTCGCCCTCCGCCCTGGATAGCGACGGCGCGGTGTGTCCCCGTAATGTGCTGCCCTGACGCGGATCATTCAAGCGTCAATCGCAGTCATGGGATCACCCCACGGATTCCGGAAAGCAACAGGGGCGGGCGATGGAGCAGACACACACCTCCCAGACCGGCGCGGCCACGACCACTCCGGGTGCGCAGCGCCGGGTGCTGGTCGTCGAGGACGACCCCACGATCGTCGACGCCATCGCGGCCCGGCTGCGCGCCGAGGGATTCCTCGTACAGACCGCGGCCGACGGTCCGGCCGCGGTCGACACGGCCGAGGCCTGGCAGCCCGACCTGCTGATCCTCGACATCATGCTGCCCGGCTTCGACGGCCTGGAGGTCTGCCGGCGCGTGCAGGCCCAGCGCCCGGTGCCGGTGCTGATGCTCACCGCGCGGGACGACGAGACCGACATGCTGGTCGGGCTCGGGGTCGGCGCCGACGACTACATGACCAAGCCGTTCTCGATGCGGGAGCTGGCCGCGCGGGTGCACGTCCTGCTGCGGCGGGTGGAGCGGGCCGCGCTGGCCGCCACCACCCCGCGCAGCGGGATCCTCCGGCTCGGCGAGCTGGAGATCGACCACGCGCAGCGCCGGGTGCGGGTGAAGTCGGAGGACGTCCACCTCACGCCGACCGAGTTCGACCTGCTGGTGTGCCTGGCGAACACCCCGCGCGCGGTGCTCTCCCGGGAGCAGCTGCTGGCCGAGGTGTGGGACTGGGCGGACGCCTCCGGCACCCGGACCGTCGACAGCCACATCAAGGCGCTGCGCCGGAAGATCGGCGCCGAGCGGATCCGCACGGTGCACGGCGTCGGGTACGCGTTGGAGACACCGACGTCATGAGCGGCGGGCGGGAGGCCGCACGGAGGAGCCCCGGGTCCGCGGGAGAGGAGCCCTGGGGCGGCGTACGCCCGTTCTCGATCAAGACCAAGCTGGGCGCCCTGGTCGTCATCTCGGTGCTGATCACCACCGGTCTGTCGATGCTCGCGGTGCACACCAAGACGGAGCTGCGCTTCATCACGGTCTTCTCGATGATCGCCACACTTCTGATCACGCAGTTCGTGGCGCATTCGCTCACCGCGCCGCTGGACGAGATGAACGCGGTGGCCCGCTCCATCTCGCACGGCGACTACACCCGGCGGGTACGCGAGAACCGCCGTGACGAGCTGGGCGACCTGGCCCAGACGATCAACGTCATGGCCGACGAGCTGGAGGCACAGGACCGCCAGCGCAAGGAGCTGGTGGCGAACGTCTCGCACGAGCTGCGCACCCCCATCGCGGGCCTGCGCGCGGTGCTGGAGAACATCGTCGACGGGGTCACCGAGGCCGACCCGGAGACCATGCGGACGGCCCTGAAGCAGACGGAGCGTCTCGGCCGCCTCGTGGAGACCCTGCTGGACCTCTCCCGGATCGACAACGGCGTCGTACCGCTGAAGACGCGCCGCTTCGAGGTGTGGCCGTACCTCTCGGGCGTGCTGAAGGAGGCCAACATGGTCGCCTCCGCGCGCGCGGGCATCGCCTCCGGCTCCGGAAGCCACACGCGTACGGACGTGCACCTGCACCTCGACGTGTCCCCGCCGGAGCTGACCGCGCACGCGGACCCCGAGCGCATCCACCAGGTCGTCGCCAACCTGATCGACAACGCGGTCAAGCACAGCCCTCCGCACGGCCGGGTGACCGTGAAGGCACGGCGCGGGCCGCAGCCGGATTCGCTGGAGCTGGAGGTCCTGGACGAGGGGCCCGGCATCCCCCGGTCGGAGTGGCGGCATGTGTTCGAGCGCTTCAACCGCGGCGCGGTGAGCCGGCCGCACGGTCCCGGCAGCGACGGCGGCACGGGCCTCGGCCTCGCGATCGCCCGCTGGGCGGTGGATCTGCACGGCGGCCGGATCGGTGTGGCCGAATCCGACCGTGGATGCCGGATCATCGTCACTCTTCCGGGACTGACTTCCGTCCCAAGTTGACGTAAAGTCCGAACCGGAGCCACAAGATCCACGGGCGTCCGGCGGCTTCGGCGCAGCCGGACACGTGTGATCAGCACCGGGCCGGGGAAGCCGTGACGCCGGGCCGTTGTCGGCGATCCCGCGCGCCACCGCTCACATGCGGAACCACGCTTGTTTCCCGCCATTTCAAGCCCCGAAACAAGATTTTCGATGTGACTTACGCGACGATGAACGGGCCCGACCTGACCTTCGCGGTCTTGGAGGCGTAGCCTTTATTCCCGCTGTCCATCACCTTGTGAAGCGGAAGAGGGCGGTTGCCGCCGTGTCGCCACAGTCCCCCAGTAACTCGAGCATCTCAACCGACGACCAAGCCGGGAAGAACCCCGCTGCCGCGTTCGGTCCCAACGAGTGGCTCGTCGACGAGATCTATCAGCAGTACCTCCAGGACCCGAATTCGGTAGACCGCGCCTGGTGGGACTTCTTCGCCGACTACAAGCCGGGCGCGCCAGCCGCCTCGGCTCCGGCGGGTGCTGCGGCCGCGGGGGCCGCAGAGACCACCGCCACGGCTCCCCCGGCCCAGGCCACGCCCGCGTCCGCGCCGGCGCCCCCGGCCGCCCCGGAGCCCGCCGCTGCCCCGGCTGCGGCCCCCGCTCCCGCCGCGAAGGCCCCGGCCCCCGCCCCCACCCCGGCCAAGCCGGCGCAGCCCGCACAGGCGCCCGCTCAGCCGAAGGCCAAGGCCGCTCCCGCCACGGGGGCCTCCGAGGGCCCGGAGTACGTGACGCTGCGTGGTCCGTCCGCGGCCGTCGCGAAGAACATGAACGCCTCGCTGGAGCTGCCGACCGCCACCTCGGTCCGCGCGGTCCCGGTGAAGCTGCTGTTCGACAACCGGATCGTCATCAACAACCACCTGAAGCGCGCCCGGGGCGGGAAGATCTCCTTCACGCACCTGATCGGCTTCGCGATGGTGCAGGCCATCAAGGCCATGCCGTCGATGAACTACGCGTTCGGCGAGAAGGACGGCAAGCCGACCCTCGTCAAGCCGCCGCACGTCAACCTCGGCCTGGCCATCGACCTGGTCAAGCCGAACGGCGACCGCCAGCTCGTCGTGGCCGCCATCAAGAAGGCCGAGACGCTGAACTTCTTCGAGTTCTGGCAGGCCTACGAGGACATCGTCCGCCGTGCCCGTGACGGCAAGCTGACGATGGACGACTTCACCGGCGTCACGGTCTCCCTGACCAACCCCGGCGGCCTCGGCACCGTCCACTCGGTGCCGCGCCTGATGCCCGGCCAGTCCGTGATCATGGGCGTCGGCTCCATGGACTACCCGGCGGAGTTCCAGGGCACCAGCCAGGACACCCTGAACAAGCTCGGCATCTCGAAGGTCATGACGCTCACGTCGACCTACGACCACCGGGTGATCCAGGGCGCCGCCTCCGGCGAGTTCCTGCGCCAGGTCGCGAACCTGCTGCTCGGCGAGAACGGCTTCTACGACGACATCTTCGAGGCACTGCGCATCCCCTACGAGCCGGTCCGCTGGCTCAGGGACATCGACGCCAGCCACGACGACGACGTCACCAAGGCCGCCCGCGTCTTCGAACTGATCCACTCCTACCGGGTCCGCGGCCACGTCATGGCCGACACCGACCCGCTGGAGTACCGCCAGCGCAAGCACCCCGACCTGGACATCGTCGAGCACGGCCTCACCCTGTGGGACCTGGAGCGCGAGTTCGCCGTCGGCGGCTTCGCCGGCAAGTCGATGATGAAGCTGCGCGACATCCTCGGCGTGCTGCGCGACTCGTACTGCCGCACCACCGGCATCGAGTTCATGCACATCCAGGACCCCAAGCAGCGCAAGTGGATCCAGGACCGTGTGGAGCGCGCGCACTCCAAGCCGGAGCGCGAGGAGCAGCTACGCATCCTGCGCCGTCTGAACGCCGCTGAGGCCTTCGAGACCTTCCTGCAGACGAAGTACGTCGGCCAGAAGCGCTTCTCCCTGGAGGGCGGCGAGTCCGTCATCCCGCTGCTGGACGCGGTCATCGACTCCGCTGCCGAGTCCCGCCTGGACGAGGTCATCATCGGCATGGCCCACCGCGGCCGCCTGAACATCCTCGCCAACATCGTCGGCAAGTCGTACGCCCAGATCTTCCGCGAGTTCGAGGGCAACCTCGACCCGAAGTCGATGCACGGCTCCGGCGACGTGAAGTACCACCTGGGCGCCGAGGGCACCTTCACGGGCCTGGACGGCGAGCAGATCAAGGTGTCGCTGGTCGCGAACCCCTCGCACCTGGAGGCGGTCGACCCGGTGCTGGAGGGCGTCGCCCGCGCCAAGCAGGACATCATCAACAAGGGCGGCACGGACTTCACCGTCCTGCCGGTGGCGATCCACGGCGACGCGGCCTTCGCGGGCCAGGGCGTGGTGGCCGAGACCCTGAACATGTCGCAGCTGCGCGGCTACCGCACCGGCGGCACGGTCCACATCGTCATCAACAACCAGGTCGGCTTCACCGCGGCCCCGGAATCCTCGCGTTCCTCCATGTACGCGACGGACGTGGCCCGCATGATCGAGGCCCCGATCTTCCACGTGAACGGCGACGACCCCGAGGCCGTCGTGCGCGTCGCGCGACTCGCCTTCGAGTTCCGCCAGGCGTTCAACAAGGACGTGGTGATCGACCTCATCTGCTACCGCCGCCGCGGTCACAACGAGTCGGACAACCCGGCCTTCACCCAGCCGCTGATGTACGACCTGATCGACAAGAAGCGCTCGGTGCGCAAGCTCTACACCGAGTCCCTGATCGGTCGCGGCGACATCACCCTGGAAGAGGCCGAGCAGGCGCTCCAGGACTACCAGGGCCAGCTGGAGAAGGTCTTCACGGAGGTCCGCGAGGCTACGTCCCAGCCGGCCCCCGGAGCCGTCCAGGAGCCGCAGGACGGCTTCCCGGTCACGGTCCCGACCGCGATCTCCTCCGAGGTCGTCAAGCGGATCGCCGAGTCCCAGGTCAACATCCCCGACCACATCACCGTCCACCCGCGTCTGCTGCCGCAGCTGCAGCGCCGGGCGGCCATGGTCGAGGACGGCACGATCGACTGGGGCATGGGCGAGACCCTGGCCATCGGCTCGCTGCTGCTCGAGGGCACCCCGGTCCGCCTCGCGGGCCAGGACTCCCAGCGCGGCACCTTCGGCCAGCGGCACGCGGTCCTGATCGACCGCAGCACCGGCGAGGAGTACACGCCGCTGCAGTACCTCTCCGAGGACCAGGCCCGCCTGAACGTCTACAACTCCCTGCTCTCCGAGTACGCGGCGATGGGCTTCGAGTACGGCTACTCGCTCGCCCGGCCCGACGCGCTGGTGATGTGGGAGGCCCAGTTCGGCGACTTCGTCAACGGCGCGCAGACGGTCGTGGACGAGTTCATCTCGTCGGCCGAGCAGAAGTGGAACCAGACCTCCGGCGTCACCCTGCTCCTCCCGCACGGCTACGAGGGCCAGGGCCCGGACCACTCGTCCGCCCGCCCGGAGCGCTTCCTGCAGCTGTGCGCGCAGAACAACATGACGGTCGCGATGCCCACGCTCCCGTCGAACTACTTCCACCTCCTGCGGTGGCAGGTGCACAACCCGCACCACAAGCCGCTGGTCGTCTTCACCCCGAAGTCGATGCTGCGCCTGAAGGCCGCGGCCTCGAAGACGGAGGAGTTCACGAGCGGCCAGTTCCGTCCGGTCATCGGCGACGAGTCGATCACCGACCCGGCCGCGGTCAGGAAGGTCGTCTTCTGCGCCGGCAAGGTCTACTACGACCTGGAGGCCGAGCGGCAGAAGCGCGGCGTCACGGACACGGCGATCATCCGCATCGAGCGCCTGTACCCGCTGCCGGGTGCCGAGCTCCAGGCGGAGGTCAACAAGTACCCGAACGCCGAGAAGTACCTGTGGGCACAGGAGGAGCCGGCGAACCAGGGTGCCTGGCCGTTCATCGCGCTCAACCTGATCGACCACCTGGACCTGGCGGTCGGCGCGGACATCCCGGCCGGCGAGCGGCTGCGGCGCATCTCGCGCCCGCACGGCTCCTCCCCGGCGGTGGGCTCCGCCAAGCGCCACCAGGCCGAGCAGGAGCAGCTGGTGCGTGAGGTGTTCGAGGCCTAGGCCTCCGGCGGTTCGGCCGAGCACCAGGGCCCGGTGCCGAGTTCCTTACTCGGCACCGGGCCCTTTTTCCTTCCCGTGGCGGGTGGCGAGCGTGCGCGGGCGCGGGTCGTCCGTGTCCGGTCGCGCCCACGCGGCGGAGCCGTATCTCGCACACAGCCCCCGCCCCTTCTGGACGCTTTCCTTCGGGGCGCCTTCGGGATCAGCCCGAGTACGCCTCGAAATCCCGTAGGGCCGATTCCGTCGGCGGGCGGAGATGGTGTGGGGTGCTGGGCGCCCAGGGTGCGGGTGAGGCCGAGCAGGCCGTCCTCCTCCAGCTTCCCGGCCACCTCCTGCTCGCGCGCGCCGCCCGCAGGTCGGCGGCGGGCGCCACCTGGCAGGACAGCGTGAGCGGGTGCTGGTCCCCCAGGGCGTGCCGGGCCCTGCGCAGGGTGTCCCGGCTCAGTTCGACGGCGTCGGCGATCCGGCCGTTCAGTCCGCCGATCGGCAGGCTGCCGCCGAGCAGCAGCGCATGCGCGTCGGAGCCGGCGAGTTGACCGGTGCCGTGCCTGATGCCCAGCTCGCCGGTCTGCACGGTCCAGCCGTACGCCCGACGGGAGCCCGGGCGCCCGGCTCCCGGTCGCTCAGCGCCGTCAGTTCGATTCCGAAGCTGACGGAGACCTCGACCGGGGCTGCTGTGTCCAGACCGGCGCGCAGGGAGCGCACGACACCCCCGACCGTGCCGGCGAGTCCACCCGCCATGTCGACGACCCGTCCCCGAGCCCGGTGTCCCCGTATCCGCCCTCGTCCAGCGCCTCCTCGTCGGCCACACCGATCCTGGGCCCACACGACGGTTCCGTCGTCCAGCCGTATGCGTTCGACTCCTCCACCCATGACGCCCCCGTTCGCTGAACGGGAGGAGAAGGCCGGCTCCGGAAGAAAGCGGAGGGGGAGGGTCGGCGGAGGATACGCCCGAAGATCGCCCCTGCGGCCGGGGCGAACGGGACTACTCGTCGTCCTCGTCGTCGAGCCGGGCGAGCCAGGTCGCGAGCCGTTCGACGGGCACCTCGAAGTCCGGATTGAGATCCACGAAGGTGCGCAGCTGCTCGGCAAGCCACTCGAAGGTGACCTCCTCCTCGCCGCGCCGCTTCTCCAACTCCTCGATCCCGCGGTCGGTGAAGTACATGGCTGCCTCTCCTGCGTGTACGCCCAGGCGGTGGATGGTTCAGGAACAGCCTATGCAACGCGGGACGCGGCACCGGCGGCCACCCGGGCGCCACGATCGGGTGCCTTGACTTTCCATGACCACGATATATCGTGTTTCCCAGAAGACGCGATATGGCGTGTTGCGATGTCGCAGCCCTGTCCGGCCGAGGAGGCTCCCCATGTCCGAGTGGTCCGTCGCCGAGCCCCAGAAGCTCACCTTCGACACCCGCGTGAGCGATCTGCACGTACGCATCGTCAACGGAACGGTGAACGTCGTGGGCACGGACGAAGGTTCCGCCCGCCTGGAGGTCACGGAGATCGAGGGCCCACCCCTGGTGGTCACGCAACGGGGCGGCACCCTGACGGTGGCCTACGAGGACCTGCCCTGGAAGGGCTTCCTCAAGTGGCTCGACCGCAAGGGCTGGCGGCGCAGCGCCGTGGTCTCCCTCGCGGTCCCCGCCGACACGCGCGTGGAGGTGGGCGTGGTCGGCGCCGGCGCGGTCGTCTCCGGCATCGACGGTCCCTCGGTGGTCAAGGGTGTCACCGGCGACACGACGCTGGTGGGTCTGTCCGGCCCGGTCCGCGCCGACACGGTCTCGGGGAACCTGGAGGCCCAGGCCGTCACGGGCGACCTGCGGTTCAATTCGGTCTCGGGCGACCTCACCGTGGTCGAGGGCTCGGGACCCTCCGTCCGCGCCGACTCCGTCAGCGGCTCCATGATCATCGACCTGGACCCGGACGGCCCGACCGACGTCCGGCTGACCAGCGTCTCCGGCGAGATCGCCATCCGCCTGCCGCACCCGGCCGACGCGGAGGTGGAGGCCAACACCGCGAGCGGCACGATCTCCAACGCCTTCGACGGCCTGCGGGTGCACGGCCAGTGGGGTGCCCACAAGATCACCGGCCGCCTCGGCGCGGGTAACGGCAAACTCAGGGCCACCACGGTCTCCGGCTCGATCGCCCTGCTGCGCCGCCCGCCGGGAGAGGACGAGCAGGCCACCCCCTGGGAGGCCGAGCCCCCCGCCGACGCTGCGCCCACCCCGGCGACCGGACCCGAGGCCGCCACGGGGGACAATTCCGTCTCCGGCCGGGGCGCCGACGCCACCAGCGCCCCGGCCGACGGCACGACCGACAAGAAGGTGCTCTGACATGCCTCCCGTCTTCGCCCACGGCCGCCTCCGCCTCTACCTGCTCAAGCTGCTCGACGAAGCCCCGCGTCACGGCTACGAGGTGATCAGGCTCCTCGAGGAGCGCTTCCAGGGCCTGTACGCACCCTCGGCGGGCACGGTCTACCCCCGCCTGGCCAAGCTGGAGGCCGAGGGCCTGGTCACCCACACCACCGAGGGCGGCCGCAAGGTGTACGCCATCACGGACGCCGGCCGCGCGGAACTGGCCGACCGCAGCGGCGAACTGGCCGACCTGGAGCTGGAGATCCGCGAGTCGGTCGCCGAACTCGCCGCCGAGATAAGGGCCGACGTACGCGGCGCGGCCGGCGATCTGCGGCGCGAGGTGCGCGCGGCCGCCTCCGAGGCCCGCCGGGGCGCCAAGACGGGCGGCGGCGAGGCGGGACCCTTCGGGGAGTACGGCGACCTCGGCGACAAGGAGGCCTGGCGGGCCGCCAAGGAGGAGATGCGCCGGGTCAAGCAGGAGTGGAAGGAACAGGCCCGGCGCGCCAAGGACGAGAGCCGCCGCGCCCGCGAGGAGGCCCAGCGGGCCCGTCACCAGGCCCAGGAGGCCCAGGCGCGGGCGCGGGCCCAGGCCCAGGAGGAGATGCAGCGCATCGCCCGCCGGGTCCAGGAGCGCGTGCAGGATCACTTCACGCGCGGCGACTGGCCGACCGGCGTACGGGAGGGCCTGACCGAACTCGCCAAGGAGTTCGGTGATTTCGGCAAGGACTTCGGCAAGGACCGGGGCTTCGGCCGCACCCCCGAGGAGCCGGGCACCGGCCCCCGCACGTCCGCCCCCGCGGCGGGACCGGACTACTCCTGCACCCCGCAGGACTTCCCGGCCGAGTACGAGCCGTCCTGGGCCCACGAGGACACCACCGGCGACCCGGCCCGCGACCTCGACCGCCTCCTCGACCGCTTCCGCGACGACATCCGCGACGCGGCCCGCGACCACGGCGTCACCACCGACCAGTTCCACGACGCCCGCCGCCATCTGTCGGCGGCGGCGGCCCACATCGGGGCGATATTGCGCCGCCCCAGGGTCTGAGCCCCGGAGATCACGGACGAGCCCGCGCAGCGTGCCCCGGACTTCCCCGGGACACGCTGCCGGACGGACCGTGGCCGGTCAGCCGGTCAGCCGGTCAGCCGTTTGTCAGGACGATTTTCCCGAACTGCTCGCCGGACGCCAGCCGCTCGAAGCCCTCACGGGCCCGGTCGAGCGGCAACTCCTCGTCGATGACGGGCCGTACGCCGGTTGCGGCGCAGAAGGAGAGCAGGTCCTCCAACTCGTCCTTGGTGCCCATGGTGGAGCCGACCACCTTCAGCTCCAGGAAGAAGATCCGGGTCAGCTCGGCGTGCGAGGGCCGGTCCCCGCTGGTGGCACCGGAGATGACGACCGTGCCGCCGGGCCGCAGCGACTTCACCGAGTGGGACCAGGTGGCGGCGCCCACGGTCTCGATGACGGCGTCCACCCGCTGCGGCAGCCGGGCCCCCGGCTCCACCGCCTCGACCGCCCCGAGCTCCAGGGCCCGTTTGCGCTTCGCCTCGTCCCGGCTGGTGGCGAAGACCCGCAGGCCGGCCGCCTTGCCCAGCACGATCGCGGCCGTGGCGACACCGCCCCCCGCGCCCTGCACGAGGACCGAGTCGCCGGGCCGTACCCCGGCGTTGGTGAAGAGCATCCGGTATGCCGTCAGCCAGGCCGTCGGCAGGCAGGCGGCCTCCGCGAAGGACAGTTCCTTGGGCTTGGGCAGGATGTTCCAGGTCGGCACGGCGACCTGCTCGGCGAAGGTGCCCTGGTAGCGCTCGGTGAGGATGGAGCGCGGCTCCTTCGGGCCGACACCGTGGCCGGTCTGGCCGATGACGGAGTGCAGGACGACCTCGTTGCCGTCCTCGTCGATCCCGGCGGCGTCGCAGCCGAGGATCATCGGCAGCCGGTCCTCCGGGAGCCCGACGCCCCGCAGGGACCAGAGGTCGTGGTGGTTGAGGGAAGCGGCCCGCACGGTGACGGTACTCCAGCCGGGCCGGGCCTCGGGAGCCGGACGCTCCCCCAACTCCAGGCCGGTGAGCGGCTGGTCGCGGTCGATTCGGGCGGCGTAGACAGCGAACATGGCTCGACGATAGGTGCGCGGCGCGGGCGGCGGAACCAGGGGCCCCTGTGACACATGCCCTCTTGCGCAACGGCACCCGTACAGCGCAGCCCGGCGTCAACGAGCCCCAAGGGCGCCCTGGTCACCACCCGATCGGGCGGCCGGTAGGCAAAAAATGGCCCCGCCCGACGGACGGACGGGGCCATTCAGCGCGACGTCAACGACGGGCAACGCCCTCGGCACGAGCAGCCGCAGCCACCGCCGCTGTCACCGCGGGAGCGACTCGCTCGTCGAACGGCGACGGAATCACGTAGTCGGCGGCGAGATCGTCACCCACCACCGCGGCCAGCGCCTCGGCGGCAGCGATCTTCATGCCCTCGGTGATCCGCGTGGCCCGCACCTGCAGGGCGCCCGCGAAGATCCCGGGGAAGGCCAGCACGTTGTTGATCTGGTTCGGGAAGTCCGAGCGCCCGGTCGCGACGACCGCCGCGTACTTGTGCGCCACCTCCGGGTGCACCTCCGGGTTCGGGTTGGCCATCGCGAACACGAAGGCACCCTCCGCCATGGACGCCACGGCCGCCTCCGCGACCGTACCGCCGGAGACGCCGATGAAGACGTCGGCGCCCGCGAGGGCGTCCTCCAGCGAACCGGTGATGCCCGCCTTGTTGGTGAAGCCGGCCAGCTCCCGCTTGACCGGCGTCAGGTCCTCGCGGTCCGCCGACACGACGCCCTTGCGGTCCGCCACGGCCACGTCCCCGATGCCGGCCTCGACCAGCATCTTGGCGATGGCGACACCGGCCGCGCCGGCGCCCGAGATGACGGCCCGCAGCTGCCCGATCTCCCGCCTGCTCAGGCGCGCCGCGTTCCGCAGCGCCGCGAGCGTCACGACGGCCGTACCGTGCTGGTCGTCGTGGAAGACCGGGATGTCGAGGCGCTCCTGCAGCCGGCGCTCGATCTCGAAGCACCGGGGCGCCGAGATGTCCTCCAGGTTCACTCCGCCGAACGAGGGAGCGAGCCGGACCACGGTCTCGACGATGTCGTCGACGTCCGTGCAGTCGAGCGCGATCGGCACCGCGTCGACACCGCCGAACTGCTTGAACAGGATGGCCTTGCCCTCCATCACGGGGAGGGAGGCCTGGGGACCGATGTCCCCGAGTCCGAGCACGGCCGTGCCGTCGGTCACGACGGCGACCACGGAGGACTTCCACGTGTAGTCGTTGACCAGGTCCGGCTGTTCCGCGATCGCGGTGCACACGCGCGCCACACCGGGCGTGTACGCGAGGGAAAGGTCGTCCTTGTCACGGACCGGCACGGTGGCCTGCACGGCCATCTTGCCGCCGCGGTGCAGCGCGAACGCCGGATCGAAGGAATCGAGGGGCTCGGCCCCGTCCTGATCCGTACTGCTGTCGCTGCGAGGATTGACGATCTCCGCTGCCACTTTGTTTTACCCCTTAGGTATGCATGGTTTGAGGGTCGACCACTCCTGGTGAGGGGTGGGCGGGCACCGCGTAAGGCCCGATTGCTGATACGTACGAGCACAGACGCGACGGGCGCGCCGCACACGCGCCCTGAGCCCCGGATGAGGGGTGTAAAGAACCTTCTTACCGGACGGACGGCGGTCACGACGAGTCCATTAGGTGCAAGGTCACATCACGGGACCAGAACGCCACACCCGAATGACGTGCGGCTGACACGAGCACGACACCGACGTGACTCGGCGGTAACTCGGACCTGGTCGCCCAGCGCGCACAACGGTGGACCACATCGTGAGATGGCCCGAAGATTTTCCGGCCTCGGTGCTGGATTTCCGCAGATGCGCGGTCCTGAAGTCCCGTCGTGACGGGACCTGACGGGTTCGGGGGTCACCCGTTATCCGATTTTGACATAGCCACGCCCCTGAATGGCGTAGTCCGAATGGCAAGATGCCGTAAACCCACGAGGTCGCGACACCCGATGGTGTGTGTTTCCGTCGAGCCATCGGCACCTCTTCCCATCTGCCGGAGGAACCACGATGACCGCAAGCTCCACCCGTCGTACGACCGCCGCGCACTCCCGGCTCACCGCGGTCGGTGCGATCGCGGTCGCGGGAGCCCTGCTGCTCACCGGCTGCGGTGACCAGACCAAGAACAAGAACTCCGGCAGCGCGTCCACCAGCACCGCCCCGCTGGCCGACAAGCTCCCCAAGGACATCCGCGACAAGGGCGAGATCAAGGTCGGCTCGGACATCGCGTACGCCCCGGTGGAGTTCAAGGACTCCTCCGGCAAGGTCGCCGGCCTCGACCCCGAGCTCGCCGCCGCCATGGGCAAGCAGCTCGGCGTGAACCTCACGTTCGAGAACGGCACCTTCGACGCCCTGCTCACGGGTCTGCGCTCCGGCCGCTACGACATCGCGATGTCGGCGATGACGGACAACAAGAACCGCCAGGAGGGCGTCGACCCGGACACCGGCAAGAAGGTCGGCGAGGGCGTCGACTTCGTCGACTACCTGACCGCCGGTGTCTCCATCTACACCCGCAAGGGCGACACCAAGGGCATCACGTCCTGGTCGGACCTGTGCGGCAAGAAGATCGCCGTCGAACGCGGCACCGTCTCGGAGGACCTGGCCAAGCAGGAGGCCAAGAAGTGTCCGAGCGGCAAGAAGCTCACCATCGAGGCGTTCGACGACGACCAGCAGTCCCAGACCCGCCTGCGCTCGGGCGGTGTGGACGCGGCCTCCTCCGACTTCCCGGTCGCCGCGTACGCGGTGAAGACCTCCGGCGGCGGCAAGGACTTCGAGATCGTCGGCGACCAGGTCGAGGCGGCCCCGTACGGCATCGCCGTGGCCAAGAGCGACACCCAGCTGCGGGACGCGCTCCAGGCCGCGATGAACGCGATCATCAAGAGCGGCGAGTACCAGAAGATCCTCGAGAAGTGGGGCGCCCAGGACGGCGCCGTCAAGGAGTCCGTGATCAACGGCGGCAAGTGACCCGCGGATCCCGAGCGGCCACTGAGAGGCAACACCCGTGACTGACATCGAGAAGACGGCCGGGGAGCAGGACACTCCCCCGGCCGGCCCGGAGGCCATCAGAGCCATCCCGGTCCGGCACTACGGGCGATACGTTTCCGCCGTCATCGCGATCGCGCTCCTCGGCGCGATCATCTACGCATTCGCCCAGGGCAAGATCAACTGGCACGCGATCCCGGACTACTTCTTCGACGACCGGATCATGACCGGTGTCGGCAAGACCCTGCTGCTGACGGTCCTGTCGATGGTGATCGGCATCGTCGGCGGCGTCGTCCTCGCGGTGATGCGGCTGTCGAAGAACCCGGTGACCTCGTCCATCGCCTGGTTCTACATCTGGTTCTTCCGCGGCACCCCGGTCCTGGTCCAGCTGTTCCTGTGGTTCAACCTGGGCCTGGTCTTCGAGTACATCAACCTGGGTCCGATCTACAAGGACTACTGGTCGGACTTCATGACGCCGCTGCTGACGGCGCTGCTCGGCCTCGGCCTGAACGAGGCCGCGTACATGGCCGAGATCTGCCGGGCCGGGCTGCTCGCGGTGGACGAGGGCCAGACCGAGGCAGCTCACGCACTGGGCATGAGCTACGGCAAGACGCTGCGCCGGATCATCATTCCGCAGGCGATGCGCGTGATCGTGCCGCCGACGGGCAACGAAGTGATCAACATGCTGAAGACGACCTCGCTCGTGGCGGCCGTCCAGTATCCCGAGCTGTTCCGCTACGCCCAGGACATCGGTCAGAACTCCGGTGCCCCGGTGGAGATGTACTTCCTCGCCGCCGCCTGGTACCTGATCATGACCTCGGTGCTGAGCGTGGGCCAGTACTACATCGAGCGGTACTACGCCCGCGGCTCCAGCCGCAGCCTCCCGCCGACCCCGTGGCAGAAGGTCAGGGCGCACCTGACGACCTTCTCGAGCAGGAAGGTCACGGCATGACCGACAAGCTCAGCAAGACGGACTCCGTGCCGCGGCACTCCTCCGTCCCGATGGTCAAGGCCGAGGGCGTGCACAAGTCCTTCGGGCCCGTCGAGGTCCTCAAGGGCATCGACCTGGAGGTGAGGCCGGGCGAGGTGTTCTGCCTCATCGGCCCCTCCGGCTCCGGCAAGTCGACCTTCCTCAGGTGCATCAACCACCTCGAGAAGATCAACGGCGGCCGGCTGTACGTCGACGGCGAGCTGGTCGGCTACCGCCAGAAGGGCGACAAGCTGTACGAGCTCAAGGACAGCGAGGTCGCGCTCAAGCGCCGGGACATCGGCATGGTCTTCCAGCGCTTCAACCTGTTCCCGCACATGACGGCCGTCGAGAACGTCATCGAGGCGCCGGTCCAGGTCAAGGGCGTCAGCAGGGCCCAGGCCAAGGAGCGCGCGATGCAGCTCCTGGAGCGGGTGGGCCTGGCCGACAAGGCCGGGAACTACCCCAGCCAGCTCTCCGGCGGCCAGCAGCAGCGCGTGGCGATCGCCCGGGCCCTCGCGATGGAGCCGAAGCTGATGCTCTTCGACGAGCCGACCTCGGCCCTCGACCCGGAGCTGGTCGGTGACGTCCTCGACGTCATGCGCGACCTCGCCGAGTCGGGCATGACGATGGTCGTCGTCACCCACGAGATGGGCTTCGCCCGCGAGGTGGGCGACAGCCTGGTGTTCATGGACGGCGGGGTGGTGGTCGAATCCGGCCATCCCCGGGACGTGCTGACGGACCCGCAGCACGAGCGGACGCAGTCGTTCCTGTCCAAGGTGCTCTGAAGACATGCGCGAGGGGGCGGTACGGGGGAGCCCGTGCCGCCCCTTCGCGCGTCCGGCTGCGGCTGCGGCCTGAGCGCCGGCTCGCGCAGCCACAGCCGGGTGAGGTTGTCCAGCCGCCCGTGCCTGCGTGCGCCGAGGACCTTCACGAGCGTCGTCCGGACGAGGTCCTCCGCCTCGTCACGGTTGCCGCACCACAGGCAGGCGCTGCGGAACAGCGCCGTGCGCCTGCCCCCGACGAAGACGTGCAGAGCCGCTTCCACGCCCCGCGTCATCCCTCCCCCGCTCCGCCCGTCCGGCGAGCACGGACCGTCTCCCCCGTACTCGGTGCGGTGGGGAGCCGCCGGTGACGCAGAAGAGGCGGTACGGGATTTCGTACCGCCTCCGCGGTGCGTGTGCCCTACTTGAGTGCGAGGAGCAGAGTGTCGGACGGCGAGCACCACACCGCCCGCGCCTCGGCGAAGCCCTTCTCGCGCAGCACGCGCGCGTGCCACGCCGCGGACGGCATGTCCCCGTCGGCATGCTCGCCGTAGATCTCGAAGCGGCGGGCGGTGGGCTCGGCGAGCACGGGGTCCTGCGCCGCCAGCTGCCACCACTCGGCCCAGTCCAGAGCCCCGTCCCGCCTGGCCTGATCCATACGGGCGTGGCGCTGGGCACGCTCGGCGGCGTTGATCCGCGGCGTGCTCTCGTCGATCATGTGGTCCGCGTTCATGAAGACACCGCCGTCGCGGACCAGCCCCGCGACCCGACCGTAGAGGGCCGCGAGGGGTTCGCTGTGCAGCCAGTGCAGGGCCGTGGCGGTCAGCACCGCGTCGTAGGAGTCGTACGGCAGTTTCGCCGGCCAGTGGGGGTCCTTGAGGTCGGCGGTGACGAAGGAGACGCGGTCGTCGCCCTCGAAGGTGCCGCGCGCGATGGCGAGCAGGGCCGGGTCGAGGTCGACGCCGGTGCTGGTGGCCCCGGGGAACCGGGCCAGCAGCCGGGCGGTGATGCTTCCGGTGCCGCAGGCCAGGTCGAGCACGCGCGGCGCCGTCCCGACGAGCGCCTCCACCATGTCGAGCATGATCCGGAACCGCTCCTCGCGGTCCGGCATGTACCACTCCTGCTGCCGGTCCCAGCTCTCCTGCCAGGCGACCCAGTCGGTCCCGGTACGCGTCGTCATGGAAACCCCGTCCCCTCGCCTATACGTAATACCCTGGAAGCGCGATCGTCTGTTACCCGACCGCCGACACGACCATAGAGCGCCCCGGTAAGGACTACAAGTGGAATTGGCCTATTACTCGGATTACGCCGTACGACTCGTCAACAGCGAGGAGCCGGCCCGGGGCAAGGACTCCCTGACCTCGGTCGAGGCCGTCCGCGACCTCTTCGGCGCCAACGCGTCCGCGGCCCGCCGCGCCACCGACGCCGACGTGACCCGCTTCCGCTCGGTACGCGGCCGGCTGCGGTCGGTCTTCGATGCGGCCGACAAGGGCGACGAGACCCTGGCCGTGGACCTGCTGAACTCCCTGCTGCTGGAGTTCCCCGTGAGCCCCCAGATCTCCGGGCACGATCACCGGGACGAGGACGGCCGCCCCTTGTGGCACATGCACCTGGCCGACCACCCGTCCAACGCCACCGCCGGCTACGCGGCGATCGCGGCGATGGGCCTGGCCTTCCACCTGACCGAGTACGGCGTCGACCGGCTCGGCCTGTGCCAGGCGGCCCCCTGCCGCAACGCCTACCTCGACACGTCCACGAACCGCTCCCGGCGCTACTGCTCGGACCGCTGCGCGACCCGCGCCAACGTGGCCGCCTACCGGGCCCGCAAACGCCTGGAGGCCGACCGGTCGGGCAGCAGCGGCCTGGCCGCCGACAGCACCCAGCGCGCGAGCGCCAGCGGCGAGCGCTGACCACCCTTGAGCGGCCGGTACCTGAACCAGGCCCGGCCCAGGATCAGTTCCTCGGGGACGACCCCGTAGTCGGTGCTGTCCCCGCCCGCGTACGGATTGTCCCCGAGGACCCACCAGCCGCCCTCGCGCCGCTCCACGGCACGCTTGACGACCAGCAGGTCCTGCTGGAAGGGGTGGCGCAGGACGACGATGTCCCCCGGCCTGATCGCGGCGCCGTACTGCAGCAGCAGCCGGTCCCCGTGATGCAGCGTGGGCACCATGGACGGGCCCGTCACCTCGGCCAGCCCGAAGGGCGCCCCGGCCCTCCCCCGCTCGGTCTCCTGCGACAGCTCCGGCATCACCGGCACCTCCCCGGTCCGTTCCTCCACCAGTCTCAGTCTGACCCTGGACTTTTGTCCTAAGCCCTAGGGGGCACTCGGGAAAACGCGTCCCTCAGGGAGTAATGTCGCACCTGAGAAGACGATCACGAGGAAGGAATGCTCCATGCTTTCCCGCCTGTTTGCCCCCAAGGTCAAGGTCAGCGCGCACTGCGACCTGCCCTGCGGTGTGTACGACCCGGCCCAGGCCCGCATCGAGGCGGAGTCGGTGAAGGCCGTCCAGGAGAAGATGGCCGCCAACGACGACCCGCACTTCCAGACGCGTGCCACCGTCATCAAGGAGCAGCGCGCCGAGCTGGCGAAGCACCACGTCTCCGTGCTGTGGAGCGACTACTTCAAGCCCCCGCACTTCGAGAAGTACCCGGAGCTGCACCAGCTGGTCAACGACGCCCTGAAGGCCCTCTCGGCCGCCAAGGCGTCCACCGACCCGGCCACGGGCCAGAAGGCGCTCGACTACATCGCCCAGATCGACAAGATCTTCTGGGAGACCAAGAAGGCCTGATCTTCGATCAACCGTTTGACCTGCGATTTCCTTGGTCGCTTGGTCTTCCGGTCCGCACCCGGTCCGCAGCCCGCCGAGCACGGCGTCCATGACGGGCCGGGTGCGGTCTTCTTCGCCCGGTCCCAGGTGGGCGTGGATCCCAGCATGACCACGGCGGAACCCTGGCCGTCCTTGGGGCCTTCGCGGGCGTCGACCCGTGGGACAACGGCGACCCTCACGGGGCAACGGCCCCGTCGAGCTCGGGGGCCGTGGCGTGCGTCCTGTGCGAAAGTGCTGGACCCCGAACTGCCTGAACCCGGCTGTGCCAAGCTGAGGGAATGACCCTGGAGGACCTGGTACGGCTGCGGCGGGTACGCGACCGCATGGACCGCGAGTACGCCGAGCCGCTCGACATGACCGAGCTGGCCCGTGGCGCCCACATGTCGCCGGGCCACTTCCAGCGCAGCTTCCGCAAGGCGTACGGCGAGACGCCGTACAGCTATCTGATGACCCGCCGGGTCGAGCGCGCCAAGGCACTGTTGCGCCGCGGCGACCTCACGGTCACCGAGGTGTGCTTCGCCGTCGGGTGCGCCTCCCTCGGCTCCTTCAGCTCCCGGTTCACCGAGCTGGTCGGTCAGACCCCGAGCGCCTACCGGGCCGGCTCCCACGAGGAGAGCGCGGTGATCCCGTCCTGCGTGGCCCGCTCGCTCACCCGCCCCCGCCGCAGGCCGTACTGACCGGGTGCGGCCATGACGGGGCACGGCGAACCCGGCTGGGCCTAGCGTGAAGCCATGGACCTGAAACTCAAGCAGTGCTTCATCGCCGTGGACGACCACGACAAGGCACTCCACTTCTACTGTGACGTGCTCGGCATGGAGGTCCGCAACGACGTGGGCTTCGAGGGGATGCGGTGGGTCACCGTGGGATCGCCGCTCCAGCCGGACGTGGAGATCGTGCTGGAGCCGCCCGGCGCGAGCCCGGACATCTCCCCCGCCGACAAGCAGGCGATCGCCGAGCTGCTCGCCAAGGGGCTGCTGCGCGGTGTCATCTTCACCACCGCCGACTGCGACGCGCTGTACGAGCGGGTCCGGGAGGCCGGCGGCGATGTGCTCCAGGAGCCGACGGACCAGCCGTACGGAGTGCGCGACTGCGCCTTCCGTGACCCCGCCGGGAACATGCTGCGCTTCCTCGAACGGCCCACGGACTGACATCCCCCCGGCTCACCGGGCCCGGCGGCCTACGAGCCCCCTCGTGATCACCATTCGCTGAACGTACGCCTTCGTCGACCGCCCCGCCGACCGCCTCACCGCGGCCCGCGCCTTCTGGACGGCCGTCACCGGCACCCGGCTGTCCGAAGCCCGAGGCGAGCGCCAGGAGTTCGTGGCGCTGTTGCCGGAAGGGGCCGACCCCTGCGTGCAGATCCAGGGAGTCCTCGACGGGGATGGCGGGGCACCTCTCGACTTCTTCGTCGACGACGTCCGGGCGTTCACGGAGGCGGCCGGCCGCCTTGGCGCCGAACCGGTCGCCGATCACGGTGAGTGGGCCGTGCTGCGCTCGCCCGGCGGGCAGTCGTTCTGTGCCGGGCCCCGGCAGGGAGAGACCGTACGACCCCCCGTGGTCGAGGCCAGCCGCCTGGACCAGGTGTGTCTGGACATCCCGCCCTCCGTGTACGACGCCGAGACCGACTTCTGGGCCGCGCTGAGGGGCTGGGAGCTCCTGGTGGGTTCCCGGCCGGAGTTCCGGGTGCTCAGGCCGCCACCGGGACTGCCCGTGCGCATCCTGCTCCAGCGGCTCGACGCCGAAGGCCCGGCCTCGGCCCACGTGGACCTCGCCTGTGCCGACATCGAGGCGGCCCGCGCCCGGCACGAGCGGCTGGGGGCCGTCCTCGTCGGCCGGCACCCGCACTGGACGGTGCTGCGCGACCCGGCCGGCGGCACCTACTGCCTGACCGGCCGGGACCCGGAGACGGGCGGGCTGCCGGCGACGGTCGGCGCGTAGGCGTCTACGCACAGGCGATCGGCACCAGGGTCACTCCCAGGGCTCCACGTCCACCACGGCGTCGACCGGCACCGGACCGTACACGTGCGGGAACTCCTCGCCGTTCGGCGGCATGGCCTCGTACTTCACCGGCACAGCGAGCCGGGCCGGATCCACGACCAGCACCACCAGTTCGTCGGGACCTTCGTAGTCGCCGTACAGGAAGGCCGCGATGCGCGGGAGTTGCCCGCGGGTGGAGAAGTGGACGAACCCCTCCTCCTGGAGGGTGCGGCCACGGGTGGACACCTCGTAGGTGCCGGCCTCACGGGCCGCCTCCCACAGGGATCGCTCGGTGATGTGGACGATGTGCGGAAGCTTCGGCATACCGCCACGCTACGGCCTCGGCCGGGTCGCGGGCTCAGGATTTCTCCGCGCCGGATTCACCGGGGCGCGGTTTCCCGCCCCCGGGTGCCGGGGCGGCGGGCTCGGCATGCTCCCAGGCCGCGCAGTCGGGGTTGCGGCAGGGGCCGCGGCCCCACACGGGCACCCAGGCGCCCAGCGTCTTGTGCCGCCCGACGACGGTCTCGACGGGCTGTCCGCAGACGGGACAGACGTGGTCCTCCCTGTCCATGCCCTCAGGGTAGGCCGGGCCGGGGCTCAGCGCTTCCTGTGGTACATCCGCACGAGCGCGCCGTCGCCGAACGTGCGCACCGGGTCCAGGGCGAACGTTCCGCGCGGTGGACGGCGAGGCGGGCGTGCCCACCGGCACCGCCTCCGACTGCTTCACCAGCCACGACGACCTGCTCCGCCAGATCGACGTGCGCCTCCGCCTGAGGCCCGCGCCGGACCCGGAGGTGCTGGGGGGGTCCGCTGGCCGGCCCCCACGACCGCTCCCTGGTCACGGCCCTCGTGCGCGGCCTCACGGACCGCGCGATCCGCGACCGGCCGGGCCACCTCGCCCTGCTCGAGATGCGCCTGGAGGCCACCCCGCGCCCCGAACTGCGGGCCTCCTTCACCAGGTCGGTGCGCGGCGATCCGGAGCAGGGCAGGGAGTTCCACCGGCAGACCGGCCTCCCGGGCGGCGACGAGACCGTCACCGTGCTCCACCTGGCGATGCTCGGCCTCATCCTGGAACACCTGACCCTGCCCGGCGTCCTGGACGAAGCCCTCCCGGGGTGACCGTCCCACAGGGCCTGGTGGAAAGAATCGTGACGACGATCATTCCCGAGGAGTGACCCCACGGGGGCGACTTGACCGACGGACGCCTGGCAGGCCCGGGACTCGATCGTCTCTCGGCCCGGAGACCCCGCGCACCCCGGGCACACGGCGGGCCCCGCACACTGTGGGGATGTGCGGGGCCCGTTGGGCCGGAGCCGCCGGTGGACGTGCGGGGTCAGGAGCCGCACGGCCCCCGGGGCTCCGGGGTCTTTCCCGGCCGCCGGACGGCAGCCTCAACTGCTGCGCCGGGTCACGAACTCGGCCGGCGCCAGCAGACCGCCCGCCGCTTCCGGTGCGCGCACGGCACGGGCCGGCTCCCGCATCGCCCGGGCCATCCGGTCGGCCGCCTCGGCCTGGGCCCAGTCCCGGCCGCCGGCCTGCTCGACGGCCAGTGCCGTCCGCGCGAGCTCTCCGCCCTCCCCCGGCTCCCCCTCGACGTACGGCTTCCCGTACAGCGCGGCGAGTTCGGCGGCCGCCGGGGTGCCGGAGGCCAGGGCCGCCACCACCGGCAGGGACTACGTTCTTTGGTCTCCGTCATGCACTCGGCCACGGGTCCCCCTCGCACAGTCCGCGGACGGTGGCGCTTCCGCTCCGGCTGGACGCATACCCCGGGGATCTACCCGCCCCGGAGGGCGGGAACACGGCCGCGATGTGCGGAAACGTCACCTCCACCGGCCGATCTCGACGTTCTCCAGCACACCGAGGGCGTCGGGCACCAGGACGGCTGCCGAGTAGTACGCCGTCACCAGGTACTTGATGATGGCCTGTTCGTTGATGCCCATGAACCGGACGGACAGGCTCGGCTCGATCTCGTCCGGGATGCCGGACTGCCGGAGTCCGATGACGCCCTGCTCGGCCTCGCCGGTACGCATGGCGATGATCGAGGTCGTGCGCTCCGGGGTGACGGGGATCTTGTTGCACGGGTAGATCGGCACACCCCGCCAGGTCGGGATGCGGTTCCCGCCGATCTCGATGGTCTCCGGGACCAGCCCGCGCTTGTTCAGCTCGCGCCCGAACGCGGCGATCGCACGCGGGTGGGCGAGGAAGAGCTTGGTACCGCGCCGGCGGCTGAGCAGCTCGTCCATGTCGTCCGGGCTGGGCACGCCGTCGTGCGGCTGGAGCCGCTGGTCGTACTCGCAGTTGTGCAGCAGCCCGAAGTCGCGGTTGTTGACCAGCTCGTGCTCCTGACGCTCCTTCAGCGCCTCGACGGTGAGCCGCAGCTGCTGCTCGGTCTGGTTCATCGGCTGGTTGTACAGGTCGGCCACGCGCGAATGGATGCGCAGCACGGTCTGCGCGATGCTCAGTTCGTACTCGCGCGGCCGGGCCTCGTAGTCGACGAACGTGTGCGGGATGTCCGGCTCGCCGCTGTGGCCGGCCGCCAGCTCGACTTCCTTCTCGCCGTACTTGTTGGTCCGCTGCTCAGGGATCGCGCGCAACTCCTGGACGTGCTCGCGCAGCGAGCCGGAGCGCTCGGCGACCTGCTCGAAGTCCTGACGGCTGAGGATCAGCACCGTGCACGCCGTGGCCGCGCGGGCCGTGTACTCCCAGATGGCGTCCGGGTCCAGCAGCGCGGCCTCGCCGAAGTAGCCGCCGTCGGCAAGGACACCGAGGACCGCGTCGTCGCCGTACGGGCCCGTGCCGATCTTCTCGACCCTGCCGTGGGCCAGCAGGTACACCTCGTCGGTCCGGCTGCCGAAGGAGGCGATGACCTCGCCCGGCGCGAAGTTCCGCTGCCGGCAGCGCCGGGCCAGCTCCGTCAGTACCTCGTCGTCCTCGTACGACCGCAGCGCGGGCAGTTCGCCGAGTTCCGCGGGGATGACCTCCACCTGGTCCCCGGTCTTCACGAAGGTGATCCGGCCGTCGCCGACGGCGAAGGTCAGTCGCCGGTTCACCCGGTACGTGCCGCCCTGCACGTCCACCCAGGGCAGGGTCCGCAACAGCCAGCGGGAGGTGATCTCCTGCATCTGTGGAACGGACTTGGTCGTGGTGGCCAGGTTCCGCGCTGCCGCCGTGCCGAGAGACTGCTGCGGCTTGCCCTGCTCCGTGCGGACCTCTTCGCCTACCGACATAGGAAAATGCCCTCTCATGTATGCCCGGTGCCGAATCGCACACCGGTTTCGCGATCGAGCCTTCCATTACTGAGCGCACTCGCGCCATTACCCGAAAGAGCGGGAATGGATCATCGCACTACTGGGCAGAAAGAGGGATCTTGTCCAATATCGCCCCCGATGCCTGACCTGTCCGGATCGGCTCGCACAGTGTGCGAACGATGTAGTCCGGGACGTCCGGTTTCGGTACAAGCAGCAGTACGACGAGGCCGCGACCGGCGGCCACCGGGTACAGCACGAAGGAGCCGGCCATGGCCCCACCCATGTCCGCGAGCGGATTTCTGGACGCGCTTCGCGCGGAAGGCGTCACCGTCGTCGAGGTAGGCGACTGGCGGCACCACAACCGCAACCACAAGGGGCCCTGGGGTCCCGTCCACGGGGTGATGATCCACCACACGGTGACCCGCGGCAGCGCGCGCACCGTGGAGATCTGCCGGGACGGCCACGCGGCGCTGCCGGGCCCGCTGTGCCACGGAGTGATCACCAAGGACGGCACGGTCCACCTGGTCGGCTACGGCCGCGCCAACCACGCCGGCCTCGGCGACGACGACGTGCTGCGCGCCGTGATCGCCGAGAAGAGGCTGCCGCCGGACAACGAGGCGAACACCGACGGGAACCGGCACTTCTACGGCTTCGAGTGCGAGAACCTGGGCGACGGCCAGGACCCCTGGCCCGAGGCGCAGCTGGACGCGATCGAGCGGGCCGCCGCGGCCGTGTGCCGCCACCACGGCTGGACGGAACGGTCGGTCATCGGCCACCTGGAGTGGCAGCCGGGCAAGGTGGACCCGCACGGCTTCTCGATGGCGTGGCTGCGCGAACGGGTCGGGGAGCGGCTGAAGTCATAGCGGCGGCGGGCGGCGGCACCGGACGACGGCGGACAGCGGCGACGGGGGTCGGGCGACAATGGGGGGCGTGACCAGCCCCGGCCCGCTCGCCCCGCGCCTGCCGTCGCCCCTGGAGGAGATACGGGACGACCGGCTCGACCGGCACGGCCTGCGTCTGCTCCTCAAGCGGGACGACTTGATCCACCCGGAGCTGATCGGCAACAAGTGGCGCAAGCTGGTGCCGAACCTCGAGGCGGCGCGCGGCCGGGCGCTGGTCACCTTCGGCGGCGCCTACTCCAACCATCTGCGGGCGACCGCCGCCGCGGGCCGGCTGCTCGGGCTGCCGACCACAGGCGTGGTCCGCGGCCACGAGCTGGCGGGCCGCCCGCTCAACCCGTCGCTGTCCCGGTGCGCGGCCGACGGTATGCGGCTGCACTTCGTCGACAGGTCGACGTACCGGCGCAAGAGCGAGCCGGAGGCCCTGGCAGCGATCCTGCGCGCGGCCGGCGCCGAGGAGGCGTACGTCGTCCCCGAGGGCGGCAGCAACGCCGAGGCCGTACGCGGCTGCCGGGCCCTCGGCGAGGAGCTGCGCGGCCGCGCCGACGTCGTCGCGGTGGCCTGCGGCACCGGCGGCACGCTCGCCGGACTCGCCGCCGGGCTGGCCCCCGGCCAGCGCGCGCTCGGCGTACCGGTCCTCAAGGGCGGTTTCCTGGCCGCCGACGTACAGGCCCTGCAGGAACGTGCCTTCGGCGCCCGCACCGGCGCCTGGTCGCTCGACGACCGCTTCCACTTCGGCGGCTACGCCCGTACGAGCCCCGAACTCGACGCCTTCGCCGATGACTTCCGGCACCGGCACGGACTGCCCGTGGAACGTCTCTATGTCGCCAAGTTGCTCTACGGACTCGTCACCCTGGCCGAGGAGGGCGCCTTCGCGCGCGGGACGACGATCGCGGCGGTCGTCACCGGCCGGCCCTTCCCGGCGCCCTAACCGGCCTCCCGATAGGCGGCCGCTTCCTCCAGGTCGAGTCTGCGCAGCAGCGCGCGCAGCATCTCGTCGTCGATGTAGCGGTGGTCGCGGAGCTTGACGAAGACCTCGCGTTCGGCGCTGATCATTTCGCGGGAGAGCCGGCGGTAGGTGTCGTCCACGGACTCGCCGGTGACGGGGTGCACCTGGCCGAGTCGCTCCCAGACGGCGTTGCGGCGGCGCTCCAGGACGGTGCGCAGGCGGTCGGCGAGCGGTGGGGGCAGGGAGTTGCGTTCGTCGGAGAGGAGTTCGTCCAGGCGGCTCTCGGCGGCCCGGGAGGCCTGCGCCTGGGCGTTGGCCTCGGCGAGCGTCTCGGCCTGCCGGTCCCGGCTGGGGAACCTCAGCAGGTGGATCAGCGGGGGCAGGGTCAGTCCCTGCACGACCAGGGTGCCGATGACGGTGGTGAAGGTCAGGAAGAGGATCAGGTTGCGCTGGGGGAAGGGATGGCCGCCGTGCACGACGGCCGGGATGGAGAAGGCGATGGCCAGGGAGACCACCCCGCGCATCCCGGCCCACGAGGTGACCATCGCACCCCGCCAGGTGGGGTTCTCCTCGCGCTCCGTGATGCGCGCGGACAGCAGGCGGGGCAGGAAGGTCGCCGGGTACACCCAGACGAACCGGGCGAGCACGACGACGAGGAAGAGGGCGAACGCGTACCAGGTCGCCTTGACGCCCTCGTACTGCCCGAGGCCCTTGAGGACGACCGGCAGCTGCAGACCGATCAGGGCGAAGACCGCCGACTCCAGGATGAAGGCGACCATCTTCCACACCGCCTCCTCCTGGAGCCGGGTGGCGAAGTCGACCTCCCACGCGCGATGGCCGAGGTAGAGGGCGACGACCACGACCGCGAGCACCCCGGAGGCGTGCAGTTGCTCGGCGACCCCGTAGGCGACGAACGGGATCAGCAGGGAGAGGGTGTTCTGTATGAGCGGTTCCTTCAGGTGCGTGCGCAGCCAGTGCAGGGGCGCCATGAGGACGAGGCCGACACCGACGCCGCCGACCGCCGCGAGCAGGAACTCGCGGATCCCGCCCGCCCAGCTGGCGCTCTCGCCCACGGCCGCGGCGACGGCCACCTTGTAGGCGGTGATCGCGGTGGCGTCGTTCAGCAGCGACTCGCCCTGGAGGATCGTCGTGATCCGGGACGGCAGGCCGACCCGGCGCGCGACCGCCGTGGCGGCCACCGCGTCGGGCGGGGCCACCACCGCGCCCAGCACCATCGCGGCGGTCAGCGGCATCCCGGGGATGATCAGGTAGGCGGCCCAGCCGACGGCGAAGGTCGCGAAGAGCACGTACCCCACCGACAGCAGTGCCACCGGCCTGAGCTGGGCGCGCAGGTCGAGGTAGGAGCTGTCGGTGGCCGAGGTGTACAGCAGCGGGGGCAGCAGCAGCGGGAGGACGACCTCGGGATCGAGGGTGTAGTCCGGCACCCCGGGCACATAGGAGACCGCGAGGCCGACCGCGACCAGCAGCAGCGGCGCCGGGACCGGTCCGCGCCGGGCCGCCGCGGCGACCGCGGCACTGCCCGCCACCAGCAACAGCAGCGGCATCACGTCCATGGTCCTCGCCCACCCTCGTTTTCCGCGCGGCCACCCGCCCGTCCGTCGTAATCTGCAATCATGAAACAGTGCACGCACTCCGACGCGCTGCCGCACCCCGAACCCGAGCCGCTCCACGCGACCTGCCCGGAGTGCCTGCGGGACGGTACGCACCCGGTGCAACTGCGCCTGTGCCTCACCTGCGGCCACATCGGCTGCTGCGACTCCTCACCGGGAAGGCACGCCACGGAGCACCACACGAAGTCCGGTCACCCCGTGATGCGGACCTTCGAACCGGGCGAGGACTGGCGGTGGTGCTTCGTCGACCACGTTCTCGTGTGACACTTCACATGACGGCATGCGGCCGTGACCACCGACGGTTCGGGCGCCTGACGCCGGGGTACGTCAACCCGGCGCGCGCTCTTCCCTTTTGGGCCCGCAAAACCTCTAGACACGGAGCGTATCCACAGCTTTACTGTGAGTGACGCCAGGGGGTTGGGGTCCCAGGACAGAAACGTTCGGAGCGCGATAGCGTCACCGCGGAACCACGTATGCGTTACCCCGGGGGGCGACCCTCGGCGCCCCGTAGAGCTTGTACCACCATGGAGGTGAGGGTGTCCCAGATCGCAGGCGAGCCCGCGACCCAGGACTTCGTGGAAGTCCGGCTGCCGGCTGCGGGTGCCTACCTGTCGGTGCTGCGTACGGCCACGGCCGGTCTGGCGGCCCGCTTGGACTTCACCCTGGACGAGATCGAGGACCTGCGCATCGCCGTGGACGAGGCCTGCGCGATCCTGCTGCAGCAGGCCGTGCCAGGCTCCGTGCTCAGCTGCGTCTTCCGGCTCGTCGACGACTCGCTGGAGGTCACGGTGTCGGCGCCGACCACCGACGGCCACGCCCCCTCGCGGGACACCTTCGCCTGGACGGTGCTCTCCGCCCTCGCGGGCAAGGTCTCGTCCGCCGTCGACGAGGACAGGACCGTGTCGATCAGCCTCTACAAACAGCGCGGCGCGGGCCCCGGGCCGGCGTGAGGAACGGGGACGGGCCGGTGCGGGACGAAGAGCGCGGCACACGGGAGCTGCCGACGGGGGACCGAGAGCCCATGAACGCATCCCGACGCATGGCGGACGGCATCGACGGCATCCCCGAGCAGGCCAGGCCGCACCCGGAGGAGGACTCCGCTGCGGTCGCCGGCGACGGTGCCGTGCAGAGCACGCCTTCGGAGGGACGGGAGGGGGTCGGCTCCGGCCCCCTCGCGGAGGCGAGGGCTCGGGGAAGGGCTACGGGCGGGACGATGAGCGAGCACGAGCGACACGCCGAGGACGACGCGCTGGGCAAGGAGGCCGTGCAGGCCCCCCAGCACGCCCCCCAGGACCGCAGCGGGGCGCGTGCGAAGTTCGTCGAGCTGCGCAAGCTGAACGCGGGCAGCGCGGAGTACGCGGAGCTGCGCAACCAGCTGGTCCGTATGCACCTGCCGCTCGTCGAGCACCTGGCACGCCGCTTCCGCAACCGCGGCGAGCCGCTGGACGATCTCACCCAGGTCGCCACGATCGGCCTGATCAAGTCGGTCGACCGCTTCGACCCGGAGCGCGGCGTGGAGTTCTCCACGTACGCCACCCCGACCGTCGTCGGCGAGATCAAGCGGCACTTCCGCGACAAGGGCTGGGCGGTCCGCGTGCCGCGGCGGCTGCAGGAACTGCGTCTGTCGCTGACCACGGCGACGGCCGAGCTGTCCCAGCTGCACGGCCGCTCCCCCACGGTCCACGAGCTCGCCGAGAAGCTCGCCATCTCCGAGGAGGAGGTCCTGGAAGGCCTGGAGTCCGCGAACGCGTACTCGACGCTGTCCCTGGACGTCCCCGACACCGACGACGAGTCCCCGGCGGTCGCCGACACCCTCGGCGCCGAGGACGAGGCGCTGGAGGGCGTGGAGTACCGCGAGTCCCTCAAGCCGCTGCTGGAGGACCTGCCGCCGCGGGAGAAGCGGATCCTGCTGCTGCGCTTCTTCGGGAACATGACCCAGTCGCAGATCGCGCAGGAGGTCGGCATCTCCCAGATGCACGTCTCCCGGCTGCTCGCCCGGACCCTGGCCCAGCTGCGCGAGAAGCTCCTGGTGGAGGAGTAGGCGCCCGCCTACTCCGCCCGGCCCGGCCCCTTGATCCCGAGGGCCCGGGTCGTCGCCGGGCTCACCAGCAGCACCAGCGCGGCGACGGCCACGACGGCGAGGGCGATGCCGCCCGGAATGGCCATGCTGTCGGCCTTGAGCAGGTTGTAGGCCACCGGCAGCGCCATGATCTGCGTGATGACGGCGGGGCCGCGGCTCCAGCCGCGCCTGAGCAGCAGCCCGCGCGCGGCCAGCAGCGGCAGCAGCGCGAGCACCACCAGCGTGATCCCTCCGGTCACGGCCTGCTGCCGGTCGTCCGGGTCGCCGGTGAGCCCGAGGACGAGGATCCACACGCCCCCAGCCACCAGGGCGGCCCCCTCCAGCGCGGCCAGCGCCGCCGCGTACGTCAGCCGGCGCGGGCGCGGCCCGGCGTCCGGGGCTGCTTCGGCGGTGACCGGGGCGGGGTTCTGCTCACTGCTCACCCCAGAAGGGTAGCCCCGGGTCCCGCGGCGGCTATGCCCGGCCCGCGCGCGTGAACCCCTCGCCCCACACTCCGAGAAGTCGTGCGCGGGCAGGCTCAGGCCCCCTTCTCTTACCCGATCCCTACCTCGGTGTGGGCCGGGTACCCCCCAGTAGGTACGCTGCCATCCATGCGTGCACTTCTCGTGGTCAATCCGGCGGCAACCACCACAAGCGCACGCAGGCGTGACGTGCTGATCCACGCGCTGGCGAGCGAGATGAAGCTGGAGGCGGTCACCACCGAGTACCGCGGCCATGCGCGCGACCTCGGCCGGCAGGCCGCGGAGAGCGAGGACATCGACCTGGTCGTGGCCCTCGGCGGCGACGGCACCGTCAACGAGGTCGTCAACGGCCTCCTGCACGCCGGCCCCGACCCGGACCGTCTGCCCGGCCTCGCCGTGGTCCCCGGCGGCTCCACCAACGTCTTCGCCCGCGCGCTGGGCCTGCCCAACGACCCCGTCGAGGCCACCGGCGCCCTGCTGGACGCCCTGCGCCAGGGCAGCGAGCGGGTCGTCGGCCTGGGCCTGACCGCGGGCACGCCGGGCACCGAGGACGAGGCGGTGCCGGACCGCTGGTTCACCTTCAACGCCGGGCTGGGCTTCGACGCGGGCGTGGTCGGCCGGGTCGAACAGCAGCGCGAGCGGGGCAAGAAGTCGACACACGCCCTGTACGTGCGTCAGGTGGTCCGGCAGTTCCTTGGCGAGCCGCACCGCCGGCACGGCACGATCACCCTCGAGCGGTCCGGCGGGGACCCGGTCACGGATCTCGTCGTCGCCATAGTCTCGAACACGTCCCCGTGGACATATCTCGGCAATCGCCCGATGTACACGTCACCTAAGGCGTCGTTCGATACAGGCATCGACGTGCTCGGTCTCAGCCGTCTGTCGACGGCCGCGGTTGCCCGGTATGGCACCCAGTTGCTCACTTCGTCCCCCGAGCGTGGACCCCATGGCAAGCATGCCGTCTCCCTGCACGACCTGGACCAGTTCACCTTGCATTCGAAGGCCCCCCTGCCCCTTCAGATGGACGGCGACCACCTCGGACTGCGTACGAGCGTGACGTTCACAGGCGTACGCCGCGCACTGCGTGTGATTGTGTGAGCGGAACGGGCGGAAGTCCTTTCACTCGAACGTTTAGGCCAGGATCCACCCCATGGAAGTACGGCTGTGACCCAGTCGACACCGAGGAATCAAAAAAAACTTTCCGGAAGGGGTTGTATCCGCCGTTGAGGTTTGCAAGTCTCTACGTGGCGATCGGGACGGCCCGCAACACCGGCCTCCACTGATCACCGGAACCCCTCTTCAAACCCCAGGACCACGCCGGGGAAGACTCGGCGCTCGGCCCTTCACTTGTTGAGGGATTCGTGAAAGCGTTCACATTCACAAGCAACGTGCATGTAATACCAAGGAGAGGTAGCAGCCATGGACTGGCGTCACAACGCCGTTTGCCGCGAGGAAGACCCCGAGCTCTTCTTCCCCATCGGCAACACCGGTCCTGCGCTGCTGCAGATCGAGGAAGCCAAGGCCGTCTGCCGTCGCTGCCCGGTGATCGAGCAGTGTCTGCAGTGGGCGCTCGAGTCCGGCCAGGACTCCGGCGTCTGGGGTGGTCTCAGCGAGGACGAGCGTCGTGCCATGAAGCGCCGCGCCGCCCGCAACCGGGCTCGTCAGGCCTCCGCCTGACACTCCCACCCTGCTGACAGCCTGAGCTTGGCGGCGCGTACAGCGAGTACGCATCTCCCGCCCCCGAGCCGCAGCGCGCAGTACCCCCGATGCGCTTAGCGAGAGCAGAGCAGCAACGAGCACGAGCCTCGGACCACTGGTGGTCCGGGGCTTTTTGCTTGCCCGGATCCAGTGGGGTTCGGTCCCGGTTCCCCTCCGGCCGTTACTTCTGCGCCCGCACCGGAATGTCGAGGATGACCCTCGTCCCGCGCCCCGGCGCCGGGACCATGTCGAAGGTGCCGCCCAACTCGCCCTCCACGAGCGTCCGTACGATCTGCAGGCCGAGGTTGCCCGAGCGGTGCGGGTCGAAGCCCTCGGGCAGGCCCACGCCGTCGTCCTGGACGGTCACGAGGAGGCGGGCCTCCTTGGCGGTGCCACCACGGACCGCGGAGACCTCGACCGTGCCGGTGTCCCCCTCGCGGAAGCCGTGTTCCAGGGCGTTCTGCAGGACCTCGGTGAGCACCATGGACAGCGGGGTGGCGACCTCGGCGTCGAGTATCCCGAAGCGTCCGCTGCGCCGGCCGGTCACCTTGCCCGGCGAGATCTCGGCGACCATCGCGAGCACCCGGTCGGCGATGTCGTCGAACTCCACGCGCTCGTCCAGGTTCTGAGAGAGCGTCTCGTGCACGATCGCGATCGAGCCGACGCGCCGTACGGCCTCCTCCAGGGCTTCCCGGCCGCGTTCGGAGTCGATGCGCCGGGCCTGCAGCCGCAGCAGCGCGGCGACCGTCTGCAGGTTGTTCTTCACCCGGTGGTGGATCTCCCGGATGGTCGCGTCCTTGGTGATCAACTCGCGTTCGCGGCGGCGGAGTTCGGTGACGTCCCGGCACAGCACCAGGGAGCCGATGCGGGTGCCCTTCGGTTTGAGCGGAATGGCCCGGAACTGGATGACCCCGTCGTTGGCCTCGATCTCGAACTCGCGCGGCGCCCAGCCGCTGGCCACCTTGGCGAGCGCCTCGTCCACCGGGCCCCGGGTCGGGGCGAGTTCGGCCGTGGTCTGCCCCAGGTGGTGGCCGACCAGGTCGGCGGCGAGGCCGAGGCGGTGGTAGCTGGAGAGGGCGTTCGGGGAGGCGTACTGGACGATGCCGTCCGCGTCCAGCCGGATCAGGCCGTCGCCGACGCGCGGCGAGGCGTCCATGTCGACCTGCTGGTCGGGGAAGGGGAAGGAGCCGGCCGCGATCATCTGCGCGAGGTCCGAGGCGCTCTGGAGATAGGTCAGCTCGAGGCGGCTCGGGGTGCGGACCGTCAGCAGGTTGGTGTTGCGGGCGATGACACCGAGGACGCGGCCCTCACGCCGCACGGGGATCGACTCGACCCGTACGGGGACCTCTTCGCGCCACTCCGGGTCCCCCTCGCGCACGATCCGGCCCTCGTCCAGCGCCGCGTCCAGCATGGGCCGCCGGCCGCGCGGGACCAGGTGCCCGACCATGTCGTCCTGGTACGAGGTCGGGCCGGTGTTGGGGCGCATCTGGGCGACCGAGACGTACCGGGTGCCGTCGCGGGTCGGGACCCACAGGACCAGGTCGGCGAAGGAGAGGTCGGAGAGCAGCTGCCACTCCGAGACCAGCAGGTGGAGCCACTCGAGGTCGGAGTCGTCGAGGGCCGTGTGCTGGCGTACGAGTTCGTTCATGGAGGGCACGGTGTGAGCGTACCCGGGGCCTCACGAGTGGCCGAAAAACACCCGCGGGCCGCGGCGCCTGGGAGGGACCCTCAACCCTCCCGGCACCGCAGCCCGGAGCATCATCGGCCGTGGGGTGTGCGGTCCCGGTCGGCCGAAGGTCGAGGAGCCGGGGCAGTCAGGGCAGAGAGCTCCGGTTCCTCGGTCCGTCTTCCTGTGCGGGGAAGACGGAAGCTTTTCAGTTTTCCCGACAACGTTCCCCTGCGCATTGTGGACTAGACCACGATGGCGTGTCCACGCGCGTGAGGGAATGCGTTGGGGCACTGGCATGCGATGCCACGCAGCCTAGCCCGCCCGGGTCAGCCGCGGGGCCAGATGGCCATGGCAATTTCCGCCAGCGACTCCAGTTCGGCCCGGCTCGCGCCGTCGCGGGCCTGCTGGGACATGCCCTGAATCATCGCTCCGGTGTGCCGGGCGAGGGCCGCGGCGTCGGTGCCGGCGGGCAGCCGCCCGGCGGCCACGTCGGCCCGGATCCGGGACTCGAGGGCGGCGATGTTCGCGTTGCGCCGCTCCCGCAGCAGTTGTTCCACCTCGGGGCTGGTGGAGTTGGTGGCCGCGTGGGCCACCAGGCAGCCGTAGGGGTGGGCGGGATCGGTGTACTCGGCGGCGGCCTCGCGCAGCATCCGCTCCACGGCGGCGCGGGCGGTCGGCTCCTCGGCGAGAGCGCGGTCGCCTAAGGCCCCGTGCGTGTCGAGGTAGACCCGGACGACCTCCTCGAACAGGGTCCGCTTGTCGCCGAAGGCCGCGTACAGGCTCGGGGTGCCGATGCCCATGATCCGGGTGAGATCGGAGACCGAGGTCGCCTCGTAGCCGTGCTCCCAGAAGGCCATGAGCGCCTTCTCCAACGCGGTGGCACGGTCGAAGGAGCGCGGGCGGCCCCGGGATCGGGACACCTTGGCCTGCGCCTTTGCCTCCACCGTCTGCCGGTCCGCCTCCTGCGCGTTCACCATGGAGTGCATTTTATAGCGGCCCCTAGAGAAATGGATGCGGGGCGGTGTACGGTTTTTTTGTAGCGACCACTAGGAAAATGCGGAGGGATGGCGGCATGAGCGTGCTCGCGGGGCGGACGGCACTGGTCACGGGTGCGAGCCGGCGCATCGGGCGGGGCGTCGCCGAGCGGCTCGGACGTGACGGGGCGCGGGTCGCGGTGCACTACGGCAGCAAACAGGCAGCCGCCGAGGAGACGGTGGCGGCGATCGAGGCGGCCGGCGGCTCGGCGTTCGCGATCGGGGTGGAGCCGGGGGTGCCGGGGCGCGCCCGGCGGCTGGGAGGAGTTCGACCGGCACGCGGACGGCCTGGACATCCTGGTGAACAGCGCGGGAACCGGCAGGGCCGCACCGAACGAGGAGATCGGCGAGGAGGAGTACCACCGGGTCTTCGCCGTGAACGCGAAGGCGCCGTCCTTCGTCGTCCGGCACGGCCGGGACGCCTGCGGGACGGCGGGCGGATCATCAACGTCTCTTCCGGACTCGGCCGTACGGCGGTGATGCCGGACCAGGTGGCCTACAGATGACGAAGGCCGCCCTCAACGCCGTCTCCCGCGACCTGTCCAAGGTGCTGGGCCGTCGCGGCATCACGGTGAACTCGCCGGCGCCGGGCATCATCGACACCGACAGCACCGTCGGCTTCCCGCACGGGACGGAGGACGGCTTGAGCAGGGCCGCCGCGGCAGCGGCGCTGGGCCGCGTGGGACGCCGGCGGACGTGGCCGACGCGGTGGCCTTCCTCGCCTCGGACGCCGGACGCGGGTGGCGGGGCACTGGCTGGACGCGACCGGAGGTTCCATGCCCTGAGGGGTGGGCACAGGGCGGGAGCGGGCGGATTGCGGGGCGACCTCGAGCGCGCCCGCCGACCCCAATTCTGCTAGATTGGTCTAAACCACATACTCCCCTTCTGCAGACCTCTCCCCGACCTCCAGCCCTCTTCAGAACGGCAGGCCCAGCGTGGAAGTTGTCATCGTTCCGGACGCCGCGGCGGGTGGCGAGCTGATCGCCGAGGCCATGGCCCAGCTCCTGCGGCGCAAGCCCGGTGCCCTGCTCGGTGTGGCCACCGGCTCCACTCCGCTGCCCATCTACCAGGCGCTGACCGTCAAGGTGGGCTCCGGCGCCGTGGACACCTCGCGGGCGCGCATAGCCCAGCTCGACGAGTACGTGGGACTGCCGGCCGAGCATCCCGAGTCCTACCGCTCGGTGCTGCGCCGGGAGGTGCTGGAGCCGCTCGGGATCGGGATGGACGCGTTCATGGGTCCGGACGGCACGGCCGAGGACGTCCAGGCGGCGTGCGAGGCGTACGACAGGGCGCTCGCCGAGGCCGGCGGGGTGGACCTGCAGCTGCTGGGGATCGGGACCGACGGGCACATCGGTTTCAACGAGCCGTGCTCCTCGCTCGCCTCGCGCACCCGGATCAAGACGCTGACCGAGCAGACCCGGATCGACAACGCGCGCTTCTTCGAGGGCGACATCGAGCGGGTGCCGCACCACGTGATCACCCAGGGCATCGGCACCATCCTGGAGGCCCGGCACCTGGTGCTGCTCGCGACGGGCGAGGGCAAGGCGGACGCGGTCGCCGCGACCGTCGAGGGACCGGTCGCGGCCGTCTGCCCGGCCTCCGCGCTCCAGCTGCACCCGCACGCCACGGTGGTCGTGGACGAGGCCGCCGCGTCCAAGCTCAAGCTGGCCGACTACTTCCGGCACACCTACGCCAACAAGCCGGAGTGGCAGGGCATCTAGTCCGGGTGGGGGCCGGCTCCGGCAAGGGGCGGCGGCAGCCGGGTGCCGCCGCCGCACAGCCCGAGCACCCTGTGGACTAGACCAACAACGGGTCCGCGGGTATATAGAGGAGATCACGGACCGTGCGGATGGAGCCCTGACACACGAAGCCGTGCCACGATGTGAGCCGTGGCCGATGGGATGTCGGTCGCTTTCGGCATCAGGAGCCGGGAAGGCAGAGCATGAGCACCGACGTCGGCAGTGCGGAGAACGAGGCCGGGACGACCGTCCGTACCGCGCGCGTGCCCAAGTACTACCGCTTGAAGAAGCACCTGCTCGACATGACGGAGACGCAGGCGCCGGGCACGCCGGTGCCGCCCGAGCGCACGCTGGCGGCCGAGTTCGACACCTCCCGCACCACCGTCCGCCAGGCCCTGCAGGAGCTCGTCGTCGAGGGCCGGCTCGAGCGCATCCAGGGCAAGGGCACCTTCGTCGCCAAGCCGAAGGTCTCGCAGGCGCTGCAGCTCACCTCGTACACCGAGGACATGCGCGCGCAGGGGCTTGAGCCCACCTCCCAGCTGCTGGACATCGGGTACGTCACGGCCGACGACCGGCTCGCCGAGCTGCTCGACATCACGGCGGGCGGGCGTGTGCTGCGCATCGAGCGGCTGCGCATGGCCAACGCCGAGCCGATGGCCATCGAGACCACCCACCTGTCGGCCAAGCGCTTCCCGGCGCTTCGACGCTCGCTGGTGAAGTACACGTCCCTGTACACGGCCCTCGCCGAGGTCTACGACGTCCATCTCGCCGAGGCGGAGGAGACCATCGAGACCTCGCTGGCCACCCCGCGCGAGGCGGGTCTGCTCGGCACCGACGTGGGTCTGCCGATGCTGATGCTCTCCCGGCACTCCCTGGACCGTGAGGGCAAGCCGGTGGAGTGGGTGCGGTCCGTGTACCGCGGTGACCGGTACAAGTTCGTGGCACGTCTGAAGCGGCCCGTGGAGTGAAGCGGCCCCCGGCCTGACCGGGTCGGTGTCTTCACACCTCGACCCCGAAATCGACATGCCGATATGGCGACGAGGTCTTCCGCTGCCACGACAGCGTCACCTAGATTGCCTGCACATTACAGGTGATCAGTGAGGGGACGGAGCCGTGGCATGTCCGAAACGCCTGAAGTGAGACCGGTCGTAACGCCGGTCCGCGTGATCATCGGCCTGTGTCTCGTCGCGCCCTTCGCGGCGCTGCTGTGGGTCGGCTCGTACGCCAAGACGGACCCCGCGTTCATCGGGATCCCGTTCTTCTACTGGTACCAGATGCTGTGGGTGCTGATCTCCACCGCGCTCACCATGCTCGCGTACCAGCTGTGGCAGCGCGATCAGCGCGGCCGCCGGAACGGGGACGGGGGTGCGGCGAAGTGAAGAACGGCGTCAACGGCGTCGCGCTCGGCGTCTTCATCTTCTTCTTCCTGGCCGTCACGGTCGTGGGCTTCCTGGCCGCGCGCTGGCGCAGGGCCGACAACGAGCACTCCCTGGACGAATGGGGCCTGGGCGGACGGTCGTTCGGCACCTGGATCACCTGGTTCCTGCTCGGCGGCGACCTGTACACGGCGTACACCTTCGTCGCCGTACCGGCGGCGATCTACGCGGCGGGCGCGGCCGGCTTCTTCGCGGTGCCCTACACGATCCTGGTCTACCCGCTGATCTTCACGTTCCTGCCCCGCCTGTGGTCGGTCTCGCACCGCCACGGCTACGTCACGACCTCGGACTTCGTGCGCGGCCGCTTCGGCTCGAAGGGGCTGTCGCTGGCCGTGGCGCTCACCGGCATCCTCGCGACGATGCCGTACATCGCGCTCCAGCTCGTCGGCATCCAGGCGGTGCTGGACGTGATGGGCGTCGGCGGCGGCGAGAACACCAACTGGTTCGTGAAGGACCTGCCGCTGCTGATCGCCTTCGGCGTGCTGGCCGCGTACACGTACTCGTCGGGTCTGCGCGCCCCCGCCCTGATCGCGTTCGTGAAGGACACGCTGATCTACCTCGTCATCGCGGTGGCGATCATCTACATCCCGATCAAGCTGGGCGGGTTCGACGACATCTTCGCCAAGGCGGCCGACGCGTTCAGCCAGGTCAACCCGGCCACCGGCAAGCCGCGCGGCGCGCTGGCCCCACCGGAGGCGGGCCAGTGGACCTACGCCACCCTGGCGCTCGGCTCCGCCCTGGCCCTGTTCATGTACCCGCACTCGATCACCGCGACGCTGTCGTCCCGGAGCCGTGAGGTGATCCGGCGCAACACCACGATCCTGCCGCTGTACTCCCTGATGCTGGGCCTGCTGGCGCTGCTCGGCTTCATGGCGATCGCGGCCGGAGTGAAGGTCACCAACGGGCAGTTGGCGATTCCGCAGCTGTTCGAGAACATGTTCCCGGACTGGTTCGCCGGTGTGGCCTTCGCGGCGATCGGCATCGGCGCCCTGGTGCCCGCGGCCATCATGTCCATCGCGGCGGCGAACCTCTTCACACGCAACATCTACAAGGACTTCATCAAGCCGGACGCGACGCCCCAGCAGGAGACCCGCGTCTCCAAGATCGTGTCGCTGCTGGTGAAGGTGGGCGCGCTGGTCTTCGTCCTGACGATGGACAAGACGGTGGCGATCAACTTCCAGCTGCTGGGCGGGATCTGGATCCTGCAGACCTTCCCGGCCCTGGTCGGCGGCCTGTTCACCCGATGGTTCCACCGCTGGGCACTGCTCGCCGGCTGGGCGGTCGGCATGGTCTACGGCACGCTCGCCGCCTACGGGGTGGCCTCGCCGACCCAGAAGCACTTCGGTGGCTCCGCGAAGGAGATCCCGGGCATCGGGGAGATCGGCTACATCGGCCTGACGGCGTTCGTCCTCAACGTCGCGGTCACCGTGGTCCTCACGTTCGTCCTCAAGGCCGTGAAGGCCGCCGAGGGCCTCGACGAGACCAGGCCGGGCGACTACACGGCGGACGCGGGCGACCCGGGAGTCGAGGTGGAACTGCCGCCGGCCACGGCGGGCGCCAGCCACTGAATCACGCCCCTGTAGGGGCGCGCAGAACCGCTCGAGCACCAACACACCACCCCCAGCGGGCCGCCGAACGGCTAGACCGACGGCGGCCCGCTTCCGTTCGCGCACCCGAGCGGAACCGGAACCCCGTGTCCGGCTGGACGACAGCGCCGCGCCCACCCCGAGTTGACCCTCTGAAGCCACCGCAACACGCAACAGACACAACATCTGGGGGTGACACCACAGCCCGGCACTAGATGTATGCTCATCCTCGCTGTCGCCGCAGGGGAATCCGGTGCGAATCCGGAACTGTCCCGCAACGGTGTACTTGCGTGCATCCGCACGCCTGTCCAGTCCGAGGACCTGCCGTCAGCGCGCGCCCGGCCGTCCGGTCCGGGTGCCTTGAGACGTCCGGGCCTCGTGGAGTGGGCCGGTGGACGCGACGCCGTGCGCGCTCGTGCTGCCCCTGCCCTCCGCAAGGCCCCGTGCCGAGCGAGGGAGAGCCCCACGTGACCATCGCGCCAGCCGATCCGGCTTCAGTCAGCGACCTGAAGGCCGACGGTCCCGGTGCCGCGCTGCTGCGGACCCTGACCGAGCTGACCGCCGACCTCCCCGACGCCGACCCCGGCCGCGTCGCCGCGGCCGCGCTGCGCGGCCGGTCCGCACGGGCCGACGAGGCGGAGTTGCGCGAGCTGGCCACGGAGGCGGCCGCCGGACTGATCTCCGACGACCCCGCCTACTCTCGGGTGGCCGCCCGGCTGCTGACCCTCTCCATCAGGGCCGAGGCCGCCTCGCAGGGCGTCGTGTCCTTCACCGGGTCCGTCGCCGTGGGCCACCGCGAGGGCCTGGTCGCCGACCGCACGGCGGAGTTCGTGCGGCTGCACGCCGAGCGTCTGGACTCGCTGATCGACGCGGCGGCCGACGACCGCTTCGGTTACTTCGGCCTGCGCACCCTGCACAGCCGCTATCTGCTCCGGCACCCCATCACCCGCAAGGTGATCGAGACGCCCCAGCACTTCATGCTGCGCGTCGCCGCGGGCCTGGCCGAGGACGACACCGTCCGCTCCGTGGACGAAGTGGCGGCGCTCTACGGGCTCATGAGCCGCCTCGACTACCTGCCCTCCTCCCCCACGCTCTTCAACTCCGGCACGCGGCACCCGCAGATGTCGTCCTGCTACCTCCTCGACTCCCCGCTGGACGAGCTGGACTCCATCTACGACCGCTACCACCAGGTCGCCCGCCTGTCGAAGCACGCCGGCGGCATCGGTCTGTCGTACTCCCGTATCCGCTCGCGCGGTTCGCTGATCCGAGGCACCAACGGGCACTCCAACGGCATCGTGCCGTTCCTGAAGACCCTGGACGCCTCGGTGGCCGCGGTGAACCAGGGCGGCCGGCGCAAGGGTGCCGCCGCGGTGTACCTGGAGACCTGGCACTCCGACATCGAGGAGTTCCTGGAGCTGCGCGACAACACCGGTGAGGACGCCCGCCGTACCCACAACCTGAACCTCGCCCACTGGGTCCCGGACGAGTTCATGCGCCGGGTCAACGCCGACGAGCAGTGGTCGCTGTTCTCCCCGGCGGACGTCCCGGAGCTGGTGGACCTGTGGGGCGAGGAGTTCGACGCGGCCTACCGCGAGGCGGAGGCGAACGGTCTCGCCAGGAAGACGATCCCGGCCCGCGACCTGTACGGCCGCATGATGCGCACCCTCGCGCAGACCGGCAACGGCTGGATGACCTTCAAGGACGCCGCCAACCGGACGGCCAACCAGACGGCGACCGCGGGCCACGTCATCCACTCCTCCAACCTCTGCACGGAGATCCTGGAGGTCACGGACGACGGGGAGACGGCGGTCTGCAACCTGGGTTCGGTCAACCTCGGTGCCTTCGTGGCGAACGGCGATCTCGACTGGGAGCGCCTCGACAGGACGGTCCGCACGGCCGTGACCTTCCTCGACCGCGTGGTCGACATCAACTTCTACCCGACCGAGCAGGCGGGCCGTTCCAACGCCAAGTGGCGTCCGGTGGGCCTCGGCGCGATGGGCCTGCAGGACGTCTTCTTCAAGCTGCGCCTGCCCTTCGACTCCCCCGAGGCCAGGGCCCTGTCCACGCGGATCGCCGAACGCATCATGCTCGCCGCGTACGAGGCCTCCGCCGACCTGGCCGAGCGCAACGGCCCGCTGCCGGCCTGGGAGAAGACCCGCACGGCCAAGGGTGTCCTGCACCCTGACCACTTCCCGGGCGTTCGCCTGACCTGGCCGGAGCGCTGGGCGGCCCTGCGCGAGCGGATCGCCTCGGTCGGCATGCGCAACTCGCTGCTCCTCGCGATCGCGCCCACCGCGACCATCGCCTCCATCGCGGGCGTGTACGAGTGCATCGAGCCGCAGGTGTCCAACCTGTTCAAGCGCGAGACGCTCTCCGGTGAGTTCCTGCAGGTCAACTCGTACTTGGTGAAGGACCTGAAGGAGCTGGGGGTCTGGGACGCCCGGACCCGGGAGGCGCTGCGCGACTCCAATGGCTCCGTGCAGGACTTCGCGTGGATCCCGGCCGAGGTGCGGGCGCTGTACCGCACGGCGTGGGAGATCCCGCAGCGCGGCCTGATCGACATGGCCGCGGCCCGCACCCCGTTCCTGGACCAGGCGCAGTCCCTGAACCTGTTCCTGGAGACCCCGACCATCGGCAAGCTCTCCTCGATGTACGCGTACGCCTGGAAGTCGGGCCTGAAGACGACGTACTACCTGCGCTCCCGCCCGGCGACCCGCATCGCCCGCGCGGCACAGGCGCAGGCCCCCATCCCCGTCCAGCAGGCCGCCGACCCCGACGCGGTCGCCTGCTCCCTTGAGAACCCCGAGTCCTGCGAGGCCTGCCAGTGATGACCACCCGTAACACCAACCTCCTCGACCCGGGCTTCGAGCTGACTCTCCGCCCGATGCGCTACCCCGACTTCTACGAGCGCTACCGGGACGCCATCAAGAACACCTGGACCGTGGAGGAGGTCGACCTCCACTCGGACGTCGCCGACCTCGCGAAGCTGACCCCGGCCGAGCAGCATCTGATCGGCCGCCTGGTCGCGTTCTTCGCGACGGGCGACTCGATCGTCGCGAACAACCTGGTGCTGACGCTGTACAAGCACATCAACTCCCCCGAGGCGCGGCTCTACCTGAGCCGTCAGCTCTTCGAGGAGGCCGTGCACGTCCAGTTCTATCTGACGCTCCTGGACACCTACCTGCCCGACCCGGACGACCGGACGGCGGCCTTCGCGGCCGTGGAGAACATCCCCTCCATCCGCGAGAAGGCCGAGTTCTGCTTCAGGTGGATCAACGAGGTCGAGAAGCTGGAGCGCCTGGAGTCCCAGGCCGACCGCCGCCGCTTCGTGCTCAACCTCATCTGCTTCGCCGCGTGCATCGAGGGCCTGTTCTTCTACGGCGCCTTCGCGTACGTCTACTGGTTCCGCAGCCGGGGTCTGCTGCACGGGCTGGCCACCGGCACCAACTGGGTGTTCCGGGACGAGACGATGCACATGTCCTTCGCTTTCGACGTGGTCGACACCGTCCGCAAGGAGGAGCCGGACCTCTTCGACGACGCGCTGCAGCAGCAGGTCACCGACATGCTGCGGGAGGCCGTCGAGGCCGAGCTGCAGTTCGCGCGCGACCTGTGCGGTGACGGCCTCCCGGGCATGAACACCGACTCCATGCGGCAGTACCTCGAGTGCGTCGCCGACCAGCGCCTGACGCGCCTCGGCTTCGCCCCGGTGTACGGCTCGGAGAACCCGTTCTCCTTCATGGAGCTGCAGGGTGTTCAGGAGCTGACGAACTTCTTCGAGCGCCGCCCCTCGGCGTACCAGGTCGCGGTGGAGGGCACGGTCGACCTGGACGAGGACTTCTGACCCCTCCTTCCCTCTCGGGCCTCCTGGGCCCTCCTGATCTGACGGTCGATGCTCCTGTCTCGCACGATGCCGATCACCGCCGGGAGGACCAGGAGGCCCAGGATCCCGATCACAGCGATCATTCCGAGCAGTCCTTCTGTCTGTGTCGTAGTCATAGACACCACTGTCACGCCGGATGCTCCTTACCGGGAGTGGCAGGACTGCCGTACACCCTCGATTTACTGCCAGGGGTGCGGCACACTGACAGCATGCTGCAGAACGTGGTCGCCGTCCTCCTGGACGGCGTGAATCCCTTCGAGCTGGCGGTCGTCTGCGAGGTCTTCGGCACCGACCGCAGCGACGAGGGCCTGCCGGTGTACGACTTCGCGGTCGCCTCGGCCGAGGGGCCGACGCTGCGCTCGCACGCGGGCTTCTCGCTGCAGGTCGAGCACGGTCTTGAGCGCCTGGAGTCGGCCGATCTGATCGCCGTGCCGGCCGGGTCCTGCTACGACTCCCGGGAGTTCCCGCCCGAACTGCTGGACGCCCTGCGCCGTGGCGTCGACCGCGGTGCCCGGGTGCTCAGCGTCTGCTCGGGTGTCTTCGTGCTCGCGGCGGCCGGGCTGCTGGACGGCCGGCGGTGCGCTGTGCACTGGCACCACGCGGACGAGCTGGCCCGCCAGTATCCGCGGCTGACCGTCGAGCCGGACGTGCTCTACGTCGACGAGGACCCGGTGATCACCTCGGCCGGCACCGCGGCCGGCATCGACGCCTGTCTGCACCTCGTGCGCAAGGAGCAGGGCCCGGAGGTCGCCAACAAGATCGCCCGGCGGATGGTGGTGCCGCCGCACCGGGACGGCGGGCAGGCGCAGTACATCGAGCGGCCACTGCCCAAGGCCCCGTGCGACACCGTCGGGGAGGTGCTGGTGTGGATGGAGGAGCACCTCGAGCAGGAGGTGAGCGTCGAGCAGCTCGCCGCCCGCGCCCACATGGCCCCGCGCACGTTCGCCCGCCGCTTCCAGCAGGAGACGGGGACCACCCCGTACCGCTGGATCCTGCGGCAACGGGTGCTGCTCGCACAGGAGTTGCTGGAGGGCACGGACGAGACCATGGACGCGATCGCCGCGCGTACGGGGTTCGGTACGGCGGCCGCGCTGCGCCACCAGTTCGTCCGTGCCCTGGGCACGACCCCGCAGTCCTACCGGCGCGCGTTCCGGGGCCCGCAGGCCGCCTGAACGCGCGCCGGCACCCCGTCTACCAGGGCACCGCCTTCAGCAGCAGCCGGTGGGGCCGGAGCGTGATGCCCACCCGGGTCGCGTCGTTCGACCCGCTGACCTGCTCGAAGCGGTACTTCGCCGAGATCGCCGCGGTGATCAGGCTCAGCTGGGCCATGGAGAAGTGGTCGCTGGGGCACTTGCGGTTGCCGACGCTGAAGGGGCTCATGGCGTACTTCGGCACCTCCTTGGCCCGCTCGGGCAGCCAGCGGTCGGGGTCGAAGTCGAGGTGGCGGTCGTAGGAGCGGGCGTCACGCTGAATGGCATAGGGGCTGTAGACGATGTCCGCCCCGGCCGGAATGCGATAGCCACCGAGCGCGGTGTCGGTCACCGCGCGCCGCGTCAATATCCATACGGCGGGCCTGAGCCGCATGGCCTCGACGACGACATTGTTGGTGTGCCTGAGCCCACGGACGTCGGCGAATCCAACGGGCCGACCGCCGGTCACGGATTCGACCTCGGCGCGCACCTTCTCGGCGTGTTCCGGATGTTCCGCGAGAACCTGAAGCAGCCACATGATCGTGGACGCGACTGTTTCGCTGCCGGGGGTGACTATCGCGACCACCTGGTCGTGGATCTCCTGTTCCCCGATGGGGTCGCCATTGTCGTCCTTCGCCTCCAGCAATGCCGTCAGCAAATCGTCCGGCTTTTGACCAGATGCCCTCCGCTCGGCGACGATCTCGTCGACGAGGAGATGCAAATCGGCCAAGGCCCGGTTGAATTCACGGTTCGCCGGGAACGGCAGCCGGTACAGCGGTCCGAGCGGGATGACCATCCTGCGGTACATACCACGGAAGACGGTCGCGAGATCCATACTCAGCCGCTCCGCGCGCTCGTCCATGTACTCGCCGCGCAGCAAGCAGCGGGCCGCGATGCGCACGGCGACCCGGAACGACTCCGAGGTGCAGTCGATGGTCTCGCCGGGCTTCCAGCGCTCGGTCAGCCCGTGCGCCTCCTCCTCCATCACCGAGCCGTACGCGGGGATCGCGTCGAGCCGGAACGCGGGCTGGATGGTGCGCCGCTGGCGGCGGTGCCGGGGGCCGTTGGCGGTGGCCACGCCCTCCCTGCCGAGCAGGCCCTCCAGGGACTCCCACAGCGGTCCGTCGATCTTGTAGTCGGGGCTGAGCGCGAGTGCGCCGGTGAGTGCCGGAGTGGTGACGGCGTACACCGTCTTGGGGCCGAGCCTCAGGCGCACGACGTCGCCGTGCTCGCGCAGCCCGGACATGAAGGCCAGCGGGTCGCGGACCAGTTTCAGGCCGTGGCCGAGGCCCGGGACGGCGCCGCCGGCGAGGGGCGGTTCGCGCAGTTCGGATGTCTTCGGGGTCACGGGCTTCACAGACTCGACGGTCATTACTCACCTGCCGTTTCGTTGTTGACGTACGGGGGCGTGGACCGGTCGTCCCAACTGTCGACCATGTACCGGCCGGACTCGTGGTGGAACCAGTAGACGGCGCTGAACCAGTTCCGCATATTGCCGACGCAGGCACGCACGGCGGCGCTCAATTCCCTTCCCCGCGCCGTGCCGTCGGCGAGTCCGTCGGCGAACCGCAGAGCTTCCCGCTCGGCTTCGAGGAATTCATCTATGCATTCCTCGAGGCGCCACCTGATTTCTGCCACCGTTTCCTCGAGCGTCAGCCCCTCATGGGTGATGAGACTGATTCCGAGATTGTGCACCTCGTCGCCCGCTATTTCCTTCGGCAGCGAGCAGAGGTCGTTGTACCAGGCGGCGAATTCCTGGCTCAGCAGTGCCGGACGGCGATAGGCGGCATAGTTCCTTACGGCGTCCGGGAGTTCACATCCGGCGCTCGGCTCCAGCAGATCCGTCCAGATCCAGTGTGCGAAGGTGAGCCGGCGCAGGGCGAGGTACTCCTCGACCTTCGGGACGTGCCCCTCGGTCCGGTTGCGGAACTCGCGGTCGTAGGCCTCGATCACCGCGTGGAAGTGCCGGGCGAACCGCCGGTTCCAGGTGCGCGGCAGGAACGAGTACAGCCGCAGCACGCTGTCCGCGAACCCCGCCACCAGGGGGTCCGGGTGGTGCAGGTGGTGCCGTGGTGCGTCGAGGGCCGTGTGCAGGCGGTACCTGAGGCGCCGCCAGCCGGCCGTCCGGCCGTGCACGATGTCACGGTCGTGGCGGTCGTCCCAGACGAAGAACCAGGCGCTGTAGTCGGCTATGGCCTGCAGGACGTCGTCGGGGGCGCCTATGTAGTACCCCGCCATGAGGTCCGTGTAGCAAAGGCCATCGGCATATTCCCGCACCTTGTCCGCCGGCATGAGCCGCTTTTCGAGCAGCCACAACCGGGTCTTCTCCTGGAGTTTTGGCCAATACGGGTGGAGTTGCCGGGGAAAGACGTCCTCGATCACCGGGAGGGCGAGAGACGGTGGTACTGCGACCGCTGTCGACGATGTGGTGCCGTGTGAGAAAGCGTGCACGAACAGTCCCCTCTCAGCCGCCAGGAGCGCAACGCCCTTCCGTGCCGTGCCGGGCGTGCGCCGTTGCGTATCCCCGCACTTCCATTCAGCACCACAACTGACCGTTATGGGAACGGATTTGCTTCACTCACCACCCCAAGATGCCGGGAATCATGCGGCGAACAAACGAACGACGCCCGGTCGGGACGGATCCCGACCGGACGTCGCAGGGGACGTCGTGGCTGCTCCCGTACGGTCGCCGTACGTCTCGGCCGTGCGTCTCAGTCGTTGGCGACCACGGGGTAGCGTGGCTCGTTCTCGGCCATCTGCCGCAGGGCGTCCTTGCGGTCGCGCTTGGACAGACGGTCGATGTACAGGTAGCCGTACAGGTGGTCGGTCTCGTGCTGCAAACACCGTGCGAAGTAGCCGGTGCCGCGGACCTTGATCGGGTTGCCCTTCTCGTCCTGGCCGGTCACCTCGGCGTAGTCCGGGCGCGCGAGCGGCGCGTACGCCGTGGGCACGGACAGGCAGCCCTCGTTGCTGTCGTCCAGCCGGCGCTGGTCGGCGGGCAGGTCGACCAGCTTCGGGTTGCACACCACGCCGACGTGCCGGACGCCCTCGTCGTCCTGGCAGTCGTAGACGAAGACCTTCAGGTCGACACCGATCTGGTTGGCGGCCAGGCCCACGCCCTCGGCGGTGCGCTGACTGGCGAACATGTCCGCGACCAGCTGGTCCAGCTCCTCGCCGAACGCGGTGACGTCCTTGCACTCCTTGTGCAGGACGGGGTTGCCGACGACGGTGATCGGCCGCGAGGTGCCGCGCTCGCGCCAGGCGTTCTCGCGCTCCTCGCAGTCCTCCGTGTCGACGACGTAGCCCTCGTCGTCGACGGGGAGCACGCCCGCGTGCTGCTGATCGGTGTCCTGCTGCGCCATGACCGACGTACGCCTTCCTGCACAAAAACTGGGAGTGAATGCTGATACAGGGTACGTGCAGCGCCCCTTCAGGGGCGCGGGACTGTCCCGATATGGCTCCGCCGCGTGGGCGCGACCAGCCACAACGGACCGCAGCCTCCCACGGACTGCTAGCAGACCTCTTCCAGGTCCCGCCAGTCCCGGGAATCGGGACTGTCCGCCACCCAGCCGTCCAGCAGCCCCCGTACCAGCGAAGCCGGCGCAGCCACGCCGCACTCCCGCTCCGGCACCCACAGCTGCCCGTCCGTGCGATGTCCGAGCGGCCCGGGATGGCCTGGTTCGCTGTGGTCGTGCGGATCCAGATGCACGCCGTCGCCCTCGTCCGAGGGCATCCGCGACTCCGAGCACATGCGGCACAGCAGCCGCACCGAGGAGGACCAGTCCTCCGCCGCGAACCCGGCGTCGGCGGCCAGCTGCTCCAGGGCGTCCCGGTCGGCCTCGGTGGCCGCCTCCAGCAGGACCACCCAGGTCGGGACGGGCGAGGGCGCCCACAGCTCGATCTCGTCGAAGACCGGGTAGGAGTGCCCGGCGGACGTCGTGCGCTCGCCGTGCGGGACGCCGTCGTGCAGCACGACCTCGCCCCAGCGCCGCCCGGACGAGGGGAGCGGGATGGACAGCACCTCGATCCGCGCCGGGTCCAGCCTGCGGCCCCACACCACCTCGGCCTCGCCCTCCGGGGAGAGCCGTACGGCCGCGCTGCCCAGCTCCATGCCGAGCGGCTCGCCCGAGGCGGCGGCGCCGCCCGGTACGCGCAGCCCGTACGCCTGCCAGGCGCGGCGGGCCAGCGGCCAGTCCTGCAGGGCGGTCGCGGCGATGCCCACGTTCCACCAGTCGGGGGCGCCGGTCTCGCGGTCCAGGAGGGCCACGGCGCGCAGTCCTGCGGCGCGGGCCTGCTCCCAGTCGTGCCGGAACTTGTGCAGCAGCGCGAGGTTGAACCAGGACTCCGCCAGCCAGGGCTCCAGATCGGCGGCGCGTGTCAGCAGCTCGCCCGCGTCCTCGTACCGGCCGTCGCCGATGAGCGTGAACGCCCGGTCGGTGGCCTGCCGCCAGGAGGCGGAGGGCCGGTGCCGTCCCTTGCCGAAGATCCTCACGATTCCCGCCTGCCAGTTCCAGTTCCGCACGTGGGCTGGCTTGTGCCCCCGGACACCCTCTCCCTCGCATCCAACCACGTACGGCGGGAAGGGCGCTCATTACCCATGGGTTACCCCGCCAGGGGCAGGGTCAGACAGTCCCGCCCGTCTCCCCCCACCGCTGTCGGCCACGGTGTCGCCGCGCCACCCCCCGACCTGGGACAGCACCCGGGCGAGGGACTCCACGACCTCGGGAGCGTAGTCCCCGGCGGTCGCCAGGCGCAGCTCCTCCAGAGCGCGGAGCGGTCCGTCGGGCCCGGCGTCCCGGGCCTTCTCCTCGTACGCGTTCACGGCACGGATGATCCGCGCGGCGAGCGGCTGCTCCCGGAAGGGGTCGGCCTGCCGCTCCACGACCACGGCGACCGCCGCGTCCACCCCGGTCTGCCGTACGACGGCCCCGCCGAGCAGCGCGATGCGCCGCTGCTCCTCGCGGGGCAGCGCGGCGGTGGCGCCCGCCGGGACGGGGTCGACCAGGCTGAGCTGGCCGATGTCGTGCATGAGGGCCGCGGACTCCAGGACGGTCAGTGAGGGGCCGGACAGGCCCAGGTCCCGGCCGACGGCCAGGCTGAGCGCGGCGACGCGGCGGGCGTGCCCGGTGGGGGTGTATCCGGCTATCTCGGTGGCCCGGGCGAGGGAGGCGATGGTCTGCCGGTAGGTGGCGCGCACGGCGGCGTAGCGGCGGACGGAGAGCTGGGTGAGCAGCAGGGGCAGGCAGAACACCGGCAGCGCCCACAGTCCGGTGACGGCCACCGCGAGCGCCATCACCGAGCCCGTCGCGCACACGGCGGATCCGATGCCGAGCAGTCCGCGCAGTTCGTCCCGCAACAGCGGGGTGAAGGGCCAGCCGGTGCGGGAGTGGACGAGGGCGGCGGCCAGGACGGCGTCGCACAGGGCGGTGAGGACGAGCAGGGCGATGAGCAGCAGTGCGTAGCCGGGGCCGTTCCAGCCCTCGAACGCCCCCTTGCTGTAGAGAGGTTGGAAGCAGACGGCGGCGAAGGCGACGCTCAGGACGCGGCGGGCCAGGTGGTCGAGGGTCGGGGTGCGGCCGCACCAGATGTGCGGGACGCCGCCGAGCAGGGAGGCTGCGAGGACGATGGTCACGACCTGCGGCGCGTCGTGCTGGATGGGCTGTCCGGCGTCGGCTCCCAGCAGGGCGTAGGACAGCGATCCGGCGGTGCCCAGCGGGGCGGCCTGCCGTACCTGGGCTCCGCTCCACCGGGTCAGTTCACCGACGGCTATGAGTACTCCGAAGGCGAGGCCCACGCCCCGGTCGTGGATGCCGCTCCACAGACTGACGGCGAGACAGGCGCCGGCGGTCAGCGCGGCGCAGGCGTGGATGAGCCGGAGGACGGACATCAGGGTGTCCCGCTGCGGCTGCCGGCCACCGGCTGCTGGGCCGGGACCGCGCGCGACGCCTCGTCGGCGGTGACGGCCGGGTGCCAGCCGTGGCGTCCGAGGGCCCGGGCGAGCGCCGTGACCATGCGCGGGTCGAACTGGGTCCCGGCGCACCGCTCCAGCTCCGTGACCGCCGCCTCGACGGGGCGGGCCCTGCTGTAGGAGCGGGTGGAGGTCATCGCGTCGAAGGCGTCCGCCACGGCCACCACGCGGGCGCACTCCGGGATCTGGCCGCCCACCAGACCGTAGGGGTAGCCGCTGCCGTCGAGCCGTTCGTGGTGGTGCAGGATCGCCGCGCGCGCCTCGCCGAGGAAGGAGATCCCGCGGACCATCTCATGGCCGTACTCGGGATGCAGCTCGATGATCCGCCGCTCCTCGGGGGTCAGCGGGCCGTCCTTGCGCAGCAGCCGGGTGGGCACACCGAGTTTGCCGACGTCGTGCAGGATGCCGGCGAAGCGCAGCACCTCGACGCGTTCGTCGGGCATGCCGAGTTCGCGGGCGATCATCACGGAGGCCTGGCCGACCCGCTCGCTGTGGCCGCGGGTGTAGCCGTCCTTGATGTCGACGGCCTGCACCAGCGCGCGGATGGTGGCCTGGTGGGCGGCCCGTTCCCGGTGGTACTGGGCGAACACCCAGCAGGAGACGCACATCGGCAGCAGCACGAGCAGCGCGGCGACGGGCCCGTACCGGCTGCGCCACAGCACGGCCATCATCAGCCCGGCGAGTCCGTGCACCGCGACCGGCGCGAGGGAGCGGGACAGCAGCCCCCGCCAGGCCCGGCGCAGGGGCACCCGCTCGGCTGCCGCCAGGATCCCGCCGTCGAGGGCGGCGAGCACCAGGCAGAAGGCGAGGACGGCCGCCCCGGCGGGCACGAGGGCGTAGGGGAAGTCGCAGGCCACGACGGCGTCCCGGCCGCCGAGCGCCCAGTGGACCCGGGCCGCGCCCCACACCGCGAGCGAGGGCTGCGCGGCCCGCCACACGCGGCGGAGCCACACGGGCCGTTCCTCGACGCGGGCGAGCAGGGCGGCCGGCAGCGGCACGAGCGCGGCGGCGGGCGGGGGCAGCAGGAACGCGCCGGCGAGCAGGACGGGGTAGAAGGTGCCGCCCAGGCGGCGCCGTACGACGTGCTCGCAGGCCGCGTACAGCCCGGCGAGCAGGGCGAGCGGCCACCAGGGCGTGTGGATGGCCGGCAGCCGCAGGATGCAGGCGACGGCCAGCACGGCGGCGCATGCCACCCAGGCCCGTGCCCTCGCCGGAACCGCCTCCATGACGCCCCTCCCCGACCATGCCTGTCCAGGCTCGGAGCCTAGGGCGGGAATCGGGGGATCCGGGGGCTTATGACCCGAGGATTAGCACGTTCGGGTGACGCCCCGTGGTCAGCTCTCCTGAGGCGTGGCGGTCACGTCGTGCTCGGGCACGGTCTGCCCGGAACGGATCAGGTCGATCCGCCCCATGACCTTGGCGCGCAGGTCGGCGGGTACGTCGTCATGTCCGCAGCACCGCTTGACCAGCTTCTTCACGGCCTGCTCCAGGCCGTACTTCTCCAGGCAGGGCGAGCATTCCTCGAAGTGGTGCTGGAACTTGTCGCGGTCGACGTCCGGCATCTCACTGTCGAGGAACTCGTAGAGGTGGTCGAGGACCTCACTGCAGTCCGTCTCGTGCGGCTCTCCGCAGCTCATGAGCCCGAGCCTTTCGCTTCGTTCGACTCTCCGGCGCCGGCCGGGACCAGCCCGCGCTCACGGGCGTAGTCCTCGAGCATGCCGCGCAGTTGACGACGGCCCCGGTGCAGCCGGGACATCACCGTACCGATGGGTGTCCCCATGATGTCCGCGATCTCCTTGTACGCAAAGCCTTCTACGTCCGCGAGATAGACGGCGATGCGGAACTCCTCGGGGATCGCCTGCAGCGCTTCCTTCACGTCCGAGTCGGGCAGGTGGTCGAGCGCCTGCGACTCGGCGGAGCGCAGACCCGTCGACATGTGCGACTCGGCACGGGCCAGCTGCCAGTCCTCGATCTCCTCGGCCGCGCTGCGCTGGGGCTCGCGCTGCTTCTTGCGGTACGAGTTGATGAAGGTGTTGGTGAGGATCCGGTACAGCCACGCCTTGAGGTTGGTGCCCTCGCGGAACTGGTGGAAGGACGCGTACGCCTTGGCGTACGTCTCCTGCACCAGGTCCTCGGCGTCGGCCGGGTTGCGCGTCATGCGCAGCGCGGCCGAGTACATCTGGTCGAGGAATTCGAGCGCGTCCCGCTCGAAGCGCGCACTGCGCTCCGTGTTCGACTCCGTCGACTCCGCGCTGTCGCCCCGGCCCTCGGGCAGCTCCGCCTGGCCGTTGTCGGTCCCTGCGTCGGTCCCAGTGACCGGACCCACCTCCTCAAGATCCCGGGCGGGACCGAAACCGGTCCCACTCGTTTTGGAGGATAGAACACCACCCGTGCCCACCGCCCCTCGAATAGGAGCGGTCCTGGCCGCATGCAGCACCGTCCAGTCCAGGTCAGCGCGGCTGCTGCGGCTCGAATCAAACTCTGCCGGGCGCAGCCCGTCCACGGGGTCGTGGCGGGTGACAGGAGGGCAGATGGTCGAACCCATGCGGCGGACTTCCTCTCCTACGACGTCGGTGCCGGTGCTTCAGCACTTCTGTCCGCCACAACAGTCGCCCGTCGCGCAGCATTCCCGGGTCACCCGAGTGACGCGACCCACTCCACGACACCGCCGGTGATGACCTCCAGCGCCCGCTCCTGGGTGATCTCGGCGCGCTTGGGCACGGCGAAACCGTGGTCGCCGTACGGCACCTCGACCAGCTGGTAGTCGCCGTCGGGGAACTCCTGCGGCTGCCCGAAGGGGTCGTTCCCGCCCTGCACGACCAGCGTGGGCACTCCGGCGCCGAGCAGCTCGTCCGCGCGGGACCTCTCCGGGCTGCCCGGCGGGTGCAGCGGGAAGCTCAGCGCGAGCACGGCGTGCGCGCCCAGCTCGCCGGCGGTACGGCAGGCGACCCGGGCCCCGGCGCTGCGCCCGCCGGAGATCACCGGCAGCCCCGGCTTCGCGAGCGCGGGCCAGATCCCGCGCCAGCCGGTGTCCAGGGTCTTCGGGGCGGGCGCGACCTTCTTACCGGCCACCCGCCAGGGCTGTTCGACGAGGGCCACGCTCACACCGTGCCCGGGCAGCTCCTGGGCGAGCGCCCGCAGATCCCGCGCCTCGATGCCACCGCCGGCCCCATGGCCGACGGCCAGCACCAGCCGCGCCTTGTTCGCCTCGTGCCAGGTGACGCGTGCGGTCCCGGCATCGGTCTCGACAGTCTCGATCACGCTAGAAGAGTGTGCCCTCTTCCGGCGCTTCCAGCTCCTTCAGCAGCTCGGGGCCGTTGTTGCGGACGTTGCTGACGGCCGTGGTGACCGGGTAGGCGCGCATCAGGCCGGGCGGGGGCGGGGCCAGCAGGTCGCGCAGGTCGTCCGGGTCGGTGCGGGAGGGATCGAGCCAGGTGTCCCAGCGGTCCGGGGTGAGCATCAGCGGCATCCGGGGGTGGATCTCGGCGAGCGAGTGCGGGCCCTCGGCGGGGGCGACGGCCAGCGGGGTCTTCTCCGCCTCGGTGGTGATCACCGAGCAGGTGACCCACCAGGCCTGCGGGTGGTCGTCGGGCAGGGTCCCGTCCCGCCAGAACTCGTACAGTCCGGCCATGGCGAACACCGAGCCGTCGGCGGGCAGCACGAAGTAGGGCTGCTTGCGGGGCCGCTTCTTCCTGCCCTCCTCCTCCAGCTCCCGCTCCTGCTTGCCGGTGACCCACTCGTAGTAGCCGTCGGCGGGCAGGATGCAGCGCCGGGCGGCGAAGGCCCGGCGGTAGGCGGGCTTGTCGTGCACGGTCTCCGCGCGCGCGTTGATCATCCGGGCGCCGCCCTCGGGCGTCTTGGCCCAGGAGGGCACCAGGCCCCACTTGAGCCTGCGCAGCTGCCGAACCGGACGCGGCGTGTCCGCGTCTTTCACCGGACGCTCCACAACGGCGTAGACCTCCTTGGTCGGAGCCACGTTGTAGTCCGGTTCCAGGATCTCCTCGGGCTCCCACCTCTCGATCTCAAAGATTCCCGCGAGATCCTCAGGCCTACGACTGGATGCATACCGTCCGCACATACGTGCCACACTGCCAGGCCCACCCGTCACCCGACCACCACCGCTCGACGACGGCGCTTCGCGCCGACCCCCATTGATCCCGACGAGAGGGAGCCACCGGAGAACATGGACAGCCTCGCCGCCACCGCGCTGCCCGACCTGTGGGACCGACTCACCGGCACCCAGCCCGATCCCGACCTGTGGGTGGTGCTCGCCACGCTGGTCGCCGCGCTCGCCGTGGTCGTCCCGCACTCCGTGTGGCGGCTCGCGCGCAACGCCGTCACCATCGCGCACGAGGGCGGCCACGGCCTGGTGGCCCTGGTCACCGGCCGGCAGCTCACGGGCATACGCCTGCACTCCGACACCAGCGGCCTCACCGTCAGCCGGGGCAAGCCGTACGGGCTGGGCATGATCCTCACGGCGGCCGCGGGCTACACGGCTCCCTCGCTGCTGGGCCTGGGCGGAGCCGCTCTCCTGGCCACCGGCCGCATCACGCTGCTGCTGTGGGCGGCGACCGCGCTGCTGGTGGCGATGCTGGTGATGGTCCGCAACGCGTACGGAGTGCTGACCGTGGTTCTGGCCGGGGGCGCCTTCCTGCTGGTGTCGTGGCTGGCGGGTCCCCAGGTGCAGGCGGCGTTCGCGTACGCGGTGGTGTGGTTCCTCCTGTTCGGTGGCGTGCGGCCGCCGTTCGAGCTGCAGGCCAAGCGGTCGCGGGGAGGTGCCGGGGACTCGGACGCGGACCAGCTGTCCCGTCTGACGCACGTACCGGCGGGGTTGTGGTTGTTCCTGTTCCACGCGGTGTCGCTGTGCTCCTTGATCGGCGGGGGCCGCTGGCTGCTGGAAGGTTGATACCGGGCCCTGCTTATACAGTGGGCCCATGGCCCCGAACACCGCCCACCCCGCCCTCTGGCCCGCCCCGCACGCGAGCGGAGCCGTCGACGCGACGGTCCACGTGCCGGGGTCCAAGTCGGTCACCAACCGCGCCCTCGTGCTGGCCGCCCTCGCCTCCGAGCCCGGCTGGCTGCGCCGCCCGCTGCGCTCCCGCGACACGCTGCTGATGGCCGGTGCCCTGCGGGCCATGGGTGTGGAGATCGAGGAGGGGGTGGGCCCGGACGGCTCCGGGGAGGCCTGGCGGGTGCTGCCCACGGGCCTGCACGGTCCGGCCACGGTCGACGTCGGCAATGCCGGCACCGTGATGCGCTTCCTGCCGCCCGTGGCCGCGCTGGCCGACGGTCCCATCCGGTTCGACGGGGACCCGCGGTCGTACGAGCGTCCGCTGAACGGTGTGATCGACGCGCTGCGCGTGCTCGGCGCCCGGATCGACGACGACGGCCGGGGCGCGCTGCCGCTGACCGTGCACGGCGGCGGCGCGCTGGACGGCGGCCCGGTGTCGATCGACGCCTCCTCGTCCTCCCAGTTCGTCTCGGCGCTGCTGCTGTCGGGCCCCCGCTTCAACCAGGGCGTCGAGGTCCGGCACACCGGCGCGACCCTGCCCTCCATGCCGCACATCCGGATGACCGTGGACATGCTGCGCGCGGTCGGCGCCCAGGTGGACACCCCGGAGTCGGGCGGCGAGCCGAACGTGTGGCGGGTGACGCCGGGCGCGCTGCTCGGCCGGGACCTGACCATCGAGCCGGACCTGTCGAACGCCCAGCCGTTCCTGGCGGCGGCCCTCGTCACCGGGGGCAAGGTGCTGATCCCGGACTGGCCGGAGCGCACCACCCAGCCGGGCGACCGGCTGCGGGAGATCTTCACCGAGATGGGCGGTTCCTGCGAACTGACCGAGTACGGGCTGGCGTTCACCGGCTCGGGCGCCGTCCACGGCATCGATGTCGACCTGGGTGACGTCGGCGAGCTGACCCCGGGCATCGCGGCGGTCGCCGCGCTGGCCGACTCCCCTTCGACCCTGCGGGGCGTGGCCCATCTGCGGTTGCACGAGACGGACCGGCTGGCCGCGCTCACCAAGGAGATCAACGAGCTGGGCGGTGACGTCACCGAGACGGCCGACGGCCTGCACATCCGCCCGCGCGCGCTGCACGGCGGGATCTTCCACACCTACGACGACCACCGCATGGCGACCGCCGGTGCGATCATCGGCCTGGCGGTCGATGGTGTGCAGATCGAGAACGTGGCGACGACCGCGAAGACGCTGCCCGACTTCCCCGCCCTGTGGACCGGGATGCTGGGGAACTGACGGGCGGACTGGGACCATGCGCCGCTACGGCAAGCACACCGACGAGGACGACATCCGCAGCCGCCCCAACCGCAAGGGCAACCGGCCGCGTACCACCATCCGGCCCAAGCACGAGGACGCGGCCGAGGGCATGGTCCTCACCGTCGACCGGGGGCGGCTGACCTGCCTGGTCGAGGACCGTACGGTCCTGGCGATGAAGGCCCGCGAGCTGGGCCGGAAGGCGGCCGTGGTGGGCGACCGGGTGGCCCTGGTCGGCGATCTGTCCGGCAAGAAGGACACACTCGCGCGGATCGTGCGCATCGAGGAGCGCACCTCGCTGCTGCGCCGCACGGCCGATGACGACGATCCCTACGAGCGGGTGGTCGTCGCCAACGCCGACCAGCTGGCGATCGTCACCGCACTCGCCGACCCGGAGCCGCGCCCCCGCCTGATCGACCGCTGTCTGGTCGCGGCCTACGACGGCGGCCTGGACCCGCTGCTGGTGATGACCAAGTCGGACCTGGCCCCGCCGGACAAGCTGCTGGAGCTGTACGGCGCCCTCGACATCCCCTACGTCGTGACCAGCCGCGAGGGGCTGGAGAACGGCGACGCCGCGACCTGGGTGCACGAGCACCTGGACGGCAAGATCACCGCGTTCGTGGGGCACTCGGGCGTGGGCAAGACGACCCTGGTCAACGCGCTGGTCCCGGAGGAGCGCCGGCGTACGACGGGCCACGTGAACGCGGTGACCGGTCGCGGCCGCCACACCACGACGTCCGCCCTCGCACTGCCGCTCTCCGAGGCGGGCGGCTGGGTCGTCGACACCCCGGGCGTGCGCTCCTTCGGCCTCGCGCACATCGACCCGTCCCGGGTGATCAACGCCTTCCCGGACCTGCAGCCGGGCACGGCGGGCTGCCCGCGCGCGTGCAGCCACGACGAGCCGGACTGCGCGCTGGACGCGTGGGTCGAGGAAGGCCATGCCGACCCGGCGCGCCTTTTCTCCCTGCGCCGGCTGCTGGCCACGCGGGAGCGCACGGAGGGCGACTGAGCACCGCGTTGTTTGCCGGGGTCCGAGCCAGGTAAGTGCATAATCGCACCGAGCCGGAGATCGGGACCTACGGGAGGACCGCACATGGCGTGGCTGCTGGTCATCGTCGCCGGCATTCTGGAGACCGGTTTCGCCGTGTGCCTCAAGCTCTCGCACGGGTTCACCCGACTGTGGCCGACGATCGCCTTCGCCTCCTTCGCGCTGGGCAGCTTCGGCCTGCTGACGCTCTCCCTGAGGAAGCTCGACGTCGGTCCCGCGTACGCCGTGTGGACCGGGATCGGCGCGGCGGGCACCGCGATCTACGGCATGGTCTTCCTCGGTGACCTGGTGTCCACTCTGAAGATCGTGTCGATCTCGCTCGTGATCACCGGTGTGATCGGCCTGCAGCTGTCGGGCTCGGCCCACTGAAGGCCCCTGCCCTGCTCCCGGAACCGGAGCGAGGACTTCCCCTTTCCCGGGCGGCGGGTTCACTCCCTGGTACGGCCTCGCTGCCGTCCAAGTCGGCTTCCAGTGCTCTCACTTGGCGCATCGGCGCCGACGTGCTCGACTACGCGGAAGTGGGCCGGCTGATCACGTGGGTCGGCTGATCACGCGGGCCGGCTGACGACGTGGGCCGTCAGATCAGCTGCCTGGGGAGCGCGCCGCGCACCAGCTCGGCGATCCCGCCCTCCCCCGGCGGCGCGGCCACGCAGGACAGCGCGAGGCGCACGACCAGTTCGCAGGACCGCGTGAGCTCGGAACCGTCGGCCTGCCCGGTGTCGGTGCCGCCCAGTACCGTCACCGCCCGGTCCCGCACGAGCCGCACGAAGTCGCCGGGCGAGGGCAGCGGCCCGTCCGCCCTGCGCTGCGCGGGCACGGCGGAGGAGGACGGCACGGCGGCGAGCGGCGGCGCGGGCAGACGCTCGCTCCAGCTGCCGGTGAGCATGGCCCGCACCAGCGCGTTGTCCCGGGCGGCCGACGCCATCCACTCGGCGGTGGCGGTGAGCCGGTCGCGCGGGTCGCAGTGCGTGGTCAGGGCCCGCTCCACTCCGGCGAGATACCCGTCGGCCTCCCGTCGCATCAGCGCTCTCGCCAGCCCCTCCTTGCTCCCGAACTCGTTGTACAGCGTCTGCCGGGACACCCCAGCCGCCGCGGCCACGTCGACCATCCGCACCGCGGACCACGGTCGACGGGCGAGTGCCGTATAGGCGGCGTCCAGTAGCGATTCCCGGGCTGCGGGCATCATCGCCTCCCTGGGGCGAGCGGCTCTGCGCCCAGATTTGACGCGCGTACATGCACTGTCAAGGGTTCGCGGGGGCATGAGGGGGGCGCGCTTCGGCCGCGGCACACCCACCGGGCCGGGGCCCGCTGCGGCCGCCGAACCGCCACGAATCGGTGCGGCCGCGGCCGCCGAACCGCCACGGACCTGCGCGGCCGCGGCCCCCGAACCGCCACAGACCTGCGCGGCCGGCGGACCCGTCGCCCCGGCCCCCTGTAGCCCCCTACTCCCTCGACGGATACGGTTCGTTACATGCCGGACTACCTCGACGACCTTCGCCTCGCCCACGTCCTCGCCGACGCGGCCGACGCCGCCACCATGGCCCGCTTCAAGGCCCTCGACCTGAAGGTGGAGACGAAGCCGGACATGACCCCGGTGAGCGAGGCGGACAAGGCGGCGGAGGAACTCATCCGCGGTCAGCTCCAGCGCGCCCGACCCCGGGACGCGATCCTCGGCGAGGAGTACGGCATCGAGGGCACCGGGCCCCGCCGCTGGGTGGTCGACCCGATCGACGGCACCAAGAACTACGTCCGCGGCGTCCCGGTGTGGGCCACCCTCATCGCCCTGATGGAAGCGGGTGGTGGGGGTACCGTCCGCTCGAGCGCAGCCGGGAGTGGGGGAGGCTACCAGCCCGTCGTCGGCGTCGTCTCCGCCCCCGCCCTCGGCCGCCGCTGGTGGGCCGCCAAGGACCACGGCGCCTTCACCGGCCGCAGCCTGTCCTCCGCGAGCCGCATCCACGTCTCCCGCGTCGGCAAGCTGTCGGACGCCTCCTTCGCGTACTCCTCGCTCTCCGGCTGGGAGGAGCAGGGCCGTCTGAACGGCTTCCTCGACCTCACCCGCGAGGTGTGGCGCACGCGCGCGTACGGCGACTTCTGGCCGTACATGATGGTCGCCGAGGGCTCGGTCGACCTGTGCGCCGAGCCCGAGCTGTCGCTGTGGGACATGGCCGCCACCGCGATCGTCGTCACCGAGGCCGGCGGCACCTTCACCGGCCTCGACGGCCGCCCGGGCCCGCACAGCGGCAACGCGGCCGCGTCCAACGGTCTGCTGCACGACGAGTTGCTGGGCTACCTCAACCAGCGCTACTGACACGGCTCGCGGCCCGGCCGGCGCTCCCCTCGCCGAGGCGTGGGCAGCGGCAGGAGTTCACAACGTCTTGACCTGGCCGCCGTCGATGGTGAACTCGGCTCCCGTGATGTTGCCCGCGAGTGGCGAGGCGAGGAAGAGGGCCAGATCGGCGACTTCGTGAGCTTCGGTGACCCGCCCCGTGGAGATGCCCATGCTCTGGGGCACGACGACGTCGATGGCTTCCTGCGCGGTGGTGCCGGCCTGGGCCGCCGTGGCATCGGCGAAGCCACCCGGAGCGGTCCAGAAAGGGGTGCGGACCGGTCCCGGGGCGATCGCGTTGACCCGGACGCCCCTCGGCGCGAACTCCTCGGACAGTGACTTGGTCAGGCTGGTCAGCCCGGCCTTGGCCGCGGAGTAGTCCACGACCGCGGGGAACGGCAGGCGCGCGTTGATGGAGCTGATGTTGATGATGGCGCCCCCGTCCGCGTCCAGCAGATAGGGAAGCGCCGCGCGACTGGTCCGGACCGCGCTGAACAGCGTCATGTCGAAGATCCGTTGCCACTCGGCGTCGTCGATGTCCAGGAAGCTCGGACGGGGCGTCGCGGCACCCAGGTTGTTGACCAGGATGTCGACCCCGCCGTACTGGTCCACCCCGCGCCGGACGAGTGTCCCCGGTCCGTCTGCGGTGGACAGGTCGACCGGGACCGCCGTGACACGGTACTTCTCCTGGAGCGCCGCGAGCTCCGGGGTGATGCTCCGGCTGCCGGCGATGACGTGCGCGCCTTCACGGGCGAAGGCCTCGGCGATGGCGAGGCCGATGCCCTTGCTAGCTCCGGTGACGACGGCGACCTTGTCCTTGAGGTGGAGATCCATGACGGTCCCTTTCTGGGTTGGTCACCCCCCTACATCGTGCGCAGCACGGCCGGCGCCGCCAGCTCAGGCGGTCCGACCGCGTGGCGATCCGTCACCGGCAGCGGAGCCGGGTTCCGCTCGCCCCAAAAATCGAACACGTGATTGAATCTCGTCATGCGAGCGATTCCCCACGACCTTGCCCACGTCCAGGAGGAGTGGCATGCGACGTACCGGCAGCTCGCCGCACGGCAGCGCACCGCGCTGCGGCGGCGACTGATCCGCCTCTCGTCGCAAGCGCTGTTCCACCCGTACTGGCAGGGACACGCGACGACGGCCCGGGCGGCACTCTTCGCGGCCCGGCGAGGAGGAAGGAGCTGACGATGAGCGGCCTCATCCCGTGCGGGGATGGTGCGCGCCATGTCCCTGCTGCCACCTGATGTCCGCCGGCTCCGGGCGATCCTTGCGTACCTCGAGGAGCAGATCGCCGAGAGCGAGACCGTCGCCCTCTACCTCCGGCTCCAGCGGGACGCCGTGCTCGCCGCGCTCACCGACGCCGGGCGCCCGCCGCAGCAGCAGCGGTCGAGACGCACAGCGAAAGGCGGCGGTCCGCTGCCCGGCTTCAGCCCGCCTCCCGCGCAGACCGGTTACGTCGTCCAGCAGAAGCGCACCCCCCACGGGCCCGAGCCGGCTTTCATCCACCTGGCCGACTGCACCATGATCGACGGCACTCCACACCACATCAGGGCCGACGAGGCGCGGGCCGCGCTCACCGACCCGAACATCGAGCCGTGCACGTTCTGCCGGCCGGACACCGAGCTGGGAGTGGACCTGGCGTAGCCGCACCGCAGTGAGGGCACTGTTCACACCGGCGCCAGTGAGCACCGGGAGAAACCCGCACACGCCCTCAACGGACCACGCGCGCCCTCTTGTTGACTCGCCCTTTACCTGTCACTCTGAAGCCACCCCCATTTGTGAATTTGTGAATCTCTGAACTTCCTCGGAGGTTCCTAGGAGGTGGCCCTTTCCATGCTCGTCCGTGACGCCATGAGTACGGTGATCCTCACCGTCGGCCCCGCCCACACCCTTCGCCAGGCAGCAGCCCTGATGTCCGCCCGCCGTGTCGGCGCCGCCGTGGTCCTCGACCCCGACGCCGGAGGCATCGGCATCCTCACCGAACGCGACATCCTCAACTCCGTGGGTCTCGGCCAGAGCCCGGACACGGAACGCACCCACGCCCACACCACCACCGACGTCGTCTTCGCCAGTCCGACCTGGACCCTGGAGGAGGCGGCCCGCGCCATGGCCCACGGCGGCTTCCGGCACCTGGTCGTCCTCGACCGCGGCGAGGTGGCCGGCATCGTCTCGGTCCGCGACATCATCCGCTGCTGGGTCCCGGCCCGGGAGCCGGCGCCCGCACTCTGAGTACACGCGCGCCGAGCACCGCCGCTCCGAGCACGCGGAACGGGCCGGACCCCGCAGGGTCCGGCCCGCCCGATGGCACCGTCTCAGCCGCGCAGCTCCCGCACCGCCACCTCGAGCCGCTTGCCGAAGTCGGCGTCCGCCCGCCGGAAGTTCCCGATCGCGCGCTCGGCGATGTCGTCGCGGGAGACGCCCGCGATCGAGCCCGCCAGGTTGGCGATCAGGCGCTCCTTCTCGACCTCGCCCATCAGCCGGTACAGGTTGCCCGCCTGCACGAAGTCGTCGTCCTCGGCATGCACCGGGGTCGGGTGGTTGCCCGTGGCACCGGTGACGGCGGTGGACCGCCACAGCGGGCGGTCCGTCTGGGCGGGGCCGCCGAAGCTGTTCGGCTCGTAGTTCTTCGCACCACCGTGCCGGCCGTCGTAGAGGAAGCCGTCACGGGAGTGGGTGCGTGCCTCGGTGGCGTGCGGGCGATTCACCGGCAGACGGTCGGCGTTGATGCCGACGCGGTAGCGGTGCGCGTCGCCGTAGGCGAAGAGCCGCCCCTGGAGCATCTTGTCGGGAGACGGGCCGATGCCGGGCACGAAGTGCGCGGGACTGAAGATCGACTGCTCGACCTCGGCGAAGACGTTGCGCGGGTTGCGGTTCAGCTCCAGCCTGCCGATCTCGATGACCGGGTAGTCCGCGTGCGGCCACACCTGGGTCAGGTCGAACGGGTTGAAGCGGTACGTCGCCGCGTCCGCCACCGGCATGATCTGCACACCCACGGTCCAGCTCGGGAACTCGCCACGCTCGATCGCCTCGCGCAGGTCGCGCTGGTGGGAGTCGGGGTCCTTGCCCGCGAGCAGCTCGGCCTCCTCGGCGGTCAGGTTCCTGATCCCCTGGTCGGTCTTGAAGTGGTACTTGACCCAGAAGGCCTCGCCCTGCGGTCCAGCAGAGTTGTTCCACTGGAAGGTGTGCGAGCCGAAGCCGTCCATGTGCCGGTACGACGCCGGGATGCCGCGGTCGCCGAAGAGCCAGGTCACCTGGTGGGTGCTCTCCGGGCTGAGCCCCCAGAAGTCCCAGACGTTGTCCGCCTCCTGCGAGCCCGTGCAGGGGTCGCGCTTCTGGGTGTGAATGAAGTCGGGGAACTTGATCGCGTCCCGGATGAAGAACACCGGGGTGTTGTTGCCCACGAGGTCGTAGTTGCCCTCCTCGGTGTAGAACTTCACCGCGAAGCCCCGCGGGTCACGGACGGCGTCCGCGGCGCCCAGGTTGCCGGCCACCGTGGAGAAGCGCAGGAAGACCTCCGTCTCCTTGCCGACCTCGGAGAGGAACGCGACGCGTGTGTACCGCGTGACGTCGGCGGTCACCGTGAAGGTGCCGTAGGCGCCGGCGCCGCGCGCGTGCACCACACGCTCCGGGATGCGCTCGCGGTTGAAGTGGGCCAGCTTCTCCAGGAGCAGCTGGTCCTGCACGAGCACCGGGCCGCCGACGCCTGCGATCTCGCTGTTCTGGTTGTCGGCCACCGGAGCACCGGCCTCCGTGGTGAGCGGTCCCTGCGTCACGTGCGCCTCCTGCGTCATTACCGACCAATCCTGCCCTACGACCAAACTCAGGCTCGATCCTACATTAGACTTTGTCCAATTTAAACAAGATTCCAAAGTCACACCTATTCGGAATCTGGTCCTCTTGCTGTTACGCTGGTCTGCATGAGCGACCTTCTGGAACGGCTGCGCGGACGCGGATGGCGGATGACCGCACAGCGGCGCGTCGTGGCCGAGGTTCTCGACGGCGAGCACGTCCATCTGACGGCCGACGAGGTGCACGCGCGGGCCGTCGCCAAGCTGCCGGAGATCTCCCGGGCGACCGTCTACAACACGCTGGGTGAGCTGGTCTCCCTCGGTGAGGTGCTCGAGGTCAGCACGGACAAGCGCGCCAAGCGGTACGACCCGAACGCGCACCGGCCGCACCACCACCTGGTGTGCGCCCAGTGCGGCGCGATCCGTGACGTGCACCCGAACGGCAACCCGCTCGCCGACCTTCCCGACACGGAGCGCTTCGGCTTCACGGTCTCGGACGTCGAGGTGACGTACCGCGGGCTGTGCCCGAACTGCGCGGGTATGTAACCGCCCGACATCGAAAAAAGGGGGGCGCAAGCCCCCCTTTCGCATACCCGCCGCAAACGCGGGCCTGCCGCGAACGTGGACCGCCGTCATCGCGGATCCGCCGTCATCGCGGATCCGCCGTCATCGCGGATCCGCCGTCATCGCGGATCCGCCGTCATCGCGGATCCGCCGCAAACACGGACCCGCCGCAGCCGCAATCGCCGACCCACCGCACACGCACGGCAAACGCACCGAGGGCCGGAACCCATCTCTGGATTCCGGCCCTCGGCCTTCAGTAGCGGGGACAGGATTTGAACCTGCGACCTCTGGGTTATGAGCCCAGCGAGCTACCGAGCTGCTCCACCCCGCGTCGGTGAACACGACATTACGTGAGGGAGGTGCAGGGAAGCAAATCGGTGGGCGGCGAGTGGCCGGGGTCACGTCCCGTCACGCCGACAGCTCTTCCCGCAGAGCGTCCCGCAGCCGCCCCGCCCGCTTCGCGACCTCGGCGGGCCCGAGCGCCACGGCCCTGTCGGCCCACTTCTGCCCCTCCGCCAGCTCCCCCTGACGCGCGTAGACCAGGGCCAGCCGGAGAGCCGCCCGCCCGTGCCCCGCGTCAGCGGCCCGCGCCCACCACCCCGCCGCCTCCGGCTCGCTCCCCTCGCGGGCCAGCAGCAGCCCGAGATTGAACGCACCGTTGCGCGAGCCGGCCTCGGCCGCCGACCGGTACCACCGCGCCGCCTCGACCACATCACCCCGGGCCGCCGCGAGCATGCCGACCCGCACCTGCGCCCGCCGGTGCCCCTGGGAGGCCGCCCGCTCGTACCACTCCTCGCACTCGGTCTTCTCGTGCACGATCTCGCCCAGCTCGTGCGCGGGCTCCGGCGGCCGCCGCGCGTCGAGCACGGTGGCCAGCCGGTACGCCGCCTCCGCGCTCCCCCCGCCGGCCGCGCACCGCAGATGCCGTTCGGCCTCCTGCTCGTCCCCCTCGCGCAGCCGGGCGATCCCGACCTGCAGCGCGGCCTCGGTGTGCCCGGCGGCGGCCGCCCGCTCGTACCACCGCAGCGCGACCGGCTCCTCACCCCGCCCGGCGTGCAGGATGCCGAGATTGAACGCGGCGTCCACGCTCCCGGCCTCGGCCGCCTTGGAGAACCACGGCTCCGCCCCGGTGGTGTCGCCGCCCTGGAGCAGCAGGATGGCCAGCGCGTTCGCGGCCTCCCGGTGTCCGGCGTAGGCGGCCCGCCGGTACCACTGTTCGGCCTGTGCGGTCCGCCCCTGCTCGGCGCAGAGCAGCCCGAGGTTGTAGGCCCCGTTGTCGTCCCCGGCGTCCAGCGCGGCCCGGTACCAGCGCTCGGCGGTCTGCGTCTCCCCGCGCTCGGCGTGCAGCGCGCCCAGCGCGTTGGCCGCGTTGCCGTCGCCGTCCTGGGCCGCCCTGAGCCACCACACGGCCGCGCTCTCGGTGTCCCCGGCGTCCCGCAGCAGGAAGCCGAGCGCGCAGGCGGCCTGCGGTTCCCCGTCCTTGGCGGAGGTCAGGTACCAGCGCCCGGCCTCCTTCAGTTCCCCACGCTTCTCCAGGATCGCCCCGAGGTGCAGCGCGGCCCGCCGGTGGCCGCGCGCGGCGGCCTGCCGGTACCACTGTTCGACCTCCTCGACAGCGTTGTCGGCCGCGGCCTCGTCCTCGTGGGCGGCCTTGCGGTCGAGCGCGCGGGCCAGCCGGTAGGCGGCCTCCCGGTGTCCGCGTTCGGCGGCGGCCCGCATCCAGTGCTCGGCATCGGCGTCCCCGCGGTGCTCCAGCAGGTCGGCGAGCGCGTAGGCGCCCAGCGCGTGACCCTGCTCGGCGGACTGGCGCAGCCAGTACTCGGCGGCGGGCTCGTCCCCGCGCTCACGGTGGTGCCGGCCGAGCGCATGCGCGGCGGCGGCCGAGCCCGCTACGGCGGCGATGCGCCACCAGCCGGCGGCTTCGTCGGCGTAGCCGCGCTGGTGCAGGAGGACACCCAGGTTGTTGGCGGCGGCCCGGTCCCCGGCCGCGGTGGCGGCACGCAGGTAGGGCTCGGCTCCGTCGAGGTCGCCACGGCGCAGCAGCATGGCCCCGAGGACGCTCGCCGCCTCGGTGTCGCCGGTCTCCGCGGCGAACCGCAGGCGGACCTCCTCGGCGGCCTCCCCCATGTCGCCCATCTCGTCCCGGGCCGGCTCCTCACCCGAAGACTGCACAAATCGCCCTGTCTCGAACAGAGTTGCCTTGTCCCCCATAACGTCCATCGTCGCACCACCTGCAACCTGGGTACACCCGGTATACCGCAGCCCGTGAGGTCACTTCAGCGTTTTGTCGACATGCCCACAGAGAGATAAGTCAAACACAATGCGCCCAACTCCCCACGGCGGCGCGACCGTCTGCCCCCCTCTGCACATGAGTTCGCACACCACGAAGGCCCGGATCCCTGTAAGGATCCGGGCCTTCGACTTCAGTAGCGGGGACAGGATTTGAACCTGCGACCTCTGGGTTATGAGCCCAGCGAGCTACCGAGCTGCTCCACCCCGCGCCGTTGCTCAGCAACCGTATCACGGCGCGGGGTGGTGTTGATCAACCCTTGGTGCCGCCGCTGGTCTTTTCGGCCTTGGTCTGCGCCTCCTCGGCCCGCTTCAGCGCGGCCTCCAGGTCCTTCTGAGCCTTGGCCCAGGCGTCCCAGTCCGGGCCCTGTGGCTGCTTCAGGGCTTCCTTCCCGGCGTCGATGGCCTTCTGGGCGTCCTGCAGTGCCTGGCGGACCGTCGGATTGCTGGAGTTGGGCGGGTTGGTGCCGGTGTCCGGTGGCGTGGTCGAACTCTGCACGCCGAACACCTCGTTGAGGGCCTCGTCCAGGGTGTCCTTGAAGGCGGTCTTGCCCTCGTAGGTCACCAGGACCTTCCGCAGCAACGGGTACTTGAGCGAGCCACCGCGGACGTAGACGGGCTCCGCGTACAGCAGTCCTCCGTCGAGCGGCACGGTCAGCAGATTGCCGTACTCGACCTTCGAATGCCCGCGGCTGAGCAGGCTGATGGTCTCGGCGATGGCCGATTCGGAGTTGAACTGGCTCTGCACCTGCTTGGGTCCGTCGACCGTCGTACTCGTCGGCAGTTTCAGGACTCTGATCTTGCCGTAGTCGTCGGTGCGCGGATCGGAGTCGACGGCCATGAACGCGCTGAGGTTGTCCCGTCCGTTCGGCGTGAACGTCGTCGTCAGCGAGAACGCCTGGGCGCTCTGGTCGGGCATCTTCATGCTCAGGTAGTACGGCGGTACCGCGCTGCCGGAGTCGTTGGTCGGGTCGTCGGGCACCTCCCACACCTCGCTGCCGCTGAGGAAGGTCTGCGCGTCGGTCACGTGGTAGCGGGTGAGCAGCTCGCGCTGGACCTTGAACAGGTCCTGCGGATAGCGCAGATGGGCCATCAGGTCGGCGGAGATGTCCGCGCGGGGCTTCACCGTGCCGGGGAAGGCCTTCATCCAGGTCTTCAGCACCGGGTCCTTGGCGTCCCACTGGTAGAGCCTGACGTCGCCGGTGTACGCGTCGACGGTCGCCTTGACCGAGTTGCGGATGTAGTTGACCTGGTTCTGCTGGGCCACCACCGCACGTGAGTTGTTGGTGGCGGTCAGCGAGTCGGCCGTGGTGTCACCGAGGGTCGTACGGGAGGCGTACGGGTATCCATTGGTGGTCGTGTACGCGTCGACGATCCACTGGATGCGGTGGTTCACGACCGCCGGGTAGGCGTCGCCGTCGATGGTCAGCCAGGGGGCGACCGCCTCGACGCGGTCCTTGGGCGTGCGGTTGTACAGGATCCGCGAGCCCTTGCCGATCGCGCCGGAGTAGAGGATCTGCGGTTCGTTGAACGCCACCGCGTACGCGGCCCGGTTGATCGGGTTGTCGAGGTTGACTCCGCTCCTGCCGGTGTAGCTGGTGGTCTTCTCACCCTGGTCGTCGGAGTAGTCGACCTCCTTCTGGGGGCCGCCGACGATCGAGTACGCGGTGGTCTTCTCGCCGTAGTAGATCTGCTGCTTGTAGGAGCCGAGGTCGCCCGTGGACGGCAGGTTCTTCTCGGTGAAGACCGGCCGGCCCTCGGCGTCGGCCTCGGTGCCCTTGGCGGCGACCACGCCGTAGCCGTGGGTGTAGCGGAAGTGGTCGTTGATCCAGTTGTTCTTCGGGACGCCGTTCAGGTTCAGCTCGCGCAGACCGATGACGGTGTCCTGGTCCTTGCCGTCCTTGGGGTACCGGTCGACGTCGAGGTTGGTCGGGAAGCCGTAGTAGTTACGGATCTGCTGCAGTTGCTGGAACGTCGGCGAGACGATGTTCGGGTCCAGGATGCGCAGGCTGGCCGTGTCGACGACCTGGTCGCGCAGCTTGGTCTTGTCCGGGGTGGTGGACTTGCCCGCGTACTCGGTGACCTTGGTGTCGTCGATGCCGTAGGCCTCGCGCGTCGCCTTGAGGTTCTTCTGGACGTACGGGGCTTCCTTGGCCTGCTCGTTGGGCTGGACCTGGAACTTCTGCACGATGGCCGGGTACAGGCCGCCGATCAGGATCGCCGAGAGGACCATCAGGCCGAAGCCGATGACCGGCAGCTGCCAGGTGCGCCGCCACAGCGTGGCGAAGAACAGCAGCGCGCAGATGACGGCGATGCAGAACAGGATCGTCTTGGCGGGCAGATAGGCGTTGGCGTCGACGTAGCGCAGGCCGGTCCAGTTGTCGGTGGCCTTGAAGTCGCTGGACTTGACGGCGAGGCCGTAGCGGTCGAGCCAGTAGGCGACCGCCTTCAGCGCCACGAAGATGCCGAGGAGCACCGACAGGTGCCCGGTCGCGGCGGCCGTGGCACGCGCGCCGGGGCTGGTGACGCGCAGCCCGCCGTACAGGTAGTGGGTGAGCGCGGCGGCGATCAGGCAGAGGATCGCGGCGGCGAAGCCGAAGCCCAGCAGGAACCGGTACCAGGGCAGGTCGAACGCGTAGAAGGCGACGTCGAGATGGAACTGCGGGTCCTTCTGGTGGAAGGGCACGCCGTTGACCCACAGCAGCCAGGTGCGCCACTGACCGGCCGCCGAGGCCCCTGCGATCAGTCCGACGAGGGCGGTGACGGCGAGCAGCAGCCATGTCTTGTAGGGCGCGATGCCCATCCGGTAGCGGTCCAGGCTCTGCTGCTCCATGGACATGGCGCTCAGCGGGGGCCGCAGCCGGTGCGCGAGCCACATGTTGAAGCCCACCGCGAGGGCCATCAGCAGGCCGAAGACGAAGAACAGCCCGATCTTCGTCCACAGGGTGGTGGTGAACACGGACGAGTAGTGCACCGACCGGTACCACAGCCAGTCCGTCCAGAAGCCCGCGAACATGGTGAACGCCATGCCGAGGACGGCGAGGACGCCCAGGGTCATGAGCAGGGTCCGGGCGCGCCGGGACGGGCGGCCCGCTCTGATCCGCGGCCCCGTCGGGCCTCCGCCGCGGTCCGGCATCTGGAAAGCCAAGGTGCGCACCTCGAAGTTCGCTGTCGATCCGTCAGGCCCTCGTGTTCGCGGGCCCCCCGTGGCCCCCCGTGATCGCGGGCCCACACCTATGCAACTTACTCACGGTTTACTCGGTTCCCGATTCCGGCCGGGAACGAGGCAGGATTGTGACCATGTCCAACACTCCCATGGCAGCGAACCCGCTCACCCGGGCCGTACTCGAGATCGACGAGTACGCCTCCGGCCTCGGCTGGGACCAGCCCGCTCGCCTCTTCGCCCTCGTAGACACCGCACGGCTGCGGGCTCAGGAACCTGCCCTCGCGGCCCAGCTCGGCCTGGAGGACGAGCCCGAGATCACCGGTCTCACCCCGATCGAGCAGGACGAGGTTCCAACGGACAACCCGCTCGACGAGTTCCTCGGCACCATCGCCTGGCCGGACGCGGTGGTCGGCTGCGCGCTCACGGTCGAGCGCCTGATGCTGCCTCCGTCGGCCGAGGCGCAGGTCCCGGACGGCCTGAGCGAGGCCGAGCTGGCCAAGTGGGTGGCCGACCACCCCGAGCGCCAGGAGGTCCGCATGACGGTCGCGGTGCTGCGCGACGGCAACCGCGAGTCGGCGCTGCGCCTGCGCGAGAAGGACTCCTCGACGGAGGTCCTCACGGGCCCGGACCTGGTGCCGGGTCTGGCGGAGGCCTTGTCCGCCACGTTCGAGGACTGATCTTCTCCGTCCGTACGGCACTGGGGGCGCCCCTCGTGACAGGGGGCGCCCCCGGCTGTGTACCGGGGCCCGTCTGTCAGCCCTTGGCGGTGCACTTCGGCAGCGCGTCGGTGTCTCCGCTGCGGACGTCCTTCAGGGCGCCGAGGGCGTCGTCGATGGTCTTGACCTTGACCAGGGTGAGTCCGCTCGGGGTTTCCTTGGCGGCGGCCGCGCAGTTGTCGGCCGGCGTCAGGAAGTACTGGGCGCCCTTGTCGCGCGCTCCGACGGTCTTCATCTCGATGCCGCCGATCGGCCCGACGGTGCCGTTGTCGTCGATGGTTCCGGTGCCCGCGACGAACTTGCCGCCGGTGAGGCTGCCGGGGGTGAGCTTGTCGTAGATGCCGAGCGCGAACATCAGTCCGGCGCTGGGGCCGCCGACGTCGGCGAGCTTGATGTCGATGCTGAACGGGAAGGTGTGGTCGGTTCCGGCGGAGATCCCGACGATGGCCCGCTTGGCGCCGGTGTCGTCGGAGGTCGTCGTGGTGATCGTGACGTTCCGGGTCTTCGCCGCCGTTCTGTTCTCCTTCGCGGCGGCGGCCTGCTCCTTGGCGGGGACAACGGTGAAGACGACGTTCTGCCCGGGCTTGTGCTGGGTGACGAGCTTGGCGACGTCGGACGGCTGCTTGACGGCCGTCCCGTCCACGGCCCTGAGCACGTCACCGGCGTGCAGCCTGCCCTCGGCCGGAGAGTTCTTGACGACGGTGGAGACGATCACCCAGGACTTCACCGGGACGCCCAGCTCCTTCAGTGCGGCGACCTTGGCGCTCTCCTGGGACTGGCTGAACTCCTCGGCGTTCTCCTGGGTGGACTGCTCCTCCGTCTTGCCGTCCGGGTAGAGGGTGTCGTGGGGCACGACCTTGCTGTCGTGCGCCAGCCAGCCGTAGACGGCCTCCACCAGGTTCATCCGGAAGTCGGCGCTGGTGACCCGGACGGTGGTCATGTTCAGGTTGCCGTCCGTCGGGTAGGTCCTGTGCCCCGCGATCTGCAGCACCGGCTCGCCCGCGTGGTCCCCGAGCGTGTTCACGGTCGGCCCCGGGGACATCTCCGAGTACGGCACGGGAATGAGCACTCCCGCGCACAGGAGCGCGATCAGCATCAGGGTGGAGGCGAGCATCGTCGCGGTGCGGCGTGGCATGTCACGACAGTACGGGACGCCTCTGTCAGCGCACCGTCAGGGCACCCTCGTCAGGCGCCGCGCGCACCCGTGTGGGACTTCTCCATGGCCTCGCGGAACCGCGCGTACCCGTCCAGTTCGGGCCCGTCGCTGCGTGCCTTGCGGGTCCGGTTGGCCCAACTGCCCCACAGACCGGCGCAGACCGCGGCCACCAGCGGAATCAGCAACCAGGCAAGTGCCGCCATGCCGCCCTCCCTACCCCATGAGCGTCCGCAACTGAGTGATCAACAGATTACCCATCCGCACTGACAACGCTCACGCGAGGGGGGTGGTTACGCAACCGGAGGGGGCTGTGGGTCGAACGTGAACAAAGGTGCGGTCGAGGTCAGCGGGCGTCGGTCGAGGTCAGCAGGCACCGACCCACTCCTCGGTCCCGTCGGAGAACTTCTGGTGCTTCCAGATGGGCACTTCGTGCTTGAGGTCGTCGATCAGCCTGCGGCAGGCCTCGAAGGCCTCGCCCCGGTGGGGGCAGGACACGCCCACGACGACGGCGAGGTCCCCGACGCTCAGGTCCCCCACCCGGTGGACCGCGGCCAGCGCCCGCACGGGGTACTCGGCGACGATCTTCTCGGCGATCCGCCGCATCTCGGCCTCGGCACTGGGATGGCAGGAGTACCCGAGCGCGTCGACGTCGGTTCCCCCGTCGTGGTTGCGCACCGTCCCCACGAACAGCGCGATGCCGCCGGCGGCGTCGTCCCCGACGGCCTGAAACACCTCGTCCACGGACAGCGCGGTCTCCCGGATGCCGATCAGCTTGATGGGATCCTGAGCGGCCTGCTCACCGGGGTGATCGTTCGTGGGTGCCATGCCCCCATCGTGCCGCATGCCTCCGACAACCCGGAATACGACTTTCAGCACGCACGCGCACGGGGCGTTTGGAGCCTCCTACAGGGACCACTCGCAAGCACCCGAACGACCGCTCGAAAGGGGCCGGGGCCTCTTCTCCGCCATCGAGTCGGGTGGGGTGCGCCCGGGGCCCGACTTGGGAGCCCCTGACGGGGGCGCGGGGGCGGCGCCCCTGGCGGGACGCGGGAGCGGAGCCCCTGGTGGGATCGCGGGAGCGGAGCCTGCGGCGGGGCCATAGAGGCAGAGCCCTGAGGGATCGCGGTGCGGCCGGCCCTTGCGTCCGGCCCGAGAGCCTCTGGCGGGGACGCGGGGGCGGAGTCTCTGGGCTGCTCAGACCCGAGGCGGATCCTCTGGTCCGCTCAGATCCGGCGCCGGGCCTTCCGGGCCCGGCGCACCACCGCGGCGGCGCCCAGCAGAGCCACCGTGGCGCCCGCGGCACCCGCCGCCGTCGCGTCCTTGCGCCCCAGCCGGCGTCCAGCGACCGTGTGCCGCCCGGAAACCTCCTCCAGCAGTTCCGCGAGCACCTCCTCATTGGTCCACCGCGGCCGCCACCCGGCGTCATGCAGCCGGCTCCCGCTCACCACCCAGGGATACATCGTGTACGCCAGATCCCCCGCCGGAGAGGGAGTGAGCCCGATCCGGTGCAGCCGAGCGGCGGCGCCGAGCGCGACCGCCGACGGCAACTCCATCCGGCGGATCCCGGTCAGCTCCTCGACCTCCTCCTGCTCCAGCCACCCGTCACAGCCGACGGCCAGTTCCCCGTCGACCTTCTCCAGAACGGCGTACTCCAGAGCACTGCACAGGTCCTCGACATGGCAGAACTGCCAGGCCGGCCTCGACCCGGCCACCACGAGCAGCCGGGGCGACTCGAAGTACCGGGTCAGCGCGGTGTCCGTGCCCCCCACCAGCACGGCGGGCCGCACCACGGTGACGTTCAGCCCCGGATGCGCCCGCGGAGCACGCCGCGCCAGCCGCTCGACCTCCAGCAGGTCCCCCACCCCGGTTGCCTCGGCCGTGGCCCGCAGCTCCGCGTCCTCCGACAGCGGCAGCTCGTTGTCCGGCAGCGCCCCGTACACCATCGCGGACGTGCACAGCACGACCCGGTGCACCCCGGCGGCCGCGGCGGCGGTCAGCACGGTCTGGGTCCCCCGGACGTTGTAAGCGGTACGCGCGGCCGTGTCGCTGCCGAGGTCCAGGTCGAGCGCCAGGTGCACCACCACGTCCGCGCCCCGTAGTTTGTCAGCGATCGCCGGGTCGCGGACGTCGAGGATGTGCCACTGTGCGGCCGCGCACTCCCCGCGCCGCTCGTCGATGGCGATGACCTGCTTGATCTCCTCGGAGGCGGCGAGCCGCTCGGTGAGCAGGGCGCCCACCCCGTGGGCGGCGCCGGTGACCGCGACGACGGGTCCGCGGACGGCGGGAGAGGTTGACGGGTTTCGCGCTGCGCGAACCTGTGGATCTGGGGAACTCACCGGGCGTCTCCAGCGGTTGTCTTCAGTACGAGCGCGAGGGACGCGTACGTACCAGGTGCATCCATCCTGCCGCAGGCCTTCGGAGGACGAAGCACCGAGGCCCGATCGGGTCCGGGTGTCTACGCTGGGTGGTGACGTCGGGCAGCCGCGCCGCCGGATTGAGACCGGTGGCCTTACCAGCCGAGGAACCCCGTGAGTGACACCCCATTCGAATTCGGCCTTCCGCCGGAGGAGCCGGAAGACGGCGACGAGGGCAAGAAGAAGGACCAGGAGAGCGGTGGTGGGCAGGGACCGGCCAACCCGTTCGGTTTCGGCGGTCTGCCGGGAGCCGGAGGCTTTGGCGGTCCCGGCGCCGACAATCCGCTCGCAGCGATGTTCGGTTCCTTGAACCCCACCGACCTGGGCGCCGCGTTCCAGCAGCTGGGCCAGATGCTCTCCTACGAGGGCGGCCCGGTGAACTGGGACATGGCCAAGCAGATCGCCCGCCAGACGGTCTCCCAGGGCACCCCGGACGGCGTGAAGGACGCGAGTGTCGGTGCCGCCGAGCGGTCCGCGGTGCAGGAGGCCGTCCGTCTGGCCGACCTGTGGCTGGACGATGTGACGTCCCTGCCGTCGGGCGCCGGCTCGGCGGTGGCCTGGTCCCGCGCGGAGTGGGTCGAGGCGACCCTGCCCGCCTGGCAGGAGCTGGTCGATCCGGTCGCCGAGCGGGTCGGCGCGGCCATGGGTGATGTCCTGCCGGAGGAGATGCAGGCCATGGCGGGCCCGCTGATCGGCATGATGCGCTCGATGGGCGGCGCCATGTTCGGCACCCAGATCGGGCAGGCCGTCGGCGTGCTCGCGGGCGAGGTCGTCGGCTCGACCGACATCGGCCTGCCGCTGGGTCCGGTCGGCAAGGCCGCGCTGCTCCCGGCCAACGTGGAGGCCTTCGGCAAGGACCTCGGCGTAGCGCAGGAGGAGGTGCGGCTCTATCTGGCCCTGCGTGAGGCCGCCCACCAGCGCCTGTTCGCGCACGTGCCGTGGCTGCGCTCGCACCTGTTCGGCGCGGTCGACGGGTACGCGCGCGGGATCAAGGTCGACACGGCCAAGCTGGAGGACGTGGTCGGCCAGTTCGACCCGCAGAACCCGGAGCAGCTGCAGGACGCCCTGCAGCAGGGCATGTTCCAGCCGGAGGACACGCCCGAGCAGAAGGCGGCCCTGGCCCGTCTGGAGACGGCTCTGGCGCTCGTCGAGGGCTGGGTGGACGCGGTGGTGCACGCGGCCGCGAAGCCGCGTCTGTCGTCCGCCGACGCGCTGCGCGAGACGCTGCGCCGTCGCCGTGCCACCGGCGGTCCGGCGGAGCAGACGTTCGCCACGCTGATCGGCCTGGAGCTGCGCCCGCGCCGGCTCCGCGACGCCTCCCGTCTGTGGGCCTCGCTCACGGACGCGCGCGGGGTCGACGGCCGGGACGCCCTGTGGCACCACCCGGACATGCTGCCGACGGCCACCGACCTGGACGACCCGGACGGCTTCGTGCACCGCGAGCAGCTGGACTTCTCCGAGCTGGACAAGATGCTGGGCGAGGCGGCGGACGGCTCCACGGGCAGGCCCGACCTCAGGAAGAAGGACGAGGGCGAGACCGAGGGCGACGACACCGAGTGAGTCTGTACGACGACGCGGTCCTCGTACTGAAGGCGTACGAGGGCCAGGAAGAGCTGCGTCAGGCCTACCTCGACCATCTGTCGGCCCACCCGGACGGCATGTGGAAGGCCTGCCGCGCCGGCCATGTGACGGCGAGCGCCCTGGTGATCGACCCCGAGCGCGGCAGGGTACTGCTCACGCTCCACAAGAAGCTGCGGATGTGGCTGCAGATGGGCGGCCACTGCGAGCGGGGCGACACCACCCTGGAAGCGGCGGCGCTGCGCGAGGCGACCGAGGAGTCCGGAATCCCCGGGCTGACTCTGCTCCCCGGGGGCCCGGTGCGCCTGGACCGGCATCCGATCCCGGCCCCGTGCCACTGGCACTTCGACGTGCAGTACGCGGCCCTGGCCCCGCTCGATGCCGAGCACGTGATCAGCGACGAGTCACTGGACGTGCGCTGGTTCGCCTACGACCGGGTGCCGGACGTGGCGGACGAGTCGGTCGTACGCCTGCTCGAAGCGACCCGCGCCAGACTGTGAATGCGTAAGGGGCGACCGCCCGGGCGGTCGTCCCTTACGTTTGCTTACTGACCGGTCAGCTCCAGACGTTGCCCTGGTTCTGCGCCCGCGCCCCCTGCTGTCCCATGCCGAACTGGGCGGCGAGCCCCTGGCCGATCTGGGCGTTCTGCGGCGGCAGCAGCTCGCTGGGCTGCACCAGCGCGAACCCGGAGCCCATGAAGCTCAGTTCCCAGCCCTCACCGGTGTTGCCCCGCCGCCGCCACACGCCGGAGGAGTGCGTCTGGGCCTGCATCTGCACGCGCAGCCCGGTGGACCAGGCGATGATCGCGTCGGCGTCGCAGTTGACGTACCTGTCGGGCGTGACCTGCATCAGCAGCGGCGCGCCCGAGGTCATCAGGGCGACCTTGCCGCGTCCCGTGATGTTCAGCTGGTACTTCCCGGACCCGGAGATGCCGTAGAGGCTGTCGACGGCGATGACCTCGTGGTGCAGCGACGAGTCCATGGCGAGGACGTAGCTGCTGTCCACCGTCAGCCCGTCCTGCTCGACGTCCATGACGTGCACGTGCTGGGCGAGGTTGGCGAGGTAGACCGTGCCCTGCCCGTGACAGCGCATCAGGTCCAGGCCCTCACCGGTGTACGCACGCGCGCGTGCCTGGCCGTTGCTGCGGTACTCGGCGTCGAACTCGACGAGTCCCTGGTAGGCGACCATGGTGCCCTTGCGGGCGAGGATGTCGTCGTGACCCTCCAGGGTGACGCGGAGCATCTGCTTGTTCTGCAGGCTCCAACGCTCCTGTGTCTGCGAGTCGTTGTGCGCGAAAAGCGGGCTCTGCATGATGTTCTGGCTCCCCCTCAGCCCCGGAACCGAAGGCGGTCGGTGCTGTCCTCGCTGGGCTGGACGACGACGATGCCCTGGCCGGAGAAGGCCATCTGGTAGGCCTCACCGCTGCCCCGGCCGATCAGCGACTGCGCCTTGAAGCTGCGCTTGCCCTTCACCTTCAGGTTCGGGGACCAGGCGACGAGCGCGTCCGGGTCGACGTACGTCTCGTCCTCGCCGCCGCCGCAGTCGACGACGATCGGCTTGCCCCGGGAGGTCAGCGCCACCCAGCCCTGCCCGGAGATCTTCGTGTTCCACAGGCCCTGTCCGGCGAACTTGGCGAGCCCCTTGACGCGCTCCACGCCCCAGGTGAGGTGGGCGTCGAAGGCGAGCAGATTGGTGGCGTTGACGGAGATGCCGTCGCCGTTGAGGTTGATCACCACGACGTCGGCGCCGTAGTCGGCGAGGTAGAGCAGTCCGTCGCCGGTGCATTTCATCAGCGGGGCGCCCTCGCCGGTGATCCAGTCGCGGGCGATCTGCCGGACGGCCGGCGGGTTGGGCTCGTACTGGATGAAGCCTTCGTAGGCGACCATCGACCCCACGCGCGCGAGGAGGTCGTTTCCGGTCTGCATGGCGACCTTCAGCATGTGGTTGCCGTGGTTCTCCATGCGGGCGGTGACGGGTGCGGGGGCGTAGCCCGCGAGTGGCTGGTTCATGACGGGCTCCCTCAGACCTCGTAGGGCTGGACGACGATGAAGTTGCCGGGTGCGCCCCGGAACTGGAGGTTGACACTCTCCCCCGTGTCGCCCGGGTAGGCGTTGCGGCGCATCCGGACCTGGCTGGAGACGATCACCTGGGAGGCGGCCGACCAGGCGACGACCGCGTTGCAGTCGGCGAAGGTCGTGGGCGTCACGGGCAGCACGACGGGCGTTCCGTGCGTCTTGACGACGATGGTGCCGGTGCCCTGGAACTGCATGGTGAACAGCGCGCCACCGGGGATGCCGTGCCCCTCGATGCGGCGGACCTCGTACTGGAGGCTCTCGTCGAAGGCGAGGACGTTCTCGGCGGAGACGCAGATCGCGTCGCCCTGCAGCTCCACGGGGTGCAGGTGGGTGGAGTTCTCGGCGAGGAACACCTGGCCCTGGCCGGTGCAGCGCATCAGCTGCATCTCCTGGCCGGTCGCGCTGCCCACGAGCCGCCCGGCGAATCCGGCGCCCTTGTAGCTGAAGTCGACCTTGCCCTGGTAGAGCACCATGCTGCCCTGCCGGGCCAGCACGGGCTGCCCGCCGATGCCGAGGTCGACGCGGATCAGCTTGCTGTTCTGCGACGTCCAGCGCTGCCCGGTGGGCGTCTCCCTGAACTTCTGGAGCGCGGCGGAGACCCCGGCACCGCCCTGGGGCGCGCCCTGCGGCACTCCGTAGGGGGCGGTCTGCTGGCCGGGGACCTGCCCGTAGGGGGGCTGCTGGCCGTAGCCCGGAGGCATGGGCGCACTCGGCTGACCGCCGTGGGAGGGCTGCTGGCCGTAGCCCGGAGGCATCGGCGCACTCGGCTGACCGCCGTGGGACGGCTGCTGCGGCGGCTGACCGTAGGGCGCGGGCGCCGGAGCCGGCGGCGGAACCATGCCGCCGGCGGGCGGGGTCAGGGGGGCGATGACCGTCGGTGCCGCGTGCACGTTCGGTGCGGGTGCCGGAGCCGGGGGCGGGGTGGTGCCGGGCAGGGCGAAGCCCTGCGGAGCGGGTGCCGGGGCAGGCGCGGGAGGCGGCGCGGGAGGGCCTGCCGGGGCGCCGAACGCGGGCGGCTGCCCGGCCTGGGCGGGCGGGGCGAAGCCGGGCGCGGCGCCGGACTGTGGCTGCTGCGGGGCCGCGGGCGCCTCCTCCTCCAGCACCTGGCCGCCGAAGTTCTTCAGCAGCGCCTCCAGACCGCCGTCGAAGCCCTGCCCGACCGCGGCGAACCGCCACACGTCCTTGAAGTAGAGGTCACCGAGCATCACGGCCCGCTCGGTGGAGAACTCCGATCCGTTGAAGGAGTACCGCGCGACCTCCTCGCCACCGGCCACGATGCGCAGGTATCCGGGGTTCACCTGCGACATCTGCCCGGCGCCGTCGATGGTCGCCGTGAAGGACAGCTTGCGGATGTGGGACGGGATCCGGTCCAGGGTCACCCGGAACGACTCCGTGTCGCCCGCATGGGTGCCCAGCAGCTGGATGGACTCCTCCGGGGACTTCGGCTGGTTGAAGAAGACGAAGTACCGGTCGTCCGAGAGGCGCTCGTCGGCGTCCAGACCGAAGCAGCTGATGTCGAAGGTCAGTCCGGGGGCGGAGATCTGCACACCTACGTACAGATCCGTGCCCGCCGTGAGGTCACTGATCCTGGCCTTGTGGCCGCGTTGGAATTCCCTGGCCATGCGTTACGACCGTCCCCCATCCCGAATGTGAGTGCGTCGCGCCAGGCTAACGGCAAACCCCGGCATCGGACGCAGCCGGTACAGAGCCGGTACACAACCGCGCCCGGGGGCGGATGTACGGCGTCCGGCTCACTCTCCGCGGGCACCGGGCACATGCGGCAGCCGGTCGGCGGCCACCACGCCTTCCAGGTAGCCGCGGGCCCGCTCGGTGCGCGGGTAGGACTCCAGCAGCCGCCAGAAGTCCGGCCCGTGACCGGGCACCAGCAGATGCGCCAGCTCGTGGCAGAGGACGTAGTCGACGACATACTCCGGCATCCCCTGCAGCCGGTGCGAGAGACGGATGCTGCCCTCGGCCGGGGTGCACGAACCCCAGCGGGTGTTCTGGTTGGTGACCCAGCGCACCGAGGCGGGGCGTGCCCGGCCGCCGAAGTACTGGGCCGACAGCCGCCCGGCGCGCTCGGTCAGCTCGGCGTCGCCCAGCATCCGCTTGCTCTCCTGGGCGGCGAGTTTGTCGAGCATGACGCTCACCCAGCGCTGCTCCTCCGCCTCGGACATCCGGGCGGGGATGAGCACGACAGTGCGATCGCCCTCGCGGTACGCGGAGACGGTACGGCGGCGCCGGGTACTCCTGCGGACCTCGATCGCGCTCGCCCCCGAGCTGCTCGGCGGCTGGCTCGTCATGCTGCGCTGTGGCTTTCCGGCGCGGTGCAGTGGGTCGGCGGGCACGCCCCGACGTTACCCGCTGGACAGGGCCGAAGTCCCGGCTCCGGGACGGTTCGATGCCGATGCCCACCGTGCGTCTGATTTGTACGACCGATATGCCCGACTGGCCTGACTGACTTATACGACGATCACCCCCCGCCTGTGGACAACTTCCGGCACCCTCCACCGCAGCCCGGCATTCTGGAATCCGTCGGCGGAGCATGACCAGCTCTCGACGACGGGGCATCCCGTGACTCAACGGGCGTTTCATGGGAATTCGACGCATACGGGGACCTGACATGCATCCGATGGTGAAGCCCGCGCTACGGCGCGGCTGGCGCGACCTCAACACCGTGCAGTTCGGAATGACTCCGGCACACGCGATGACACTGGGGCCGATGGACACGGCCACGGGCAGCTTCCTGGAACTGCTCAACGGCACCCGCGGACTGCCGCTGCTACGTGAGGAGGGCCGGCGCATGGACCTGCCGGACCACCACGTCGACACCCTGGTGGAGCGGCTGGCCCACGCGGGCCTGCTCGACGACACGCGCGGAGGCGGACCGGCCGCGGACGCGCTGCGGGAGAAAACAGACGTCCTGGAGCGGCTGCGCCCCGACCTCGCCTCGCTGTCCCTGACCACACCCGGGCCCGGCGGCGCCCTCGCCCGGCTCGCGGCCCGTCGTGCACTGCGGGTCCAGGTACGAGGTGCGGGACGGGTCGGAGCCCTGCTGGCCTCGGTCCTGTCCGGCGCGGGCGTCGGCGAGGTCGACGTGCGCGACGTGGGGCGCGTCGAGCCGTGGGACGTGGCCCCGGGCGGGCTGCCCGCCGAGTCGCTCCGCGAGCGCCGGGACGAGGCGGCACGGGCAGCCGTCCGCCGCGCAGCCCCCGGCCGCCCACGCCGCCGCAGTCGCCCCACCGGGCCCACCGGGCCCACCGGGCCCACCGGGCCCACCGAACCCACCGGACCCACTGGCCCCACCAGTGTCCCGACGGAGAATCCCGGGCTCTCCCTGGTGATCCTCGCCCCCCGGGACGATGTCGCCGTGCACACACCGGACCCGCTGGCCGCCGAACCGCTCATGGCCTCGGGAACCCCTCACCTGTACGCGGGTGTCGTCGAGGCAACCGGCGTCGTCGGGCCCCTCGTCCTGCCCGGCGAGACCAGTTGCGCCGGCTGCCTGCACCAGGACCGCACGGACCGGGACCCGGCCTGGCCCCGCCTGGTCGCCCAGTGGCGCTCCGGTCAGGCCCGTCGGGTGGGGGCCTGCGACCTCGCCCTCGCCACGGCGGTCGCGGGACTGGCCGCAGCACACGTCCTCGCCTTCCTCGACGGTGAGTCACCGTCCAGCGCGGGCGCCCGCTGGGAGGCCTCCCTACCAGGTCTGACCTGGCATTCCCGGCCCGTGTGGCCACACCCGGCATGCGCGTGCGGGGCTGCGGAGAGAGGTAATGAGGAGCACTCCTCAACGGATGGGGAGCCGCGGGAGACAATGGCGGTGCAACGGCCGCACACCGAGCGACGACACCAGGCAGGCGCGGAGCGGCCGACTGGGACTTGGAGGGCGCATGTCTGATCTTCCCCGGAAGGCGGTCACCCGGACCGCCAAGCTCGCCGCGCTCCCGCTCGGCTTCGCCGGCCGGGCGACCTGGGGGCTGGGCAAGCGGATCGTGGGCGAGTCCGCGGAGATCGTCGGCCGGGAACTGCAGCAGCGCACGGCGGAACAACTGTTCAAGGTCCTCGGGGAGCTGAAGGGCGGCGCCATGAAGTTCGGGCAGGCCCTGTCCGTCTTCGAGTCCGCCCTGCCGGAGGAGGTCGCCGGCCCCTACCGCGCGGCGCTGACCAAGCTCCAGGACGCGGCCCCGCCGATGCCGACCCGCACGGTCCACGCGGTGCTCGAGGAGCGGCTGGGAGCGGACTGGCGGGACCTGTTCCTGGAGTTCGAGGACAAGCCGGCGGCCGCGGCCTCCATCGGCCAGGTCCACCGGGCGGTGTGGCAAGACGGCCGCGAGGTCGCGGTCAAGGTCCAGTACCCGGGTGCGGGCGAGGCGCTGCTGTCCGACCTGACCCAACTCAGTCGCTTCGCAAGGCTGTTGGGGCCGCTCATTCCCGGCATGGACATCAAGCCGCTGATCGCCGAGATGCGGGACCGCGTCTCCGAGGAGCTGGACTACGCGCTGGAGGCCCAGGCCCAGGCGGCACACGCGGAGGAGTTCACGGACGACCCGGACGTGGTGGTCCCGGTAGTGGTGCACCAGTGCGATCAGGTCCTGGTCACGGAGTGGATCGACGGCATCCCGCTGTCCGAGATCATCACCGACGGCACCCAGGAGCAGCGCGACCGCGCCGGACAGCTCCTGGCCCGCTTCCTCTTCTCGGGACCTGCTCGCACCGGCCTGCTGCACGCCGATCCGCACCCGGGCAACTTCCGTCTACTGCCCGGCGGCCCGGAGGGCGACGACGACTGGCGGCTGGGCGTCCTGGACTTCGGCACGGTCGACCGGCTCCCGGGCGGCCTGCCCACACCGATCGGGACCTCGCTGCGGATGACCCTGGACGGCGAGGCGGAGACGGTCTACGAGCTGCTGTGCGCGGAGGGATTCGTCAAGGAGTCCATAGAGCTGGACCCCGACGCCGTCCTCGACTATCTGCTGCCGATCATCGAGCCGGCCCGCGTCGAGGCGTTCACCTTCACCCGCTCGTGGATGCGCAGCCAGGCAGCCCGCATCGCCGACCCGCGCTCCCCCGCCTACCAGCTGGGCAAGCAGCTCAACCTGCCGCCGGCCTATCTGCTGATACACCGGGTGACACTCAGCACGATCGGCGTGCTGTGCCAGCTGGGTGCCACGGTGCGGCTGCGCGAGGAACTGGAGGAATGGCTGCCCGGGTTCGTGGCCGATGACGACCTGAGCTTCGCGCCCGAGGACGAGCCGACCGAGGAGGAACCGGCGGCGGAGGCGTGATCCGGGCTGCCATGACGTTGTGAGAGGCACGGGCCGTGAGGTTGCGACAGGCACGGCCGTGAGGCTGTGAGGGGTGGGGGGAGGGGATGGGGAGGGGCCTCGAGAAGCGTTCTCACCACCAGGCCGAGTCCAGCCGCCCCTCGATGGCTCGCAGGTTGTCCCGGGAGCAGACGTCACAGAAGTACTGGCGGACGCCGTTCTCCACGGAGCAGGTCCAGGTGGCCGGCTGGGAGCCGCCGGCGGGGGTGCCACAGCGGGCGCACACATGGGGGCGGGCCTCCGTGGTGGAGCCGCCCTGATCACTTCCTGCGGGAAGACTCGTCACCCGCCGACGATAACTCCCCGGCCGGTGGATCGCCGTGCACAACGCACCGCGGGGGCCGGTCCGTTCGGTCGGACCGGCCCCCGCGGGGAGGCTTCGCCTCCCTGGGCCGGGAGGCCACCGCTTCTCAGGTGTGATCGTTACTGCATGACGGCCATGGCCAGCGCGCGGCGGGCGCGCATCGAGGCGCGCTCCGCCCGGCGCTGCATGCGCCGGGCGGTCACCAGGCGCACGGCCCGGCGCTCCTGCTCGGCCTCATGCAGGCGCTCCTGCATATGCGCACGTGCCAGGGCTTCTGGGATGAGTTGCATCTCTCGGGTCCTGTTCTGACGCGAGTCGGTCGCGCCGCTGGTGGTGAAGTCTTGGGTTGCGGAGCCTTCGGGCTCGCGGGTGGACGGCTTCATCGGGGCCTGCTTCTTGGGGTCGTGCGTGAGGGGGCGGTCGATCGTTCCTGCGGTGTTCATGCTGTGACCGGGTTCTTGCGCGGGCGGCCACGGGGCCGCTTCCGGGCGACGACGACACCCTGGATGAACAGCTCGCCACCCCAGACGCCCCAGGGCTCACGCCGCTCCTTGGCGCCGGCGAGGCAGGCCTCCATCAGCGGGCAGGTGCGGCAGAGCGACTTGGCGTACTCGACGTCGGCCGGCGACTCGGCGAAGAAGACCTCGGGGTCGTAGGAACGGCAGGGGACGGGTACGCCGAGGTTCTCGATGGCGTCGTCGAGCGCGGTGAGCGCGGTGAGGGGGGTCAAGGTGGAGTCCTCCGTGAGGCCGGGCGGGGGGATCGTTTGCGAAGGCGGTACGGACGGGGCGTGCGCTTCGAGTTGCACGGGTGGTCTTCCTCGTCTGGTCGGTCCGGCCGGTTGACCGGTGTCGGCTTGGTACCGGGTTCTTTTCTTGTCCCGAGGCCCCTTCGCTCTGTCGTCCCCGTTCGGGGCAAACAGAAGGGCCGCGGATCCCGGATGGGGTTCCGCGGCCCTGAAGGCGCCGGCCTGATCGGCGATCAGGCTGGATCACTCCAGGGTTCTGGCCCACGGAAGGCCCACATCAGGTGGTGCTGCGTCGTCTGCTTCCGGAATCCGGCACCGGCCGCCGCAAAGGCATAGGCATGTGCCTGTGCCGCTACCGCTTCCAGTGCCTTGCTCGGTCGCTCATTGCGCTCGCGGACGGGAAGGCCCGCAGGAGACAGGGAGGACGCCGGACGGTCGGCACGAATGCCGGACAGACCGGTGCCCTGGGTGGAGGCGCCGAGCATGCACGTGGAGACGGCCGAGCGATCGGTCAGTTTGGCCGTGTTGATGGTGCTGGTGTTGATGCTGATCACTGGACTCGCCTCCTCTCGGCGTCTGGGGGACTGGGGTGATCCAGTCCGTTCGGATATGCAAGTACAACACGGAATCAGGGCCTCCGAGAAGGCGCTGTTTCCGTGCCTAGAACCTATGGGGATTGCTGGGGCATGCGCAAACTATTTTTTCGACGAGTTCGTGTCAGTCGTCCTCGTCGTCTTGGTCGGCCTCATGGCCTGCGCAGATGGCCAGAATGTCGGCTCCGTGGCGTTGCAGCTTGCGGCTCAGGACGCCGGGGATGCGGGAGAGTTCGGCCGGGGTGCCGGGCCGGGCTTCGGCGATGGCCATCAGGGTCCGGTCGGTGAAGACGCAGAAGTCGGGTTGCCCGCTGCGCTCCGCCTGGATGGCGCGCCATGCGCGCAACCGTTCGTAGAGGCCTTCGTCCATGTCGGAGGGGCAGTCCTCGCAGCGCATCAGTTTCATCGCGCCGGCGTCGGTGAGGGTGCGGCCGCAGACGCGGCAGCGGGCGGGGGTGCGTTGGGTGCGCCGGGGAGTGGCGGGAGTGCCTGCGAGGGTGCCGCGCTCGATGCCGCCGGCGGACGCGGGGCCGGTGCGGCCGACGGTGGCGGTCGAGCCGGGGCGCAGGCCGTCGAGGAAGTGGCTGGGCCTGCGGCTTGGGCGGCCTCCGGGTGCGCGTGACAGGGACCAGGAGAGGTGGAGCCGTTCTCTGGCGCGGGTCACGCCGACGTAGAGGAGGCGGCGTTCTTCCTCGATTTGTTCGTCGGTCTTGGCGTAGGTGATGGGCACCATTCCCTCGGCGATGCCGACCAGGAAGACGACGTCCCACTCGAGGCCTTTGGCCGCGTGCAGGGAGGCGAGGGTGACGCCCTGGACGGTCGGGGCGTGCTGGGCGTTTGCTCGTTCGTCGAGTTCTGCGACGAAGTCGCCGAGGGTGGCCCTGGGGTGGGCGGTGGTGAAGTCGTGGGCGAGGTTGACCAGGGCGGCGAGTGATTCCCAGCGTTCTCTGGCGGCGCCGGAGCCGGCGGGGGGCTCGCTGGTCCAGCCCTCTCCGGAGAGCACGGCGCGTACTTGTGAGGGCAGGTCGACGGCGTCGTCGAGGAGGGAGTCGTTGCCGCCGAAGCGGGCCGCGCCGCGCAGGGCGATGCCTGCTTTGCGGACTTCGGGGCGGTCGAAGAAGCGTTCGGCGCCGCGCAGCTGGTAGGGGACTCCGGCGTCGGCGAGTGCCTGTTCGTAGGTTTCGGACTGGGAGTTGGTGCGGAAGAGGATGGCGATCTCGGCGGCGGGGGTGCCGGCGTCGATGAGTTCGCGGATGCGGCGGCCGGCGCCTTCGGCCTCGGCGGGCTCGTCGGTGTATTCGGTGTAGACGGGCGCGGGACCCGGGGGGCGTTGGGAGACGAGTTCCAGCCTGTGGTCGGCGGCGCGGCCGCTGGCTTGGGCGAGCAGGCCGTTGGCGAGGTGGACGACCTGGGGGGTGGAGCGGTAGTCGCGGACGAGTTTGACGACGGTGGCGCCGGGGTGGCGGACGCGGAAGTCGAGGAGGTGGTCGGGCGTTGCTCCGGTGAACGAGTAGATGGTCTGGCTGGCGTCGCCGACGACGCAGAGGCTGTCCCGGTCGCCGAGCCAGAGTTCGAGGAGGCGCTGCTGGAGGGGGCTGACGTCCTGGTATTCGTCCACGACGAAGTGCTGGTATTGGGCGCGGACCTGTTCGGCGATGTCGTGCCGGTCCTGGAGGACGGCGACGGTCAGCAGGAGGACGTCCTCGAAGTCGATGACGGCGCGGTCGCGCTTGAGGTCTTCGTAGGCGGCGTAGAGGTGGGCGATCTCGGCGGGGTGGCGTGGGGCCTCGCGGCCGGCCTTCGCAGCCGCGTACGGGTAGTCGGCGGGGACGGTCTGGGTGACCTTGGACCATTCGATCTCGGCGGTGGCGTCGCGTAGCTCGCTGCGGTCGAGGCGGAGGTTGCAGGTGGCGGCGGCGTCGGCGACGAGCTGGATCTTGCGGTCGATGAGTCGGGGCATGGAGCCACCGACTGCTTTCGGCCAGAAGTACTGGAGCTGGCGGAGTGCGGCGGAGTGGAAGGTGCGGGCCTGTACGCCGTGGGCGCCGAGCTGGCGCAAGCGGCCGCGCATCTCGCCGGCGGCGCGGTTGGTGAAGGTGACGGCGAGCACGCTGGAGGGCTGGAGGATGCCGGCGCGCACTCCGTAGGCGATGCGGTGGGTGATCGCCCGGGTCTTTCCGGTGCCGGCTCCGGCCAGGACGCACACCGGGCCGTGCAGGGCGGTGGCCACCTCGCGCTGCTCGGGGTCGAGCCCTTCGAGCACCGCGTCGGCCGAGCCGGGTACCTGCGGGAAGAGGGTGGAGTGCGTTGCTGCTGTCACATGGCCATGCTGCCAGGTCGCCCGGGGCTGCTGTGTCGGTTGTCCACAGGCGGGCACGCGCGGTCGTATTAATGCGGCAGGCGTCAGGGGGGGTCGGGCGTCCCAGCCGGGCGGGTACGGCGGGCGTCACAGGTCCGGGGCCGGATACCCCGGGCGGGAATGCGGGGCGGCCCTTCTTGTGTTCTGCTGCTGGACGACCTTCCCCGAGCTGCCTGAGGAGCGCGAGAGACATGCAGGGCACTGTGACGATGTACAGCACGACTTGGTGTGGGTACTGCCGTCGGCTGAAGAGCCAGATGGACCGCGAGGGCATCGCCTACACCGAGATCAACATCGAGCAGGACCCGGATTCCGCCGCTTTCGTGGAGAAGGCGAATGGCGGAAACCAGACGGTCCCGACCGTGCTCTTCGCTGACGGTTCCACGCTGACGAACCCGTCGCTGGCCCAGGTGAAGCAGAAGCTTGCCGCGTAGCAGGTCGGTCGGAGCTTGCGGGAAAGGCGGCTTCTGAGGCTGTGGATGCCTCAGGGGCCGCTTTCTTGTGTGTTGTCCCACACCAGTGTGTAGCGCCACAGCAGGCGGCGCCTGAAGCGGCAGCCGGGCAGGAGTCGGCGGGCGGCCGCGCGGACCTCGCCCCAGTGCATGCCCGAGTCCTGGGTCGGCATGTCGGCGGGGGCGCGTTTGCCGCCGCGTAGGAGTGCGTGGAACCTGCTCGCGGGCAGCCCGCAGCCGCTGACGACCCAGTCGATGAGGGTGTGGTTGGACGCCAGGCCGACGATCATGAGGCGGCCGCCGGGGGCGACCAGCCGGGTGAGACGGTCCACCGCGTCCTCGAAGCGGGTGTGGTGGACGACGGCGACGGCGCTGACGAAGTCGTACGTTCCCGCGGGGAGCGAGGGCTCCTGGAGATAGTCCGCCTCCAGGAAGGTGACGTTCGGGGGCTGCTGCTCGCGGGCCAGCCGGATCATTTCCGGGGAGCGGTCGACGCCCGTCACCGTCCGCGCCCTGGTGGCGAGCTTGCGGGCGAGCAGGCCGTCGCCGCACCCGACGTCCAGGGCTGTGCGGCAGTGGTCGGGTACGGCGGCGAGCACGGCCCGGTGGTAGTGGACGTTGTGGTTCCAGTACGGGTCGGGGGTCACCCGTGGCGCCTCAGACGAAGCTCCTCGTCGGCAGCGGTTTGCCGTACCACATCTCGATCAGCCGGGCGGCGATGGAGATTCCGTACGGGGGCAGCACCTCGCCGGACTCGAAGGCCGCGTGCAGGTCCTCGCGGGAGAACCAGCGGGCCTCGTGGATCTCGTCGCCGTCGACGTTGATGTCGGTGGAGGTGGCGCGGGCCATGAAGCCCAGCATGAGGCTGGAGGGGAAGGGCCAGGGCTGGCTGGCCACGTACTCGACCGGGCCGACGGTGATGCCGGCCTCCTCGAAGACCTCGCGGCGTACCGACTGCTCGATGGACTCGCCGGGTTCGACGAAGCCGGCGAGGGTGGAGAAGCGGCCCTCGGGCCAGTGGACCTGGCGGCCGAGCAGGATGCGGTCGTCCTCGTCGGTGACGGCCATGATCACGGCGGGGTCGGTGCGCGGGTAGTGCTCGGCGCCGCAGGCGGGGCAGCGGCGGATGTGGCCGGCGGCGGCGATGCCGGTGCGCTCGCCGCAGCGGGAGCAGAAGCGGTGGGTGCGCTGCCAGTTCTCCAGGCCGACGGCGTGCACCATGAGGCCCGCGTCGCGCGGTGAGAGCAGCAGTCCGGCCTCGCGCAGGCCTGCGGGGCGTGCGGACTGGTCGATGCGGCCGGGCAGCGAGTCCTTCTGGAGCGCGAAGTAGCTGACGCCGTCGTCGTCGATGCCGAGGAAGTAGCGGTGGGCCTCGGTGAGTGGTGCCTCGAAGGAGGGGGTCATGACGAGTTCGGTCCGGCCGTCGGGCGTCTCGTCGATGAGTACCTGGCCGCCGGAGACCACGAAGCAGCGGGTCGTGGGGTGGCTCCACGCCGCCGCGAGCCAGGCCTCGTCGAGCCGGTGGTGGGCGGCGCGGTCGATGCCGCTCGGGGCGGTCAGCGAGATGGGTCGGTCGGCGGTGTGGTCGGTCCAGGTGGTCACGGGTGCTTCCAACTCCCCCAGTGGAACGGTTCGTTCAGCGGGCGGTTCGGCGGGACGTGGGGCGGGCGGGCAGCGGGCCGGGGCGTGCGGGCGGTTCCTCCAGTGTGCCCCGCGCGCGGTGCCGTCCCGTACGGTGCCGTCCGGTCAGGGGGCGTGACGCCAGTTCTCGGCGAGGTCACCCCACAGGTAGGCGCTGGTTTCGACGCCTTTGAGGAGCAGGTCGAGTTCGACCTTCTCGTTCGGGGCGTGCCAGCCGTCGGAAGGGACGGAGATGCCGAGGAAGAGGACGGGGGCGCCGAGGACCTCCTGGAGGTCGGCGGCGGGGCCGGAGCCGCCCTCGCGGGTGAAGCGGACCTGGCTCTGGAAGGCACGGCCCATGGCGCGGACCACGGACTGCAGCGCGGGGTGGTCGAGCGGGGTCAGGCACGGGCGGGTGGCGGAGCCGAAGCTGATCTCGTGCGTGATCCCGGCGGGCAGTTGCTCGGCGGCCCAGGCGCGGACGGCCTTCTCGATGTGGTCGGGGTCCTGGCCCGCGACCAGCCGGAAGGACAGCTTCACCATGGCCGAGGAGGGGATGATCGTCTTGCTGCCGGGGCCCTGGTAGCCGCCGCCGATGCCGTTGACCTCGGCGGTCGGGCGGGCCCAGATGCGCTCCAGGGTGGTGTGCCCGGCTTCGCCGTGGGTGGCGTACGACTTGGCGGTGCGCAGCCACCGGTCTTCGTCGAACGGGAGCTCGGCGAGCAGTGCGCGTTCGCGGTCGGTCAGCTCCACGATGCCGTCGTAGAAGCCGGGAACGGCCACCCGCGCGTGCTCGTCGTGCAGGGCGGTGACCAGACGGGCGGCGGCGGTGGCCGGGTTGGGGACGGCGCCGCCGAAGGAACCGGAGTGGATGTCCTGGTCGGGGCCGTGGAGCCGGATCTCGCACTCGGCGAGGCCGCGCATGCCGGTGCAGACGGTCGGGGTGTCCTCGGACCACATGCCGGTGTCGGAGACGATCACGGCGTCGGCGGCGAGCCGGTCGGCGCGCTCCTCGACGAGGGCCCGGAAGTGCGGGGAGCCGGACTCCTCCTCGCCCTCGATCAGCAGTTTCAGGTTGACCGCGGGGGCGGTCAAGCCGGTGGCGGCGAGGTGGGCGCGGACGCCGAGAGTGTGGAAGAACACCTGGCCCTTGTCGTCGGCGGCCCCGCGCGCGTAGAGGCGGTTGTCCCGGACCACGGGCTCGAAGGGGTCGCTGTCCCAGCCGTCCTCGAGGGCGGCTGGCTGCACGTCGTGGTGGCCGTAGACGAGGACGGTGGGCGCGTCCGGGTCGCCGGAGGGCCATTCGGCGAAGACGGCCGGGGCGCCCGGGGTCGGCCAGACCTCGGCGGTCGGGAAGCCGGTCTCCTTCAGCTTGGTGGCGAGCCAGTCGGCGCTGTGCCGTACGTCGGGCGCGTGGTCGGGCTGGGCCGACACGGAGGGGATGCGCAGCCATGCGGCGAGGTCGTCGAGGAAGGCGGCGCGGTGCTGCTCGATGTACGCGCGGACGGCGCTGTCCGGGGTCTGGCTCATGCTCACGAGCCTATCGGCCCGCACCGGCATCCTCGGCGGGCGGTTCGTCACACGTGGGCTCCCCCACGCGCCGTTTCGGCGTCCCCCGGGAGGTCACCTGTGAGCAGCCGTTCCAGGGCGGCCCGGTCCGGCAGGCCCGGGGGGCGTACGACCTCACCGCTGCGCACGTACAGGAAGGCGGCCGTGACCGACTCGGGCGGCACGCCCTGCTGCTCGGCCCAGGCCAGCCGGTATACGGCGAGCTGGAGCGGGTCGGCGGTGCGGGTGCGGCTGGTCTTCCAGTCGAGGATCTCGTAGGTCGCCGTGTCGCCGTCGCCGTTCTTGTAGACGGCGTCGATACGGCCGCGTACGACCCGGCCGGCGAGGGTGAGCTGGAAGGGGGATTCGATCCGGTACGGGGTGCGGTGGGCGTACTCGGTGCGTTCGAAGGCCTCCTTGAGGGCTTCGAGGTCGCGTTCGTCGGCGATCTCGGCGTCGCTGCCGGGCAGCTCGTCCGGTTCCAGCATGGGCAGCGTCAGTTCCTCGAAGCGTGTCTCGACCCAGGCGTGGAAGCGGGTGCCTCGGCGTGCGGCGGGTTGCGGGGGGCTCGGCATGGGGCGTGCGAGTTCCTGTGCGAGCCCGTCCGGGTCCTCGGCGAGACGCAGCAGCTGGGACGCGGTCAGCGTGGCCGGCAGGGGGACGTCGGTGACGCTCTGCCGGGTGCGCAGCAGCTCGCCGGTGAGTGCGTCGAGGTCGCGGTCCCAGGAGGCGATGGTGCGGGCCTCCTCGGGCGTGAGGGGCGAGGCGGGCTGCGGTTCTCGGCGGTGGGTGGGCCGACCGCGGTGGGCGGGCTCGGCCGGGGAGGGCGCCTGGTGCGGGACGGTGGGCCGCTCGTCGGTCCAGGAGTCCCAGTCGGCGGGCTCGTCCGGGTACGCGGCGCCGGCGTCGTACGGGAACTCCTCCTCGTGCGGGTCCTTGTCGGAGGGGTCATCGCCGCACGGATCGCCGTAGGGGGGCTCCTCGTCGTACGGCAGCTCTTCGCCGTACGGGTCGTCGCTGTCCGTCGGGGCGGGCCGGTCGGGGTCGTCTTCGTCCGGCGGCGCGGGCCAGTCCGGGTCGTCGAAGGCGGCGGGGTCGTGGGTGGCGGGCGGGCGGCCGTCCTGCCGGGCGGCCAGGGCGTCCAGGTGGGTGAGGACGGTCTCGGCGGCCGCGCGGCGGCGGGCGAGGGCCGCGTCGTCCAGGGGCAGGGGCCACACCTGGTCGGCGGTGGCCGTGTGCAGGGCCGGGTTCTCCTCGTCCTGGGCGGGCTCGTCGGCCCACGCCTCGATCTCGCCGTACCCGGCGGCGCAGTGGTCGTGGAGGGCCTGGAGGAAGTCGGAGGGGCCGCGTGGCTTCTTCTGGCTGGGTCCCCACCAGTGGCCGGAGCCGAGGAGGAGGGAGCGCGGGCGGGTGAAGGTGACGTAGCCGAGGCGGAGTTCCTCGGTGTGCTGGTGCTCCTTCATGGCCTCGTGGAAGGCCTTCATGCCCCGGGAGTCCCAGGAGTCGATGTCGGGCAGGGTGTCGGTGTCTCCGCGCAGGGCGTGCGGCAGCACCTTGGCCTGCGCGGTCCACTTCTCGCGGCCCTGGGCGCTGGGGAAGGTGCCGGTGACGAGCCCGGGGACGGCGACGACGTCCCATTCCAGGCCCTTGGACTTGTGCGCGGTGAGGACCTTGACGGTGTTCTCGCCGCCGGGCAGGGCGTTGTCGAGGCCCTTCTCGTACTGGGCGGCGGTGCGCAGGAAGCCGAGGAAGGCCAGCAGCGTGGCCTCGCCGTCGCCGGCCGCGAAGGAGGCGGCGATGTCGAGGAAGTTGGACAGGGTCTCGCGGCGGCGCGCGGCGAGCGCGTGCGGGGACGCCGACAGCTCGACTTCCAGGCCGGTGACCGCGAGGACGCGGTGCAGGACGTCCATGAGCGGGTCGGACAGGGAGCGGCGCAGCTCGCGCAGTTCGGCGGCCAGGCGGGCGAAGCGCACGCGCGCGTCCGGGGAGAACGGCAGCCCGTCGTCGTCGCCGTCGCCGTCGTTCAGGGGCGATTCCAGGAAGGTGTCCAGGGCGTCCGCGAGCGATATCACCTCGGACGGGTCGACTCCTTCGACGGCCTCGGCGAGCCGGCGGTCGGGGTCGTCGGTGTCGTCCACGCGCGCGTGGGCGACCAGCAGGCGGGCGCGGCGGCCGAGGAGGGCGAGGTCGCGGGGGCCGATGCGCCAGCGCGGGCCGGTCAGCAGGCGGACCAGGGAGGCGTTGGCGCCGGGGTCCTGGAGGACTTCGCAGACGGCGACGAGGTCGGCGATCTCGGGCAGGTGCAGCAGCCCGGAGAGGCCGACGACCTCCACGGGGATGTCGCGGGTGACGAGCGCGCCCTGGATCTCGGCGAAATCGGTCGCCGTGCGGCACAGTACGGCGATCTCGCCGGGGGCCTTGCCGGTGCGCACGAGGTGGGCGATGGAGTCGGCGATCCAGTCGATCTCCTCGGCGTGGGTGCGCAGCAGGGCGCAGCGGACCGTGCCGTCGCGTTCGGCGCCGGCTGCCGGGCGCAGGGCCTCCACGCCGGCGTGCATGGCGCGCAGCGGCTCGGCGAGGCCGTTGGCGAGGTCGAGGAGGCGGCCCCCGCTGCGGCGGTTCTCGCTGAGGGCCTGGCGGGTGGCGGGGCGGCCGTCGGCGTGGGCGAAGTGCTCGGGGAAGTCGTCCAGGTTGGCGACGGAGGCGCCGCGCCAGCCGTAGATGGCCTGGCAGGGGTCGCCGACGGCGGTCACCGGGTGGCCCGTGGCGCCGCCGAACAGGCCCGACAGCAGGACGCGCTGGGCGACGGAGGTGTCCTGGTACTCGTCCAGGAGCACCACGCGGAACTCCTCGCGCATCAGCCGCCCCACGTCGGGGACGCCGGCGAGACGGGCGGACAGGGCGATCTGGTCGCCGAAGTCGAGCAGGTCCCGTTCGCGTTTGGCGGCCCGGTAGCGCACGACGAGGTCGGCGAGCTCGCGGCGGGCGGCGGCGGTGTCGGGAACCTTGCGCAGATCGGCGTTGGTGAGCTTGGCGCCCTCCAGGGTGCGCAGCAGGCCCGCGTCCCAGGCGCGCAGCTCCGCGGGGGCCACGAGGTGTTCGGCGAGTTCGGAGTCGAGGGCCAGCAGGTCGCTGACGAGGTCGGCAAAGGAGCGGGTCAGCGCCGGGTAGGGGCCGGGGGCCTCGCGCAGGACGCGCGCGGCGAGCTGGTAGCGGGTGGCGTCGGCCAGCAACCGGGAGGTGGGCTCCAGGCCGATGCGCAGGCCGTGGTCGGTCAGCAGGCGGCCGGCGAAGGCGTGGTACGTCGAGATGACCGGCTCGCCGGGCGGATTGTCCGGGTCCGGCCAGGAGGGGCCGGTGCCAAGCGCTGTCGCTGAGGGGTGGTGGCCGGGTGTCGGGAGGGCCTCGGGGTCGGTCACGCCGGCCTTGATCAGTGCCTTGCGGACGCGTTCGGCGAGTTCGCCCGCGGCCTTGTTGGTGAAGGTCAGGCCGAGGACTTGTTCGGGGGCGACCTGGCCGGTGCCGACCAGCCAGACCACGCGGGCCGCCATCACGGTGGTCTTGCCCGACCCGGCTCCGGCCACGATCACCTGCGGCGCGGGCGGCGCGGTGATGCAGGCCGTCTGCTCCGGGGTGAACGGGATGCCGAGGAGCTCCTTGAGCTGCTCGGGGTCGCTGATACGGGCGGGCATGTCGTCAGAGGCTAGCGGCGGGCACTGACAGTCGAGTCCGGATCAACCGCCCGGGGCGGCAGAAACGCAGGTCAGCGGGTGGGGTGCGGTACGTCACCCTGGCCGGGTCACTCGACCACCTGCCGGCCCTCGGGTCGTGCGCCGCAGGAGGCGCGGAACGCGCAGTGGGTGCAGTGCTGGCCGGTGGTGGGGGTGAACTGCTCGTCGAGGACCTTTCCGGCTGCGGTGGCCAGCAGCTCGCCGACCCACTGCCCGGCCAGTGGCTCCTGGGCCTGCACCTTGGGCAGGTCCTCGCCGCCGTCCCGCTTGGTCGCGCCCTGCCTGAGGTGCACCAGTTCGGCGCCGCCGGGCTCGGGTCGTACGCCGTCGAAGGCGGTGTCGACGGCGCCTTCACGTACGGCGAGCTGGTAGACGGCGAGCTGGGGATGGCGGGCCACGTCGGCTGCGCTGGGCGCCTGCTTGCCGGTCTTGAAGTCCACGACATAGGCGCGGCCCTCGGCGTCCGTCTCGACGCGGTCCATCTGGCCGCGGATGCGGACCTGGTAGTCGCCGGCTTCGAGGGTGATGTCGAAGTCCTGTTCGCTCGCCACCGGGGTGCGGCCGGTGCGGTCCAGGACGTGCCAGTTCAGGAAGCGTTCGAGCGCCACGCGCGCGTTCTCCTTCTCCTGCGCCGACTTCCAGGGCGCGTCGAAGGCGAGCGCGTTCCACACCGACTCCAGGCGTTCCATCAGTACGTCGAGGTCGGCGGGCGTGCGGCCGGAGGCGACCTCGTCGGCGAGGACATGGACGACGTTGCCGAAGCCCTGGGCGGTGGTGGCGGGCGCGTCGGCCTTCACCTCGCGGCCCAGGAACCACTGCAGGGAGCACGTGTTGGCGAGCTGGTCGAGGGCGCTGCCGGAGAGCACGACGGGCTGGTCGCGGTGGCGCAGCGGCACCTTGCTCTCGGTCGGCTCGAACATGCCCCACCAGCGGTAGGGGTGCGCGGACGGCACCAGGGGGCGGCCGTCCTCGTCGGCGAGCGCGGCGAGCCTCGCCAGGCGGCGGGCGGCGGCCTGGCGCAGGGGAGCCGAGGCGCGCGGGTCGACGGTGGTGGCACGCAGCTCGGCGACGAGCGCGGCCACCGACAGCGGGCGGCGGGGACGGCCGGTGACGTCCCGGGGCTCGACGCCCAGTTCGGTCAGGAAACGGGAGGGCTGGTCGCCGTCGTCGGCCGGTGCCTTCACGGCGGTGACGACGAGACGGTCACGCGCGCGCGTGGCGGCCACGTAGAACAGGCGGCGCTCCTCGGCGAGCAGCGCGCCCGGGGTGAGCGGTTCGGCGAGTCCGTCACGGCCGATGCGGTCCGCCTCCAGCAGGGAGCCGCGGCGGCGCAGGTCGGGCCACAGACCCTCCTGGACGCCGGCGACGACCACCAGCCGCCACTCCAGGCCTTTGGCACGGTGCGCGGTCATCAGACGGACGGCGTCGGGGCGTACGGCGCGGCGGGTGAGGGTGTCGGCGGCGATGTCCTCGGCCTCGATCTCCTCCAGGAAGTTCAGGGCGCCGCGGCCTCCGGTGCGCTCCTCCGCGCGCGCGGCCGTGGCGAACAGCGCGCACACCGCGTCCAGGTCCCGGTCCGCATTGCGGCCGGCCGCTCCGCCGCGCCGGGCGGCCCGCTCCAGACGCGCGGGCCACGGCGTGCCCTCCCACAGGTCCCACAGCGCCTCCTCCGCCGTACCGCCGCCGGCCAGGCGCTCGCGTGCCTTGCGGAGCAGCGCGCCGAGGCGCTGCGCTCCGCGCGCGTACGCCGGGTCGTGCGCCACCAGGCGCTCGGGTTCGGCGAGCGCCCGGGCGAGCAGTTCGTCGGAGGGCGGCGGGAGCGGGTTCCCGGCGGCCCGCTCCTCCTCGCGCAGGGCACGCCCGAGCCGGCGCAGGTCGGCGGTGTCCATGCCGGCGAGGGGGGAGGCGAGCAGGGTGAGGGCCGTCTCGGCGTCGAGCCACCGCGGCGGTGCGGACGGCTCGTCGGCGGCTGTCGCAGGGTCGGCTTCGGCAGCCGCCGGCTGCTCGGACTCGTCGGACACGCCGGACTCGCCGGGACGCCTGGCGGCCTCCACGGGTGATCCCTCTTCGTCGCCGGGCGCCGTCTCACCCGGCCGCTGGGCGGACTTTGCCGATGACTCCTCAGCGCCGCCGGGTGCCGCCTGCCCCGGCCGCTGGACGGACTCCGCCCTGGCCACCGCCCTGAGTGCCGTCAGCAGGGGCGCCACCGCCGGCTCGTGGCGCAGGGGCAGGTCGTCGCCGTCGATGTCCAGGGGGACACCGGCCGCGGTGAGGACGCGACGGAGCGTCGGAATGGTGCGGGTGCCGGCGCGCACGAGGACGGCCATGTCGCTCCAGGCGACGCCGTCCTCCAGGTGAGCGCGGCGCAGGATGTCGGCGATGTTGTCCAGCTCCGTGCCGGGCGTCGGGTACGTGTAGACCTCGACGCGGCCGCCGTCCCGTACGGCCGTCGGCTCACGGTGGGCGCGGACCTTCTCGGTGGGCAGCCGGGACAGCGGCATGCGCTGGGTGATCAGGCGGGTCGCGGCCAGCAGTGCGGCCCCGGAGCGGCGGGAGGTACGCAGCACCTGGACGGGGGCCGGGCGGCCGTCCGCGCGCGGGAAGGCCCCCGGGAACTCGAGGATGCCGTTCACGTCGGCGCCCCGGAACGTGTAGATCGACTGGTCGGGGTCGCCGAAGGCGACCAGGGTGCGCCCGCCGCCGGCCAGGGCGTGCAGGAGCCGCACCTGGGCGGGGTCGGTGTCCTGGTACTCGTCGACGTACACGGCGTCGTACTGGGTGGCGAGCCGCGCTGCGACCTCGGGACGCTGGGCGAGCAGCACCGCGCGGTGGACCAGTTCGGCGTAGTCGATGACGCCCTGCAGATCGAGGACGTCGAGGTATTCGGCGAGGAAGGCCGCGGCCGCGCGCCAGTCGGGGCGGCCGATGCGGTGCGCGAAGGTGTCCAGGGCGTCCGGTCCGAGGCCCAGCTCGCGGCTGCGGGCGAGGACGGCGCGGACCTCGTCGGCGAAGCCGCGCGTGGTCAGGCAGGCGCGCAGGTCGTCCGGCCAGCGCACGTGGGCGAGGCCGAGCCGCTCCAGCTCGGGCTGCCCGGCGAGCAGCCCACGGACGGTGACGTCCTGCTCGGGGCCGGAGAGCAGGCGCAGCGGCTCCGCGAACAGGCCGCTGTCCTGGTGGGCGCGGACCAGGGCGTAGCAGTACGAGTGGAAGGTGGTCGCCCGGGGCGCGCGGGCCGCACCGATGCGCAGGGCCATGCGGTCACGCAGGTCGACGGCGGCCTTGCGGCTGAACGTCAGCACCAGGATCCGTTCCGGGTCGCCGCCCCGGGCGATACGCGTGGCGACGGACTCCACCAGCGTGGTGGTCTTGCCGGTGCCGGGACCCGCGAGAACGAGCAGCGGTCCGCCCCGGTGGTCAACCACGGGGCGCTGTGCGGCGTCCAGACGAGGGGGATCCACCTCGGGCGGCGGGGTACGGACCAGTCGGTAAGCGCCACGGTTCCCCTGCCGCACCGGGGGGTGCGGCAGGCGCCTGGTGGAGGAAGAGGAGCTCACGTGGTTCGCCGGTCCTGGTGGTTGTGCTGGTGGGCAGGCGGTCACGCGTGCGAGGCGGTGGCCGCGGGGTGAGGGGGACACGTTCAGCCGACGCTACGCCGCCGCATGGGACGGAAGCATGGCTTCCGCTCCTTCTCTCGCGGCCCTCGCGGCGCTCGTGTCACGTGGGTCCCTCACCTCACGAACGTACGTCATGCCACGGACGTCCCTCATGTCCCTCTTACGGGCCACAGGGTCCCCTCGACGGCATCCGATGGCGGAAGCTGTCAGGTGTGACCCTCCGCACCCGCTCCGCCGTCCCATCGAGCCCGTCTCATGTCGAGCCGCGGCAGATGGCCCTCGGTGGTCCTGGCCGCCTCCTTCAGCGGTGTGCCCTCCGCGCGGTAGTGGGCGAGCGCGCGCAGCTCGTGGCCGGGCAGCAGCACCCCGTCGGCGCGCACCACGCGCCACCATGCGACGGCACTGCCGTAGAGGGCCATCACCCGGCCGACCTGGCGCGGTCCCACCCGTCGCCCACCACCGCTCCCGCCGGGGAGCGCTGGGCGCTCGGCGCTCTCGCCCTCGAGCCACTCGGCGACATCGCCGTATGTCATGACGTGCCCGGGCGGAATCCGCTCGGCGACCTCCAGGACCCGCTCGGCGTACTCCGGCAACGTGTCGGCGTACCCCTCTCGGGTGTCCTCGGCAGGGCTCTGCTCGCTCATTCACCCCATCCTGCCGCACCCCACCGACAACGCGGCACCGAAGTCCGGACAGGGACTCTCGCCCTCGGGCGGGCGCTTCCGGCAGACTGTCCGCCCGCGCATCCGCACCCTGATGCCCGCGTGTGTCGGTGGAGCATGCCACCATCGTGCGGGCGGTGACTGGTGATACGAGACCAAGAAGAGACCATGAAGCAGCAGGGCGTGCACCCCGAAGGCGCGGAGGGCACCCCTGACGCTTCCGCACGTCCCGACGCCGCCCGCTCCGGCCAAGACGACACCCGTGCGGACCACACCCGGGCGCCAGGCGAGAACCACGTCGGCGGGACGGACCGTGACGACACCGGTGCCACGCGCAAGGGCGACGGTGCGCAGGAGGACGGCACGCGCGCGCGTGGGGAGGAAGCCGACGCCGCCGGGGGAGCGCACGTCCCCCGGGGCCCGCGTCCCGGCGAGGGCTCCGAGGCCCATGACGGCGAACCGCACCCGGACGAGGTCGAGGGCGACGAGCCGCTGCTCCCCGCGCGCGTGCACCGTCCCTCCGACCTCATGCGACTGCTCGTGGGCGTACTCGCCATCGTCGTGCTGCTCGCGATCGCCGCGTTCGCGCACGGCACCACCTCAGGCCTCGAACAGGACATCAACAAGGGCACCGGGCAGGCCCCCGACCTGCTGATCAGGTTCGCGGGACTGGCGTCCAGCATCGCGATCCTCCTGGTCCCGGTCGCCTTCGCGATCGAACGGCTGATCAAGCGGGACGGGCTGCGGATCGCCGACGGCGTCCTCGCGGCCGTCCTCGCGCACGGGGTGACCCTCGCCATCGACCTGTGGGTCGCCCGAGCCGCCCCGGGCTCCATCCAGGAGGCGCTCACCCAGCCGTCACCGGGCGACGTCCACGCCCTGACCGACCCCGTGCACGGTTATCTCGCGCCCGTCATCGCCTACATGACGGCCGTCGGCATGTCCCGCAGACCCCGCTGGCGCGCGGTGCTGTGGATCGTGCTGCTGCTCGACGCGTTCTCGATGCTGGTCACCGGCTACACGACTCCGTTCTCGATCATCCTGACGGTGCTGATCGGCTGGACCATCGCCTACGGCACCCTGTACGCGGTCGGCTCGCCCAACGTCCGCCCCACCGGGCAGACCCTGATGGCGGGCCTCAGGCACGTCGGCTTCCACCCCGTCGCCGCGGCCCGCGAAGAGGCCGTGGAGACGGAGAACGGCGACCGCGGACGGCGCTATTTCGTCACCCTGGAGGACGGCCCCCCGCTGGACGTCACGGTCGTCGACCGGGAGCAGCAGGCGCAGGGCTTCTTCTACCGCGCCTGGCGCAACCTGACCCTGCGCGGCTTCGCCACCCGCTCGAGCCTCCAGTCGCTGCGCCAGGCGCTGGAGCAGGAGGCGCTGCTGGCGTACGCGGCGATCGCGGCGGGCGCCAACGCGCCCAAGCTGATCGCCACCTCCGAGCTCGGCCCCGACGCGGTGATACTCGTCTACGAGCACACCGGCGGGCGCACGCTGGACTCGCTGGCGGACGAGGAGATCACCGACGACCTGCTGCGCAACGCCTGGCACCAGGTGCGGGCGTTGCAGTCCCGGCGCATCGCGCACCGCAGGCTGGCCGGTGACGCGATTCTGGTGGATCGTTCCGGCAGGGTGATCCTCACCGAGCTGCGCGGCGGCGAGATCGCGGCCGGCGACCTGCTGCTGCGCATGGACGTCGCCCAGCTGGTCACCACGCTCGGCCTGCGGGTGGGCGCCGAGCGGGCCGTGGCCTCGGCCGTCGGTGTGCTCGGCCCGGACGCGGTCGCCAACTGCCTGCCGATGCTGCAGCCCATCGCGCTGACGCGCTCCACGCGCGCGACGCTGCGCCGGCTGGGCCGGGAGCGGGCCCAGCGCGAGCGCGAGGCGGTGCTGGAGGCGTCCCGGCAGGCGAAGCAGGCCCGGCTGGAGGAGGCCTCCGAGACCGGGCCCGTGCTTGAAAAACCCGACAAGAAGACGGTCCGTGCCGAGCAGCGGGCCGAGAAGCGGGCCATCGACGAAGCTCTCGATGAGGCCCGCGAAGAGGATCTGCTCACCCAGATCCGGCACGAGGTGCTGCGGATCAGGCCCCAGGCCCCCGTGGAGCCGGTCCGCCTGGAGCGGGTGCGTCCGCGCACGCTGATGAGCTTCATCGCCGGCGCGATCGGCGCGTACTACCTGCTGACGCAGCTCACCCACATCGAGTTCGGCACGCTCTTCTCACAGGCCCAGTGGGGCTGGGTGATCGCCGCTGTGCTGTTCTCCGCGCTGAGTTACGTGGCCGCGGCGATGGCGCTGCTCGGGTTCGTGCCGGAGCGGGTGCCGTTCCTGCGGACGGTGGGGGCCCAGGTCGCCGGGTCCTTCGTGAAGATCGTGGCGCCGGCCGCGGTCGGCGGTGTCGCCCTGAACACGCGCTTCCTCCAGCGCCAGGGCGTGCGCCCGGGCCTCGCGGTGGCGAGTGTCGGCGCCTCACAGCTGTTCGGGCTCGGCTGCCACATCCTGATGCTGCTGTCCTTCGGCTACCTGACGGGCACCGAGAAGACGCCGTCGCTGTCGCCGTCCCGGACGGTCATCGCGGGTCTGCTGACCGTGGCGGTGCTGGTGCTCGTGGTGACCTCGGTGCCGTTCCTGCGGAAATTCGTCGTCACGCGCGTGAGGTCGCTGTTCGCCGGTGTCGTGCCGCGCATGCTCGACGTGCTCCAGCGGCCGCAGAAGCTCGTCACGGGCATCGGCGGCATGCTGCTGCTGACCTTCTGCTTCGTGATGTGCCTGGACGCCTCCATCCGGGCCTTCGGTGACGGCTCGACCTCGCTGAGCATCGCCAGCGTCGCCGTGGTCTTCCTCGCCGGAAACGCGCTCGGTTCGGCGGCGCCCACCCCGGGTGGCGTGGGCGCGGTCGAAGCGAGCCTCACGCTGGGTCTGATCGCCGTCGGCCTCCCCAAGGAGGTGGCCGCACCGGCCGTCCTGCTGTTCCGGCTGCTGACGCTGTGGCTGCCGGTGCTGCCGGGCTGGCTCACCTTCAACCAGCTCACCCGCAAGGGCGCCCTGTAGCCGGGCCTCCGTAGCGGGGGCGGAGGGTCGTACCTCGGACGGCCCGCGTCCCGCGCGCCCCGGCGTGGGCGGCGCCAGGATGGAAACATGGCCAACCCCTTCCGGCTGTGTGCCGCCGCCCTCACCACCAGCACCGTGCTGCTGGCCGCCCTGCTGGCCGGATGCAGCGGCGGCGCCAAGGACGGTGGGGACCTGACGGCACAGAAGCTGGACTGGAAGGACTGCCCGACACCGTCCCAGGCGGAGGGCGGCGGCAGCTCCCCGTCCCCGCTGCCGGACGGCGCCAAGTGGCAGTGCGCCACCATGAAGGCACCCCTGGACTGGAGCAAGCCCAAGGGCGACACCATCGGTCTCGCCCTGATCCGCGCCAAGGCCACCGGGAATGCCGGCGAGCGGATCGGTTCGCTCGTGTTCAACTTCGGCGGCCCCGGCGGCAGCGGTGTCACCACGCTGCCGGCTTTCGGCGCGGACTACGCCGCCCTGAACACCCGCTACGACCTGGTGAGCTTCGACCCGCGCGGGGTCGGCCGCAGCGCGCCGGTGGAGTGCGAGAGCGACGCCCAGCTCGACGCGTACTTCCAGCAGGACGCGACGCCCGACAACAGCACCGAGCGGACTCAACTGCTCGACCGGACGAAGACGTTCAACGACGCCTGCGAGAAGCACTCGAAGAAGGTCCTGCCGCATGTGCGCACCACCGACGCGGCCCGTGACATGGACCTGATGCGCCAGGTCCTCGGCGACGACAAGCTGCACTACTTCGGCATCTCCTACGGCACCGAACTCGGCGGTGTCTACGCCCACCTGTTCCCCAGGAACGTCGGCCGGGCCGTCTTCGACGCCGTCGTCGACCCCAGCGAGGACCCCGAGCAGAGCGCGCTCGGACAGGCCAAGGGCTTCCAGCTCGCGCTCGACAACTTCGCCGAGGACTGCACCTCGAAGAAGACGGAATGCCCGATCGGCAACACCGCGCAGGACGTCAAGGACCGCATCGCCAAACTGCTCCAGGACCTGGAGAAGAAGCCGATCCCCGGCGTCTTCCCCCGCCAGCTGACCCAGACCGCGGCGACCAACGGCATCGCGCAGTCCCTGTACTCCAAGGACTTCTGGGAGTATCTGACCGAAGGGCTCCAGCAGGCGTACGAGGGCGACGGCAAGATCCTCATGCTGTTGTCCGACTCGATGAACGGGCGCAGCGAGAACGGCGAGTACAGCAACATCACCGCGGCCAACATCGCCATCAACTGCTCCGACGAGAAACCGCGGTACACCGCGGACTACGTCCAGCAGAAACTGCCCGCCTTCCGGTCCGCCTCCCCGGTGTTCGGGGACTACCTGGCCTGGGGCATGGTCGGCTGCACCGACTGGGCCGTGCCCGGCGCCGCCGACCACCCCGACGTCGGCGCCCCGGGATCGGCGCCCATCCTCGTCGTCGGCAACACCGGCGACCCCGCCACCCCGTACGAGGGCGCGAAGAAGATGGTGGACGCGCTCGGCAAGGGCGTCGCCGTCGAGGTGACGTACAAGGGCCAGGGGCACGGGGCGTACGACAGCAAGAACAAGTGCGTGCAGAGCGCGGTGAACGGCTATCTGCTGGACGGGAAGGTGCCGAAGACCGGCACGGTCTGCTCCTAGAACACCCCACCGCCCCTGAAAAATTGCAGGTCAGAGGGTTATCCACAGGCCGTCACGGCGTGTGCCGGCTCCGCCTACCATGGCGTGAGCGCCCGCCGCGGCACGACGCGGAGGGCCTGCGAGGGGGGTGCACATGGCGCGAATCCTGCGGTGGACGGCCGCCGCGGCCGCAGCGCTGCTGGTGGCCGGATGCGGCGGCGGCTCGTCCGGCGGAGACCACGACGAGGGCAAGGGGCCGGGCTCGGCCAGAGAAAACGGCCCGAGTTCCGCATCGGCATCACCGTCCGCGGTGGACCTCCCCTCCTCACTCACCTCGCAGCGGCTCGACTGGCACCGCTGCAAGGCCACCGCAGACTCCGCCGCACCCGGCGACGAGTGGCGGTGTACCACGCTCAAGGTGCCGCTGGACTGGTCGAAGCCGGACGGTACGACGATCGGGCTCGCCCTCATCCGCGCACGGACGACCGGACGCAACCGGATCGGCTCGCTGCTGTTCAACTTCGGCGGCCCCGGCGGCTCGGGCGTGTCGATGATGCCGTACTACGCGGCCACCGCCTCCAAGCTGCGGGAGCGCTACGACCTGGTGAGCTGGGACCCTCGCGGGGTCGGCGCCAGCGAGGGCGTGCGCTGCCGCAGCGACCGGGACCTCGACAGGTCCGAGCAGGTCGACGCCACTCCGGACACCCCTGCCGAGGAGAAGACCTACCTGCAGGACGCCGCCGACTTCGGCAAGGGATGCCAGAAGGCCGCCGGCAAGCTGCTGGCGCACGTCTCCACGACCGACACCGCGCGCGACATGGACCTGATGCGCCAGGTCCTCGGCGATCGGACGATGCACTACTTCGGCATCTCCTACGGCACCCAACTCGGCGGTGTGTACGCCCACCTCTTCCCCCAGCGGGTCGGCCGGCTGATCCTCGACGCGGTGGTCGACCCGACCGCCGACGCGGTGGGCCACGCCCAGAACCAGGCCCGCGGCTTCCAGCGGGCCCTGGACGACTACCTGAAGTCCACCGGACAGGACCCCCAGCAGGGCTCACGGAAAATCGTGGAACTGCTCAGGCGGATCGACGCGAAGCCGCTGCCCACGTCGTCCGGGCGCAAGCTGACCCAGACGCTCGCGGTCACCGGCATCGTCCTGCCGCTGTACAGCGAGGCCGGCTGGCCACGGCTGACCAGTGCGCTCAACTCGGCGGAAAAGGGCGATGGTTCACAGCTGCTGGCGCTCGCCGACCAGTACGACGAGCGGGACTCCTCGGGGCACTACGGCACGACGAGCCACTCCCAACGGGCCATATCGTGCCTGGACGACAGGCAACGGCCCACGCTCACGCAGACGAAGAAGCTGCTGCCCGAGTTCGAGCGGATCTCACCGGTCTTCGGGGACTTCCTCGGCTGGGACACGGCCGGCTGGTGCCACGACTGGCCGGTGCCCGGCCAGTACGACACCTCAGAGGTCGGCGCGCCGGGTGCGGCACCCATCCTGCTGGTCGGCAACACCGGGGACCCGGCGACACCGTACGAGGGCGCCCGGAGGATGGCCGACGAACTGGGCAAGGGCGTCGGGATCGAACTCACCTGGAAGGGAGAGGGCCACGGGGCGTACGGCAACGGCAGCGACTGCGTCGACTCGGCGGTGAACACCTATCTGCTCGACGGGAGGGCGCCGAAGGACGGCACGGTGTGCTCGTGACGAGGGCCGTGACCCTTGCGCGGCCCGGCTTCGCCGCGCAAGCCCAGTTCTGAGCCCTGCGAGGCCCCGCTCGGCCGCCGAGACCCCAGTTCTGAGCCCTGCGCGGCACTCGGCCGCCGACTCCGCGCTGAGCGGCGGCCGAGTACCGGCGTCGGTCCGTCGCCGCGGGGAGCGGGTCCACTGCCGTCGACGGCGACGCCGCCGATGGGTCTGTCCGGTGTGAAGGGGGGTGTGTCCGCGCGCCCGCGCATCCGCCTGTCGGCAGGAGGCCCTGGCCGCGGGAAGAACGTCGGTGGTGAGGTACCTCACGGAAAAGCCGCGGGATCCTCAGCCGAGTACCGCTCTCCCCTTGCCCACATGCCCACCACCGCCGCGTGGCTCACAGCACCTACCGGGCGGCCCATCGGACGCGGCTTCCAACGAGTGAATCCAGCCCTTCGGTGAGTGGCTGGCGACGCGATGGCGGGAAGGCCGTTCTGCATACCGGACAAGCGATGGTCAGGGAGCACGCCCATGCCGAAGTTCCTCATTCAGGCCACGTACACGCCGGAGGGCACGAAGGGTCTGCTCAGGGAAGGCGCGAGCGGCCGCCGCGCCGCCGTCGACCAGGTCGTCACCGGCCTCGGCGGAACGGTCGAGGCCATGTACTTCGCCTTCGGGGAGGACGACCTCGTGATCCTCGTCGACTTCCCCGACCCGGTCTCCATGGCCGCCGTCAGCCTCACCGTCAAGGCCAGCGGCGCCCTCCACACCCGGGCGACCCCCCTCCTCACCCTCGACGAGATCGACGAGGCCGCTCGCCGACAGGTCACCTTCCGCGCCCCCGGCGCGTAAACCCGCCCCGGGCAACAGGCGACCAGGGCAACAGGCGACCACCAACGCCAGAAGCCCACGGCATCCGAACACGTCAGAACCGTGGGCTCTTCAGGCTTGGTGGTCAGCCGGGCCGCCGATCAGTACACCGGCTTCTGCGGTTCGATCTGGTTGACCCAGCCGATGACGCCGCCGCCGACGTGGACCGCGTCCGCGAAGCCCGCCGACTTCAGGACGGCGAGGACTTCCGCACTGCGGACACCCGTCTTGCAGTGCAGGACGATCTTCTTGTCCTGCGGGAGGCCCTCGAGGGCGGTGCCCATGAGGAACTCGTTCTTCGGGATCAGCTTGGCGCCCGGGATGGAGACGATCTCGTACTCGTTCGGCTCACGGACGTCGATGATCTCGATGCTCTCGCCGTCGTCGATCCACTCCTTGAGCTGCTTGGGAGTGATCGTGGAGTCGGCGGCCGCCGCCTGGGCCTCCTCGGACACGACGCCGCAGAAGGCCTCGTAGTCGATGAGCTCGGTGACGGTCGGGTTCTCACCGCAGACCGCGCAGTCCGGGTCCTTGCGGACCTTGACCTGGCGGTACTGCATCTCCAGGGCGTCGTAGATCATCAGGCGGCCGACCAGCGGCTCGCCGATACCCGCGAGGAGCTTGATGGCCTCGTTGACCTGGATGGAGCCGATGGACGCGCACAGCACGCCCAGGACGCCGCCCTCGGCGCAGGAGGGGACCATGCCGGGGGGCGGGGGCTCCGGGTAGAGGCAGCGGTAGCAGGGGCCGTGCTCGGACCAGAAGACCGAGGCCTGGCCGTCGAAGCGGTAGATCGAGCCCCACACGTACGGCTTGTTCAGCAGCACGCACGCGTCGTTGACCAGGTAGCGGGTCGCGAAGTTGTCCGTGCCGTCGACGATCAGGTCGTACTGGCTGAAGATGTCCATCACGTTGTCGGCTTCCAGCCGCTCCTCGTGAAGGATCACGTTCACGTACGGGTTGATGCCCTTGACGCTGTCCCGCGCGGACTCGGCCTTGGAGCGGCCGATGTCGGACTGGCTGTGGATGATCTGGCGCTGCAAATTCGACTCGTCGACCTCGTCGAACTCCACGATGCCGAGCGTGCCCACGCCCGCGGCGGCCAGGTACATCAGCGCCGGCGAGCCCAGGCCGCCGGCGCCCACACACAGCACCTTGGCGTTCTTCAGCCGCTTCTGCCCGTCCATGCCCACGTCGGGGATGATCAGGTGGCGGGAGTACCGGCGGACCTCGTCTACGGTGAGCTCAGGAGCTGGCTCGACCAGGGGTGGCAGCGACACGGGGACTCCGTTGGTCGGTCAATCACTACAGTTGTTCTCCCCGTAACACTGCCACGGCCTTCTTCATTCCGAGACACCCGTTCCGATACGCGAGACGATGTCGTCCCAGTAGCCGGGCATCGTCTCCCAGGGGTCCACGCGGCCGCCCCCGTCGGTGCGGTCGGTGAAGTAGATCGTCGCCGCTCCTTGCCAGCGGGCGATGCGCAGCGCCTCGTCCAGGTGGCCCCGGGGCACGCCGTGCACGAAGTGGCAGAACCGGTCGGGCGGGTAGTCGGCGGTCCACTCGGCGACCTGCGAGAAGCGGTAGTCGGACCAGGAGCCGCGGAAGGTGACCAGCTGGTCGGCGCTTTCCGCGTACCCCGGGTACGGGTGGCTGCCGTGGCCGAGGACGATGTGGGCGGTGTCACTGATCGCTCGCAGCAGCGTGATCGTGCGGCGGACCTCGGGCAAGGCGGTGCGCTCCGCTGGGCAGCGGTCCAGCAGGAAGCCGTCGACGCGGTACCAGTCCAGGTGATGGTGCGCGTCCGAGAGCAGGTCGCCCGAGGGACGGGCCCCGTGGGCGAGGTCCAGGTGGCCGAGGACGCGGACGCCCGCATTGCGCAGCCGGCCCGCGGCTTCCAGGCAGTGCGGGTCGGGCCGGGTGCCGGGCCCGGCGGCGACGTTGAGCGCGACCCAGTCCAGCGGGGTACCGGGACGGGCGAGTTCGGCCCACTGGGCCGGGGCGACGAGCGGGTGCGCGTAGCCGGGGACACCGAGGGCGGTACGGACGCCGTTGCCGGTGGTGTTCGCTGCTGTGGTGCTGGTCAGATGCGGCATGCCGCCTCCATCCAGATGTCGGCGAGGGATTCTTCGAGGTTGATACGGGGCCGCCAGCCGAGCCGGTCGCGGGCGGTGCGCACATCGGCCTGCTGCCAGCTTCCGCAGCCGTCCGGGTACGGGTAGGCGACCGGGGCCGCGTGGTCGGGGTCGGTGCGGGGGTGGCCGATGGTGCTGCGCAGCGGCCCGGGAGGCGCGTCGAGTTCGTGGAGGGCGCCGCCGTATCCGGCGACCCGGGCGAGGACGGCGGCGGCGTCGCGGAGGCGGACGGCGCGGCCGGAGCCGATGTTGATGACGCCCTGGGCGGCGGAGAGGGAGGCGGCGTGCACGGCGCGGGCGACGTCGCGGACGTCGACGAAGTCGCGCTGGACGCCGAGGCCGCCGAGCTTGAGTTCGCCGTCACCGGACTGCATGGCGCGCCGCATCGCCTCGGCGAGCCGGCCCAGCGGGGAGCCGGCCGGGGTGGCGGGCCCGGCGGGTGAGAAGACGCGGAGGACGACGGCGTCGAGGCCGGAGCCGAGGACCAGTTCGGTGGCCGCGAGCTTGCTGACGCCGTACGGCCCGCCGGGACGGGGCACGGCGTCCTCGGCCGTGGAGGAGCCGGGCTGGCTCGGGCCGTACTCCGAGCCGCACCCGATCTGCACCAGGCGGGCGCCGCAGCCGCTGCGGCGCAGGGCCTCGCAGACCGTGGCGACGGCGACGGTGTTGTGCCGGGTGAGTTCGCGGGCGCCGCCGCGGGTGGCGCCCGCGCAGTTGATGACGACTCCGGGGTGGACCGCGTCCAGGAAGCGGGTGAGCGCTCCCGGGCTGCCGGTGGCGAGGTCGAAGCGGACGTCGGCGTCGTCGCCACGGCCGAGCGCGGTGAGCTGGACGGCGGGGTCGGCGAGCAGACGGTCGGCGACGAAGCGGCCGATGTAACCGTTGGCTCCGATCAGCAGGACCCTCATCGGGCGGCTCCCGGGGTGTGCGCTCCGGCTGCTCCCAAGGCTCCGGACGCTCCGGGCGCTCCAGGTCGGGAGGTGCTCATCTGGTCTTCTCCTTCGAAGGGCTGATGCGGTTGCCTCCGGCGGCGGGCCGGGCGCCCGCGGCCGCGGCCAGGCGCTGCCACGCACTCGGGGCGGGTGGCGGCGGGCTCGGTTCGGGCCGGTGGCGGAAGGTTCACTCGGGTGCTCCCGTGGGCGCGTGGGCCGAGGCCTGGGTGAGGGTGCGCAGGGCGTGGGCCAGCAGGGTCAGGGCCGCGGCCCCGCAGGCGAGCGCCGGGACGGCGGCCGGGCCCCAGGCGTCGACGAGGGTCTGCACGGGGGTCGCCAGGAAGGCGCAGCCGGGTAGCCGGCCGGCCAGGATCAGGGCGGGGGCCGCCACCTCGATGGCCGCCGCCGCGCCGAGGGCGAGGGCGGGGGCGTGCCGGTGCTGGTGCACGGTGAGGAGGCGGGCGAGCAGGAGGAGAGCGCCCAGGGTGAGGGCCTGCGGGTAGGCGGCGCTTTCGTGCAGGACGGCGCCGCACAGGGTGAGCAGGGCGGCGAGGGCGCTCAGGAACAGGGCGAACGTGCCGAGCAGCAGCGGGCGGACGGCGGCCGTGAAATCCTCCAGGCCGCGGCTTCCGGCGAGCCTGCGGCGGGCGCCCGCGGTGAGGAGGTGGGCGCACCAGGCGGCCGGGGCGCAGGCCAGGGCGAGCGCCAGGGCGGGGGCGGTGCTCACCGGCCAGGGACCGTCCGGGGCGCCGGTGGGCGGGGCGTCGGGGCCGCCTGTGGCGACGGCGTGCAGGAGTCCGTCGCCGAGCAGGGCGTATCCGAGCAGCCAGAGGGTCCACGCGCGCGTGCCGGGTGCCGTCCGCCCCGGGGAGGTGCCGGGCTCGGTGGCGAGGGGGCCTCGGCGCAGGGCCGCGCGGACGGCGAGGGCGACGGCGAGGAGACCGCCGAGGACCACCAGCGGGCGGGTCTGGCCGTGGGTGAGGCGCAGCCCGGTCGCCGCGGCCGCGGCGAGGGCTCCGGGCAGGAGGGTGAGCAGGACCCAGCCGGCCCGGACACGCGGTACGTGCACCGGCTCGGTCGGGGGGCACGGTGCGCCGTCGCGGGGCACGCGCGCGTACAGCTCCTCGGCGAGCGAGAAGACGTCGCGGTGACGGAAGCGGGCGGCGGTACGGTCGGTGACCCCGTGCGCCTCCAGCCCGGCGGCGATCTCCAACGAGTCCACGGCCCGCTCGCACAGCTCCCTGTGACGGTGCAGCAGGGCTTTCACCGGGTCGCCGGCGCCGCGCCGGAGGGCTTTTCTCCGGCTCCTTCCGGACTCGGGAACGGCTCCGGGTCGCACGGGTGCCCCGGGCGCCGCCGGGCGAGCAGCACCGGCCGAAGCCTCCCCCCACGTCGGTCCCTCGCTGCTCCCCGGGTCGCGTCTTTCCACGCCGGCCAGCCACTCCCCCGACCGCTCGTCCCACGCGTCCGCACCGCTGGGCTCCGCAGGACGGTCCAGTGCACCCGGCTCACTCAGCACGTCCCTGTCGCCGTGCCGGCCGTCCGCCCCTCCGAAGCCGCTCACCATGCCGCCTCCGGAGCCGTCAGCGGGGTCGCGCGGACCGGGCCGCCCGCCGCCCGGCCGGGGAGGCCCCGGGGCAGTACGCGGGCCGTGCGGCCGGTCCAGTGGACGGGAACGTGGGTCTCGGCCGGTGCGGCGAAGGGCAGCGGGGCGCCCGCCTCGTCGAGGACGACCCGGCGCACCGGGCAGCGCGAGACGATCTCCAGGTAAATGCTGTGAAATGCCGCGATGTTCTGCTCGACGGTGAACAGTTCGAGTGCGCGGGCGCGTGCGGCGGCGCCTAGGCGCTCACGGCGCTCCGGGTCGCGCAGCAGCGCCAGGCACGCCTCGGCGAGCGCCCGCGGATTGCGCGGGGGTACGACGAGGCCCGTGCCGCCGATGGCCTCCACCACCGCGCCGACATCGGTCGACACGGTGGCGCGGCCGCAGAACATGGCTTCGACCAGGGTGATCGGGAAGCCCTCGACGACGCTGGAGAGGACGACGACGGCGCCGGCGGCGTACGCGTCGGGCAGGGTCGGGGCCTCGGGGCCGCCGATCTCCTCGAAGGAGACCGGGTTGTCGCCGACCGCGTGCACGCCCTCCGCCTCGTCGGGGAAGAGCTGGGCGGCGAGGACCTGACAGTGGCCCAGGTAGGCCTCGCCCTCGCGGCCCACGGGCGCGCCGATGATCCGCAGGCGGGCCTTCGGCCGCTCCTTGCGGACCTCGGCGAAGGCGTGCAGCAGGGAGACGAGGTCCTTGGCGGGTTCGACGCGCCCGACCCAGACGAGGGTCTCCGCGTCGGCACGGTCCGGGGCCTCGCCGACCTCCGCGAAGCGTGCGGCCTCCATGCCCGGATGGACGGTGCGGATCCGCGTGCGGTCGGCGCCGCACCGTTCCTGCCAGCGGCGGGCGTGTGCGTTGCCGGGCGTGAGGATCGTCGCGCGCCGGTAGATCTCGGCGGCCAGCCGGCCGTGGAAGGCGGCGAGCAGGGCGCGTACGGCGGGGGCGGCGGCGTCGGGGCCGAGTGCCAGGTAGTGCGAACGCAGTTGTACGCCGTACTCGGTGACCAGCAGTGGGACGTCGGAGAAGTGCCGGGCGAGCAGTCCGGGCAGGGCGGCCGGGCCGCCGGTGGTGGCGTGGCAGAGGTCGGCCGCGCCGAGGCCTTCGTCGCCGTACCAGTCGAGGGAGAAGGGGCGCAGGGCGCGTTCGAGGTGTGCGGCGACGGCGAGCAGGTCGGGTACGCGCGCTTGTCGTGCCGTGCGCAGCGCTCCGGGGGCGCGGCAGGCGCGCTCCAGGGTGCGTACGGCGGTGTCGGAGCGGAGCGCGCCGACCAGTCCGCCCTCGTCGCGGGCGAGTTCGGCGAGTCCGTACAGCGCGTTGCCGAAACGGTCCGCCAGGTGAGCGGACTCGGCATCGGACGCCGCGTCGGGCCCCGCGCAGACCGCCCCGACCAGGTCCCCGTAGCACTCGGTGAAGCGTCGGCGCGCGCGCCTGCCGTAGGCGAGCCCGTCGTCCTCGGCCGTCCACAGCGGTGCCGTACGCACCCGGCCGACCTGTTCGGGAAGCGGAACCCAGCCCGAGTCCTCCTGCCCGCGGCTGCGGCTGAGCGCGTAGATGTCGAACTCGTGCTGTGCGAGCCCGCGCACGAGCCGGTCGCACCAGAGCCCGGCGTCACCGCTCGCAAACGGATAGCCACCCTCCGTAAGTAGCCCGATGCGCACGTGTGCACCCCCGATCTCCCGCTGGGTGGGAGCCGCCCTGGTCGCGGCTCGCAGCGGGACGAACGTATGCGGACAAGGCGGTGGCGCGACGGACGGTTGTCCATCGCGCCACCAAAAGGGGTGAACGGTCGTAACTTTCGCGTGCGGGCGGCGTTCTGGCGCGCTATGAGTTCAGACGGTGATCATTCGGGCACGAAACGTTACGCCACGGTCAGCTCCCGCCGGGCCGTCCGCCGTTGGGCCGCCAGTTCGGATCGAGGGCGGGTACGGCGGCCAGGAGCTGCCTGGTGTACCGGCTCGCGCGGGGCGTCGTGCACCTCGTCGACGGGTCCGGACTCGACGACCCGGCCGCGGCGCATCACCGCGACCCTGTCGCTGACCTGGCGGACGACGGCGAGGTCGTGCGCGATGAACACGAGCGCGAGTCCGAGTTCCCTCTGCAGCTCGCCGAGCAGTTCGACGACTTGGGCCTGCGTCGTCACGTCGAGCGCGGAGACGGGTTCGTCGCAGACGATGACACGCGGGTCGGCGGCGAGCGCCCGGGCGATGCCCACGCGCCGGCGCAGTCCGCCGCTGAACTCGTGCGGGTAGCGGTCGTAGTGCGCCGCTTCGAGCCCCACGCGCTCCAGCAGTTCGATCACCCGGCCTCGGATGCGCCGCTCGTCGCGTTTCGTCCGATGCCCGGGAGGCGGCACGCGGCGCGTCCACGCGCGGGACGGCGTCGAGGAGTTCGCGGGTGTACGCCTGCGCGGGCGCCCCGAGGACCGTGCCCACCGGACCCTGTTCGACGGCCCGGCCGTGCCGCATGACCAGGACCTCGTCGACGCTCTCGGCGGCGACGCCCACGTCGTGGGTGACGAGCAGCAGGCCCATGCCGGTCTCCTCGCGCAGCGTGGGCAGCAGGTCGAGGATCCGGGCCTGGACGGTGACGTCGAGGGCCGTCGTGGGCTCGTCGGCGATCAGCAGCTCGGGTGAGCAGGCGAGCGCCATGGCGACGAGGGCGCGCTGACGCATGCCGCCGCTGAACTCGTGCGGGCGGGAACGGGACCGGCGCCGTGCGTCCGGAATGCCCACGCGGTCCAGCACCTCTACGGCACCCGCGTGTGCGGCGCGGCGCGACACGCGCGCGTGCACGCGATGGACCTCGGCGATCTGGTCGCCGATCGCGTAGTACGGGTCGAGCGAGGACAGCGGGTCCTGGAAGACCATGGCGGCCTTCGCGCCCTGCAGCCGCCGCAGTTCCTCGTCCGAGGCGTGCCGCACGTCAGGGCCGGCGACGTGGACCGCGCCGCCGACCCGCGCTCCGGCGCCCCGGTGCAGGCCCAGCAGGGCGCCGGCGACCGTGGACTTGCCGGACCCGGACCCGGACCCGGACTCGCCGACGAGGGCGACGGCGGCGCCCTCCGCCAGCCGGAAGGAGAGCCCGTCCACGGCCCGCAGGGAGCCGAACTCGACCGTCGGATCCGTGACTTCCACGAGGCTCATGCGAGTACCACCCGTCGGTCGGCCACCGCGTGGAGCACGTCCGCGACGGCGTTCGCCACGACCACGAAGAATCCGATGACCAGGACCATGCCGACGACCACCGGCAGGTCGACGACCTTCACCGCGTGCACCAGCTCCTGGCCGACGCCGGGCAGTCCGAAGAGCGTCTCGGTGAGGACGGCGCCCCCGACGGCCCCGCCGAAGCCGTTGGCGTTCAGCGCGATGACCGGCGCGAGTGCCCCCCGCAGGGCGTGCCGCCCGACCACCGCGCGCTCGGCGACGCCGTAGGCGCGGAAGGTCCGTATGTGGTCCTCCGCGAGGGTCTCCAGCATGGCCGCCCGGGTCAGGCGCGCGAACGCCGCCGCCTCGACGAGGGCGAGGGAGAGCCACGGCAGCAGCAGGTTCCACGCCCACTGGCTCGACGCCCAGCCAGTGGCCGCCACCGAGGCCGCCGAACGAGCCGATGGGCACGCCCCGCGCGCGGAGTCGATCAGGGAGACGTCGGCCCCGGCGCCGGGTCGTCGAAGAAGCCGTGACGGGGTCACGGCGGGACAAGGAGAGAAAGTCGCGACGGCAACGCCAGGGAGGCGGCGTCAGCGACAGTGGACGTCGGCCACGAACACCGGTCAGCACCAGCTCGATGGCGGCGCTACTGGAGACGGCATGACGGGACCACATGCGCAAAAATATGAACGCACCTGCGGCTCATGTCGATGTGACGCAAGCGGCGCCCGTCAACTCCCGGGATAAGGCCACGGGTTGGGCAGACAGTGGATCCCGTCGTGGTCGAGGAACTTGGTCTGCTGCTGCATGACCGGGGCGAGTTCGCCGTCCTTCTGGCACGTCACATGGCCGTGCCCGAGACGATGACCGACCTCGTGATTGATGAGCATCTGCCGGTATGCATAGATTTTGTCCCCGTATGTCTTGCTGCCCTGCGCCCACCGGTAGGCGTTGATCATCACGCGTTCGGTGGCCGCCGAGTCACAGGAGACATTGTCCTCCGTGGTGTCCAGGCCGGACTTGGCGCACCACTTGGCGGTGGTGCCGGGGCTGGCGAGCGTGATGACGAAGTCGGGCTTGCCGGAGGAGATGCGCTCGAAGGTGCGGGCACCGCCGTGGGCCCAACTGCGCTGGTCGTTCAGCGTCTTCTGCACGGCCTCGGCGAACAGCGCGCCGTCCAGGCCGAGTCCCTGCTCGACGTCCACGCGGTAGGTGTATTTCTGCCCCTTGCCCGGCGCCTTGGCGAAGCCGGGGACCGCCTCGAACTTCCCGGAGCCCTTCAGCGTGGCGCCGAGCGGGTACTTCCGGCCCATGTTCTGCTCGTACGTCAGCGTCGCCACGCTCGGCGAGGCAGCCGGGGTGCCCTGCCCGGGAGCACGGGCGCCACTCCCCTGGTCAGTGGCGGACTGCGAGCGTACGCCGCCACCGTCATGGCCGTCGGCGACCTGCCCGGCGACGACGACCGCGAGCACGGTGGTCACGGCTGCGGCCGCGATGCCGGTGAAGGCCCGCCCCTTGCCGCCGCGCTGCGCGGGCACGGCGGCCGGCGGCGCCTCGTCCCCGTCACCGGCGCCGGCCGCCGCCGACTCGCCGGGGCCGTACGACTCCTGCGCCTGACCGGACGCGGCACGGCCGGACCCACCGCCGTCGGGTCGGGGACCGAAGACGTCGACGTCCTCCTCGAAGGCGGCGAGGTACTCCTTCCGAGGCCCACCACCGGACCGCCCCGCGCCGCCCTGCCGCTGCCGCGGCAAGGCCACACCGGGCCCTGCCGGGCCCTGCCGTACTCCGGGAGCGACCCCGGCACCGGCACCGGCCGCCCCCGCGAACCCGCCCCAGCCGCCGCCGGCTTCACGCTGCTCGGGGTGCGCGCCCCGCGCCTGCGAACCACCGCCTCCGAAACGCGACACACCGTGGGCAGGGGTGCCGTCCGGCAGCCGGGGCACGCCACGGGCGGGCGTGCCGTCGGGAAAACCGGCCATCCCTTGGGCGGGCGTGCCGTCCGGCAGTCGCGGAGTTGCGTCCGCCGCGGTGCCCTCGGGCGCACGCCGGCCACCTTGCGCCCCCGCCCCACCCGGGACGCGGGGAACAGTCCGAGCGGGAGTGCCCTCGGGAAGCCGCGGCATCCCGTGAGCAGGCGTGCCGTCGGGAAAGCGGGGCACTCCACGAACCGGCGTGCCGTCAGGTGGACGCGGCACCTCCCGCGCGGGCGCCACCGGTGGGAACCCGGGTGTGCTCGGCGCGGTGGGCGGTGCGCCGTGGGCGGTGGGACTGCCCTGCGGTGCCTGCCGCTGGCCGGGCAGGCCGGGCTGTCGGGCTTCTCGGGGAGTACCGGAGGCCGGGCCCCGTCCCTCTCGCTGTGCGGCTATGTCCCCGGAGTCGTCCTTGGGGGCCGGCCCGCGGCGGCTGTGGCGTCCCACTTCTGCCCTCAGCTCCCCGCGCCCGTGGCGGCACCGGTGCCCGGCGCCGTGGTCTGCGCGCCCTCAGACCCTCTGGGGTCACCGGATTGTCCCTCAGACCCTCCGGGGTCACCGGACTCTCTCGCGTCCCCGGACCCACCGGGCTCACCGCACTGGTCCGAACCCCCGGACCCACTGCGGTCGCCGGACCGTGCCGCGCCCCCGGACCCACCGGGCTCACCGGACTGTGCCGCGTCCCCGGACCCACCGGGGTCACCGGACTGTCGCGCGCTCGCTGGCTCCCCGGCTGCCGCGAGGAGGTCCCGGAACGCTCCCGACACCACCTCCGGGTACTCCATCATCGCCACGTGCCCCGCCTCCGGCAGGGACAGCAGGCGGGAGTCGCGGAAGGTGCGGGCGGCCTTGCGGGCCATGCGGAAGCCGACCAGCTGGTCGCGGCCGCCGTAGATCAGGAGGGTCGGGGCGAGCACGCGCTCGGCCTGGCGCCACAGCCCGTGCTGACCGCCCAGGGTGTAGGCGTTGACGATCCCGCGCGCCGAGCGCGCCATCGCGTCCCAGAAGTACGGCAGGAGCAGCCGCCGCTCCAGCTCGTCCACGGCGTGCCGGAACGCCTCGGCCGACACCCGTCCGGGATCGCCGTAGCACAGGGCCATCACGCCACGCACCCGCTGCTCGGCCGTCCACTGCCTGGTGAGCCGGGTGAACAGCAGGGCCACACCGGGCACGGCCAGCAGCCCGGTCGGCACTGCGGTGCGCTGCACGCGCAGCTCCGGCAGGGCGGGCGAGACCAGCGTGAGGGTGCGCACGAGATCGGGACGTACGGCGGCGACGCGCGTGGCCACCGCTCCGCCGAGGGAGTTGCCGAACAGGTGGACCGGCCCGCGGCCGGTGGCGTCGAGATAACGGATGACCGCGCGCGCGTGCCCGGTGACGGAGTAGTCGCCGTCGTCCGGGGGCGGGGAGTCGCCGAAGCCGGGCAGGTCGACCGCCTCGCCGTCGACGACGTCGTCCAGCTCCTTCATCAAGGCGGACCAGTTCTGCGAGGAACCGCCGAGCCCGTGGACGTACAGCGCGGGCGGCAGGCCCTCGCGCGCGGGGCGCCGCGAACGGACCGACAGGGTGACGCCCGGCAGCCCCACCGTCCTCAGCCGCTCGCCCTCACCGACCCGGACGGGTGCCACCCTCGGAAGGACGCTGGCGGCCGGTACGGACGGCAACTCGGTCGAAGACATGCGGCAATGTTACGAGACGATCACGCTGTGGCTCATGTGTTCGCCATCACAGGTTGGGCCCTGACGTGGCGGACACAGGACCGCGGAACCGCACGGCGAACGGGCACCGATGGCATGGCGTCCGGAACGGGTGTCTCCTAGGCTCGACACAGGGCACCCGCATGTAGCCCCTGCTGTGCTTCCAGGGACGTTCGTAGGAAGGGAGCCCATCATGGCCTATGACTCCGTCGAGGACCCCATCGAGCCCGACGTGACCGAGGATCTGGAGATCGACGACACCCCCGAGATCGAGGTCGAGGCCCCCGAGGCGGACGCCGCCGAGCAGCACGCGGACATCGCGCCGGACCGCGACGACCCCCTGACGGACGTGAATCCGGACGCGGGCAGCGAGGCCGATCTCATCGAACAGGCACGCGTGGTCGCACTCGACGAGGACGACTACCGCTGACCTCGCAGGACCCAGCGGGGGCCGCCCGACCGCGCAAGGCAGGCTTCGCGGCTTTCATCGCCGTCCGGTACGTGAAATTCTGCGCTCGCACCGCGCACATCACGGTTACCGAAAAGTACGATGGCCGCGCGGCACACACCGCATGTGGACGACTTTGGGAGGCGGCGTGACAGCCATCGAGCAAACTGAGGCGGCCCGCCCGCGTGGCACCCGTCTGCCGCGCCGCGCTCGACGGAACCAGCTGCTGGGCGCCGCCCAGGAGGTCTTCGTCGCGCAGGGCTACCACGCGGCGGCGATGGACGACATCGCCGAGCGGGCCGGCGTCAGCAAGCCGGTGCTCTACCAGCACTTCCCCGGCAAGCTCGACCTCTACCTCGCCCTGCTGGACCAGCACTGCGAGTCGCTGATCCAGGCAGTGCGCGGCGCACTCGCTTCGACGACCGACAACAAGCAGCGCGTGCGGGCGACCATGGACGCCTACTTCGCGTACGTCGAGGACGACGGCGGCGCCTTCCGCCTGGTCTTCGAGTCGGACCTGACGAACGAGCCCGCGGTGCGCGAACGGGTCGACAAGGTCTCCAACGAGTGCGCCGAGGCGATCTGCGACGTCATCGCCGAGGACACGGGCCTCTCCCGCGCGGAGTCGATGCTGCTCGCCTCGGGCCTCGGCGGCCTCGCCCAGGTGGTCGCGCGCTCCTGGCTGCACAGCGACCGCAGCGTGCCGCGCGATCAGGCGGTGCAGCTGCTGACCTCGCTGGCCTGGCGGGGCATCGCCGGCTTCCCGCTGCACGGCAGCGAGCACCACTGACGGACGTCTGTTCCCGTGGGGTGTTCGCTGCTGGCGTTCCGGCCCGCAGCATGTACGTCCCCTCACCGGGCTAATGTGTGCAGCGTACGGCGCGGAAGGTCGCGCACATCACTGACCGTCGGAGGGACATAGCCGTGGAGGTCAAGATCGGCGTGCAGCACGCGCCCCGCGAGATCGTTCTGGAGAGCGGTCTGAGCGTCGAGGAGGTCGAGTGCGTGGTGTCGGATGCGCTGGCCGGAAAGACGCAGCTGCTGAGCCTCGAGGACGAGAAGGGCCGCAAGGTCCTGGTCCCGACGGACCGCCTGGCGTACGTGGAGATAGGCGAGCCGACCATCCGCAAGGTGGGCTTCGGCGCACTGTAGGTCACAGCCTTGCAGACAGATCGGGAAGGGGCCCGGCGGCACTGTGCCGCCGGGCCCCTCTCCTTGTGGCGCGCGCACGGACGGCGCACAAGTCGTCCACAGCGGAGGATTGCAATCCGCAGGTCACGGGTATGACGGGCTACGACCGTCAAGCACAGGCCGGCCGTGGGAGGGACCCCCGACATGATCCTGGAAGCACTCGGATCCGCCTTGCTCGGTCTACTCCTCGCCTGGGCGGCGACCCACCGGCTCTCGCACCGCCTGCCTGCCCGCCCACTGGTGTTCTCGACGGGCGTTGCCGGAGCCCTGTTCGGCGACTTCGTCACCCACAGCGCCCTGGAGCCGGGCAGCGTCCTGCTCAGTCTCCTGGGTGCCGCGATCGTCTCGGCCGCGTCCCTGTCGCTGCTGCTGCGCCCGGCGGGGCGCCTGCGCCGACGATCAGCGACGGCGTAGCCTCGGCCGACGCGGGCGTCAGGGGCGCACGCAGGGGCTGCGTGGGTGAGCGGCTCCGCCGCACGGGGTTTGCTGTGCGGCTCAGCGCCCGGGTCTGATGTGCGGCTCAGCCGCGGGCGCGTGCGGCCGGCACGCACCCGCGGCCGCGCGACTGGCCGAAAGCCCCCCGGCGAGGCGTTACGCGGCCAGGCCCAGCGCGGCCATCCGCTTGGTGTGCGCTTCGGTGATCCGCGAGAACATCCTGCCGACCTCGGCGAGGTCGAACCCGTCGGCGACCCCGCCCACCAGCATCGTGGACAGCGCGTCCCGGTCGGCGACGACCCGCTGCGACTGCGACAGCGCCTCGCCCATCAGCCGCCGCGCCCACAGCGCCAGCCGGCCGCCCACGCGCGGATCGGCGTCGATCGCCGCACGCACCTTCTCCACCGCGAAACCTGCGTGCCCGGTGTCGTCGAGAACGGCGAGGACCAGCTCCCGCGTGTCGGAGTCGAGGCGGGCCGCGACCTCCCGGTAGAAGTCGCTCGCGATCGAGTCGCCGACGTATGCCTTGACCAGGCCCTCCAGCCAGTCCGAGGGCGCCGTCTGCTTGTGGAAGCCGTCCAGGGCCGCCACGAAGGGCTCCATCGCCGCGGTCGGCTCCTCGCCGATCTCGGTCAGCCGGTCCCGCAGCCGCTCGAAGTGGTGGAACTCGGCCGAGGCCATCTTCGCCAGCTCCGCCTTGTCCGCGAGCGTCGGCGCCAGCTTGGCGTCCTCCGCGAGCCGCTCGAACGCCGCAAGCTCCCCGTACGCGAGCGCGCCGAGCAGGTCCACGACCGCGGCACGGTAGTGCGGGTCCGCAGAGGCCTGCGCCCAGTCCTGGGCGGCGACACCGGTGGGTCCGGCGGGTGCGGCGGACGCGTTCTCAGGCTTGTCAGAGCTAGTCATGAGGCGCACAATAGCCCGCTTGGCGCACCTCTCAAGTCCTTGGTCATCCCCTGTGACCACGACTACGTGACCAAATCGGCCATCGCATGTGCGCGAATCCGAGGTATGGTGGTAATGCGCCTGCTGAGTGCGTCGACGCTATGTGACGTGTCCCGACAGGCCGCACGCATGAGGATGCCCGGTCGGTGGCCCGATCGGCTCCGACCCGACAGCCCTCCCTGGCCGTACGGCTCAGTACGTACGACGACCGGAGGGACACCCTCAGCGGTACGAGCGCTAGAGCGTTGGCAGTGGTCCCGTGTCTTACGGCTTGCCCGAGCGGCTTTCCGTATGGCAGCCGACGTCCCCGGCACGGTCCGTCATGACCCCCGCGCTCGCCTCGCACCGCACCACACAGAAGAGGCAGCACCCTGACTACGACGTTTCGTGAACTCGGAATCCTTCCTGAGACCGCCGAGGCCCTGGAGGCCATCGGCATCATCACCCCCTTCCCCATCCAGGAGATGACGCTCCCCGTCGCCCTTTCCGGCACGGATGTCATCGGCCAGGCCAAGACCGGCACCGGCAAGACGCTGGGCTTCGGCCTCCCGCTCCTCGAGCGCGTCACCGTCCCCGCTGACGTGGAGGCCGGACGCGCCGCCCCCGAGGCCCTCACCGACGCCCCGCAGGCACTCGTCGTCGTCCCCACGCGCGAGCTGTGCACCCAGGTGACGAACGACCTGCTGACCGCGGGCAAGGTGCGCAACGTGCGCGTGCTGGCCATTTACGGCGGCCGGGCCTACGAGCCCCAGGTCGAGGCCCTGAAGAAGGGCGTCGACGTGATCGTCGGCACCCCGGGCCGGCTGCTCGACCTCGCGGGCCAGAAGAAGCTGAACCTGAGCCACATCAAGAGCCTGGTCCTCGACGAGGCCGACGAGATGCTCGACCTGGGCTTCCTGCCCGATGTCGAGAAGATCATCAACCTGCTGCCGCCCCGGCGCCAGACCATGCTGTTCTCCGCGACCATGCCGGGTGCGGTCATCGGCCTCGCGCGCCGCTACATGTCGCAGCCCACGCACATCCGCGCCACCGCGCCGGACGACGCGGGCGTGACGGTCGCGAACATCAAGCAGTTCGTCTACCGCGCGCACTCCATGGACAAGCCGGAGATGATCGCCCGCATCCTGCAGGCCGACGGCCGCGGTCTGGCGATGATCTTCTGCCGCACCAAGCGGACGGCCGCCGACATCGCCGAGCAGCTCCAGCACCGCGGCTTCGCCTCCGGCGCGGTCCACGGCGACCTCGGCCAGGGCGCCCGCGAGCAGGCCCTGCGGGCCTTCCGCAACGGCAAGGTCGACGTCCTCGTCTGCACCGACGTCGCCGCGCGCGGCATCGACGTCGAGGGCGTGACCCACGTCATCAACTACCAGTCCCCCGAGGACGAGAAGACGTACCTGCACCGCGTCGGCCGCACCGGCCGCGCGGGCGCCAAGGGCACGGCCATCACGTTCGTCGACTGGGACGACATCCCGCGCTGGCAGCTGATCAACAAGGCGCTGGAGCTGGACTTCAACGACCCGGTGGAGACGTACTCGAGCTCTCCGCACCTGTTCTCGGACCTCGGCATCCCCAAGGGCACCAAGGGCACCCTGCCGCGCTCGGAGCGCACCCGCGCCGGGCTCGCCGCGGAGGAGCTGGAGGACCTGGGCGAGACCGGTGGCCGTGGTGCGCGCGGTGGCCATGGTGGCCGGAGTGTTCGTGCCGAGTCCGCCTCGACCGAGCGTGAGCGCCCGGCGCGCACCCCGCGTCCTCGCCACCGCACGCGCGGCGGGACTCCGCTGGACGCGTCCGCCGCGGCGCCGGCCGCCGAGGCCGGGACCGTGGAGGAGCCGACGGCGTCCCGCACCCCGCGCCGCCGTCGCCGCACCCGCGGCGGCGCCATGGCGGAGCCCGTGACGGCCGCTGCCGCGACCACTGAGGTCGCCGAGGCCGCTGTGGACACCGTGGAGGGGCCCGCCACGCTGGAGACCCCGGAGAAGCCGCGTCGCCGCCGCACCCGGAAGTCGGCGGAGGCAGCCGAGACCCAGGTGACCGAGACGCCGGTGACCGAGGCCGCGCCCGCGCCTGCCGCGCCGGAGGCCGCCGCCGAGGCTGCCGTCGACACGGCCGAGGCCGCGGAAGCCAAGCCGCGCCGCCGTACGCGCAAGACCGCTGCCGCCGCCGAGGCTGCCGTCGACACGGCCGAGGCCGCCGAGGCCAAGCCGCGCCGCCGCACCCGCAAGACGGCCGAACCGGCCGCCGAGGCAGCCGTCACGACGGCCGAGAGCACGGACGAGGCCGCCCCCGCGACCAAGCCGCGCCGCACCCGCAAGGCCGCAGCCACCGCCCCCGCAGCGGTGGAGACGGTGACCGAGGGCGCGGAGACGGTGACCGAGGCCAAGCCGCGCCGCACTCGCAAGACCGCCGCCACCGCCCCGGAGACCGTCGAGACGGCCACCGAGGCCAAGCCGCGCCGGACCCGCAAGGCCGCTGCCGCCGACACGGCCGAAGGCACCGAGGCCAAGCCGCGCCGCACCCGCAAGACGGCCGCCACCGCCCCGGAGACCGTCGAGACGGCCACCGAGGCCAAGCCGCGCCGGACCCGCAAGGCCGCTGCCGCCGCCGAAGCCGCCGCCGACACGGCCGAAGGCACCGAGGCCAAGCCGCGCCGCACCCGCAAGACCGCCGCCACCGCCCCGGAGACCGTCGAGACGGCCACCGAGGCCAAGCCGCGCCGCGTCCGGAAGACCGCTGTCACCACCGAAGTTGACGGTGCCGCCGAGGCGCCCGCGCCCAAGGCACGGCGGACCCGCAAGGCCGTCGCCGAGGCAGCCGCTCCGGAGATTCCGGCGCAGGCCACCGAGGAGCCGGAGGTCAAGCCGCGTCGCCGTACCCGCAAGGCCACGGCGTCCGTGGAGGCCGACGGCTGATCCGGCACCCCGTCAACGATGGCCCGGTCCACTGTCTGTGGGCCGGGCCGTCGGCGTTTCCGGCACTCCCCCGGCCCGCACCGCACACCGGTCCCCCTTTCCTCCGCGCTCCCTTCCCGTGCCCGATAACCTCTCCCCATGAGCATGCCTGCCACCTTCGTCCCGCCCCCCGGCGCCCGGGCGTACTCCCTGCGGACCGCGCGCGGTGAGTTCGCCGTCGTCGACGCGCCCGTGGCCGACGGGGTCGAGCCCAGGGGCGTCGCACTGCTGCTGCCGGGGTTCACCGGGAGCAAGGAGGACTTCAATCCGCTGCATGTGCCGCTGGCCGAGCGGGGGTACCGGACCGTGGCCGTGGACGGGCGCGGGCAGTACGAGTCGGACGGGCCCGAGGAGGACCAATCCGCCTACGCCCGGGAGGAGTTGGCACGGGACGTGCTGGCGCAGGTGGAGGCGATCGGAACGCCCGTGCATCTGCTGGGTCACTCGCTCGGCGGCCAGATCTCGCGTGCGGCCGTGCTGATCGACCACTCCCCGTTCCTCTCGCTCACCCTGATGGCGTCGGGTCCGGCGCAGATCTCGGTCTCCCAGCAGCAGCGTGTGAAGCTGCTGCGGGACGCGCTCTCCGTGATGACGATGGCGCAGGTGTGGGACGCCATGCAGGCGATGGAGGCGCCCGAGGAGACCGACACGGGCAAGCTGGACGGCGGCCTGAACGACCGGGACGACCTGCGACGCCGCTGGCTGGCCAACAAGCCGGCCCAACTGCTCGCCACCGGCCGCCAGTTGTGCACCGAACCGGACCGCGTCGCCGAACTGGCCGCCGTGCCGCTGCCGTTCCACGTGCTGTCGGGCGCGCTGGACGACACCTGGCCGCTGGCGCTGCTCGACGACATGGCGGCGCGGCTGAAGGCGCGGCGGACGGTCATCGAGGGTGCCGAGCACTCGCCCAACACCGATCAGCCGCTCGCCACGGCCCGCGCGATCGCCGACTTCTGGCAGACACACCCGGGCCGGGGTTAGGGCCTGCTGCGAAAGTCCCGCCTGCCCCGCGACGCCCGGCACGCCCTCTCGCCGCACCGGACGCCGCAGGGCCCGCCCTTCGGACGGACGACGGACCTTCGCACCAGCCCTAGTACAGCGTCTGCAGGTGCTCCCAGAAGCCGTCCCTGAGGGCGCGGCGCAGGTCAGCCTGGCCGCGCAGGGAGTACTGGAGCAGGCCCTCGGCCTCGACCAGCAGATCCTGGTCGACGGAGCCGGGCAGGTAGGGGTGGCCGGGCAGCAGTTCGACCAGGGCCTCGCGGCCCCGTGCGGACAGCCACTTGGCGGCGATCTGGGCGCCGACGAAGCGGACGTCGTCACGGGTGGGCCGGGTCCCGTTGGTGGCCTCGTAGGCGGCGGCCGTGCGGCGCGAGACGTACGGCTTGAAGAACTCCAGGTCGAAGGTGCGCTGGCTGTCGACCTCCCAGAGCAGCGGCTCGGCCTGGTTGCGGCCCTCGGGCGCCTCGATGCCCCACAGGTGGACGCGGGCGCCGTAGCCCTGGGCCGCCTCCACCGCCGACACCAGGTCCTCGTCGCCGCCGAGCAGGGCCGCGTCGCTGATCGCGCGGTGGCGGGCGAGGGACTCCAGGTCGGAGCGGATGAGTGAATCGACGCCCTTCTGCTGGTTGTTGGCGTTGAGGTTGCCCAGACGGACCTTGACGTCGGGCAGTTCGGCGATGGACTGCTGCTCGGCGGTGTGGATCCGGCGCCGGGCACCGTCGTACCAGTACACGCGCAGCAGCCGGCTGTCCGCGAAGATGGTGCGGGTCTTGTCGATGAGCGCGTCGATCAGGCCCTCGGCGTCGAGATCGAAGGCCCGCCGGTCCTCCGTCCCGGCGACCAGCCGGCCCGCGGCCGCGTAGAGGTAGCCCGCATCGACGAAGATCGCGTGCGTCGAGGGCGTCTTCGCCACCTCGGCGAGCATGCGCTGCAGCAGCTCGTTCGTGTGGTCGATGCGGGCGCTGAGGACCGCCAGGTCGTCGTTCATCGCTTCCATTGTCCCGGCGGTCACGCTGCGAACACAACCGATCCCCGGCCCGGCGGTCACGCTGCGAACACAACCGATCCCGGGCCGTCCCACGGACTCCGCTTACCGCTCAGTAATTAGTCGTTCGAAAAATTTCTTTAGCGTAGGGAATGTTTGTAACACGCAGCCCGTTGACTTACTACGACAACGCGTCACACCAGTAGTTCTCCGCAGGAGGATGACCAGACGAAGGGAGAAGCCATGCGCTTCGAAATCATGCGACTCGACGAGGTCAACGGCACCACCGTGGACAGCACCGTCGTGGACGCCGCCTCCGTCAACCGGATCGTTCAGCAGGCCGCCGCCATCGGACAGCGCCTGTGGATCCGCCCGGCCGAGACCGCGGCCTCGTAACAGGGACCGCCACTCAAGCTTTCCGGGGGAGCCGAGCCCACCTCTCAGCTCCCCCGGATCACCTGAGTGACCCCGTTGATGATCTGCTGCACCGCGATCGCGGAGAGCATCATGCCCGCGAGCCGGGTCACGAGGACCACGCCGCCGTCCTTGATGACCCGGATGATCAGCAGCGAGTAACGCATCACCAGCCACAGCACGACATGGATCGCGAGGATCGCGGACCACACCGAGACCTGCGTGGCCACACTGTCGGCCTTCTGCACGGCCAGGATCACGGACACGATGGCACCGGGCCCCGCCAGCAGTGGCATGCCCAGCGGCACGAGGGCGACGTTGACGTCCTTGGTCTGCTTCGGCTCGTCGGTCTTGCCGGTGAGCAGGTCGAGCGCGATCAGCAGGAGCAGCAGACCGCCCGCGATCATCAGCGCGGGGACGGAGACGTGCAGGTAGTTCAGGATCTGGTGGCCCAGGACGCCGAAGACGGCGATGACCCCGCCCGCCACGCAGACGGCCTGGAAGGCCATCCGCTTCTGCGTCTTGGCCGGCCGCCCTGCGGTCAGGGCGAGGAAGATCGGGGTGATCCCGGGGGGATCCATGATGACAAAAAGGGTCAGGAACAGAGAGCCGAAGACGGCGATGTCGAACATGCGGGAAGTACAGGCCTTGCGGGAGGAGTGAGTACGGGCGGGTGTCGGCGGGTCCGGGACCGGACTTCAGGCTCCGCCGGTGCCGGGCACCGGGAACGCCCCGGTCGCCCGTCGGGTGATCTCCCCGTACACCTCGGGGTCCGTCGTGTACTCGCCCAGCGACACGGTCTTGCGGCTGCCGTGGTAGTCCGAGGACCCCGTGACCAGCAGCCCCAGCTCCTTCGCGAGGCCCCGCAGGCGGGCCCGGGAGTCGGCGTCGTGGTCCATGTGGTCGACCTCGAGGCCGTCCAGGCCGGCCGCGGCCATCTCGGCGATCGCGGACTCCGGCACCGTGCGACCGCGCTTGGCGGCGGCCGGGTGAGCGAAGACGGCCACGCCACCCGCGCCCTTGACCAGCCGGATCGCCTCGAAGGGGTCGGTCTCGTGCTTCTCCACGAAGGCCCGGCCGCCGTCGGCCAGCCACTCCTCGGTGAACGCGTCGCTCACCGAGGGCACCACGCCCAGTTCGACGAGCGCGGTGGCCACATGCGGACGCCCCACGGAACCGCCGGCGGCGATCCGCTCGACCTGCTCCCAGGTGACCGGCACGCCCAACGCGTTCAGCTTGGCGACCATGCCCTGGGCCCGCGGCACCCGGTCGTCCCGGACCAGCTCGCGCTCGGCGAGCAGGGCGGGCTCCTCGGGGTCGAAGAGGTAGGCCAGCAGGTGCAGGGAGGTGCCGTCGATGCGGCAGGACAGCTCGGCGCCGGTGACCAGGGTGAGCCCCTCGGGCAGCGCGGCGATCGCCTCGGCGTACCCGCGGGTGGTGTCGTGGTCGGTCAGCGCGACGACGTCCAGACCGGCCGCGGCGGCGCCCAGCACCAGCTCGGCCGGGGTGTCCGTGCCGTCGGAGGCCGTGGAGTGACAGTGCAGGTCGATGCGCACAGCGACTCCAGGCGGGACGACGGGACGGAAGGGGACACCTAAGGATAGCCGCAGAAACGGCATGCCCTGTCACACCCGCACCCGCTCGGCACCCCCTACAGTCGCCGTTTCAGGGATGCAGCAGCCGCGGCGACAGCGCCCCGCAGGGCACCAGGTCTATCTCGGCGCCCGCGTCCCGCAGATCCGTCAGCACCAGCTCGTCGTACATGAGCAGGCCGGACTGCTCGGGCCACACCACCGCCCACAGCCACAGACCCAGGGCCTCGCCGGCGAAGACGGCGCGGTCGTCGGGGGCGCCGGAGACGTGCCAGAGCGGGGTCGGGCGGCCGGCGGCCAGGACCTTGGCCTGGGGCGGCTTCTCGACGTTCATGTACGGGCCCGGGTCGGGGCTGTCGATGCCGGCGTACCGCGCCCCGAGCCCGACACCGAGTTCCTCGGCGACCAGGATCAGCTCCCCCATGCCGCCGAGCGGGCCGGGGCCGGAGCAGACCACGGCGGTGGCGCGGCCGCCACTGCGGTCGTCCCCCGCGTAGCCCACACCCGTGAAAAGCCACCCCACCGGCAAGGGCCACGGCATCCACACCGGGACCTGCGTGCGGCGCACCACGACCGTGAGCGCCTCGACACTGGGCGGGATCACGGGCTGCAGCGGATACACCGCCCCGTGCTCATCGCACTGCCAGGAGTCGGCGAAGAGGCCGGGAGCCCGGACCCGGCCACCACACTTCGGGCAACTGGGTTCGCCCCTCATAGGGCTCCACGGTCCTACCCCTGCACGCCGACGTCAAGGACGATCACCCGTCCGGACGGAACGGGCGTGGCCCGCCCACCACGAGAAAGTGGGTGCATCTTGCATTAGTTAGCTTCGCTAACTTACTATATGCATAAACCAACTATCTTCTTGTCGGGATGGGAGAAGTGCATGGACCCCTTCGACGCGGGAGCCGGAGGCATCCTGCGACAGCCCAAGGCGGTCTGGGCCACGGCCGGCGCCTCCGTGGTCGCCTTCATGGGCATCGGCCTCGTCGACCCGATCCTGCCGTCCATCGCGCGGGGCCTCGACGCCACCCGCGGCCAGGTGTCTCTGCTCTTCACCTCGTACTTCCTGATCACCGCTGTGGCGATGCTGCTGACCGGCTTCGTCTCCAGCCGCATCGGCGGCCGCAGGACGCTGCTCCTCGGCCTCGCGTTCGTGGTGGTCTTCGCGGGTCTCGCGGGCACCTCGGACTCGGTCGGCCAGCTCGTCGGCTTCCGGGCCGGCTGGGGTCTCGGCAACGCGCTGTTCGTCTCGACCGCCCTCGCGGTCATCGTGGGCGCGGCGGCCGGCGGCAGCGCGGCGGCGATCCTTCTCTACGAGTCCGCGCTCGGCCTCGGCATGGCCTGCGGCCCGCTGCTCGGCGCCGTCCTCGGCAACATGAGCTGGCGCTACCCCTTCTTCGGCACCGCCACGCTGATGGCGATCGGCTTCCTGGGCATCACGGCGTTCCTGAAGGAGCAGCCGAAGCCCGCCCGGAAGACCTCGGTCCTGGACCCGATCAAGGCACTCGGTCACGGCGGCCTGGCCTCGGCGGCGGTCTCGGCGTTCTTCTACAACTACACGTTCTTCACCGTGCTGGCCTTCACGCCGTTCGTGCTGAACATGACCCCCTACCGCTCGGGCGCGGTGTTCTTCGCCTGGGGTGTGCTGCTCGCCGTCTTCTCGGTGATCGTGGCCCCCCGCATGCAGGAGCGGTTCGGCTCGCTGAGGGTGCTCGGCGGCTCGCTGGTGCTGCTCGCCCTCGACGTGCTCGTGCTCGGCTACGGCGACCACACCGCGGCCGTCGTCTGCACGATCCTGTCCGGCGCCTTCATCGGCGTGAACAACACCGTCTACACCGAGCTGGCCCTTGGCGTGTCGGACGCTCCCCCAGACTCCGTCCGGGGGTACCCCCAGCGCCCGGTCGCGAGCGCGGGCTACAACTTCGTCCGCTGGTTCGCGGCCGCCGCGGCACCGTACTTCGCGCCCAAGATCGAGGAGTGGACCGACCTCCACATCCCGTTCGTGGTCGCGGCGGTCACGGCGGTGCTGGGCGCGCTGGTGGTCGCCGTACGGCGCAAGGCACTCACGCACGAAGCCGAGGAGATGAAACCGCGGCACGCCACCGAGGACGCCGTCACCGTCTTCGCCAACTGACCCTTGCCGAACGGGCTTTGGTGAGCTTGCTCACCCGGGCTCGACATCCAGCGGGACGGACCTGCGGGCGGGATCCCGCAGGTCCGTCCCGTTCGCGAGCCAGCGCTCCTGGAGGGCCTGGGCACCGTGCACCCGCTTCCACGCCGCCTCGTTCGGGGTCATCGGCAGCAGCGGCAGGAACCGTACGGGATCCAGCGGATCGTCCAGCTCCAGATCCTCGACGAGGCCGCCGGGTTCGCCCACCAGGACCGAGGTGAAGGGGGCACCGGGCCACAGCGGCTCGCCCACGTCCAGCGAGGCCCCAGGGGCCACCACGACGCCCTCCACCTGCGGGGACGCGGCGAGTACGGCGAGCGGCCGCAGCACCCTGTCGGTCCCCACGAGGCCCGCGCGGACCGACAGCACCAGTTCGGCGCGGGGGCCCTTGACGGGGTCGGCGAGCATCGCCGTGGGGTCCGCCATGGGGTGGGCGGACATGCCGAGGGTGGCGTAACGGACCACGTCCCCCTCCTGGAAACGGAGCACCTCGATGCGGTCCGTACCGAGGAAGGTGACCGCGGCGCGCGCGTCCGGTTCGCCCAGCGCGGTGTGCAACCGTGCCTCGACCAGAGGAAGAACATCAACCATGCGGTGAGCATAGAACTCGTCAGTAGCGGGCAAAGCTGCGCCTTGACACTGTGGGCTGCTGCTACGCTGAGCCGGTGGTTCGGGGCAGCACGCAGAAGCGTCGCTATCGAGTCCCGACGCCGATGAGACTCCCTTACGAGGGACCGGCCGGAGGAGGTGGGGCTGTCATGGATCGAAGTCGACCTGGTAGTACCACTCGCTCTTCCGGCTGCTGATGTAGTTCCTGGCCGGCTGCCGCCTTCCCGCTCGCTTCGTCGTTCGGAAGAGCACTTCGTCTCGCTTTGCCTGATCTGTCTGACCTGAATCAGTTCTGCATCGGTAGCGAAGTCGCCACCGCGACGGTGCGGTGCTCCCCGCTTTGTGGACGTGCCAAACATCCTTCCCCTGCCCGAAGGGCGGGAGCCTCCCCAGGACGTCCCCATTCCGGGTAGTTCCACCCGTCGCGCCGCGCGCATTCGCTGCCCGCCTGCGAAGGAGCCTGCCCATGTCGATGATCCGCGACCTGCGCGCTGTGGTCCGCCCGTCGTCCCGTGTCCCGCTGCGCAAGGAGACGAGCGCCTCGTACGACACCACGCGCGACCCCGCGACGCCCTCGGCCGTCGTCGACTGCGCCGTCTACCGGGACGGCGCCCGCGTGCAGAGCCCGCGGCCACTGACCCCGCAGGAGGCGATGCGGCTGGTGCGCCGCGACGGCGGGTTCGTGTGGATCGGGCTGCACGAGCCGACCGAGTCGGAATTCGCCGGTATCGCGAGCGAGTTCGGGCTGCACCCGCTGGCCGTCGAGGACGCGGTCCAGGCCCACCAGCGGCCCAAGCTGGAGCGGTACGACGACTCGCTCTTCACCGTCTTCAAGACCATCCACTACGTCGAGCACGACCGGCTCACCGCCAACAGCGAGGTGGTCGAGACCGGCGAGGTCATGTGCTTCACCGGACGGGACTTCTTCATCACCGTCCGGCACGGCGGGCAGGGGTCGCTGCGGGCGCTGCGGCACCGGCTGCAGGACGACCCCGAGCTGCTCGCCAAGGGTCCCTCGGCCGTGCTGCACGCGATCGCGGACCACGTCGTGGACGGCTACATCGCGGTCGCCGACGCGGTGCAGGACGACATCGACGAGGTGGAGACCGAGGTCTTCTCGCCGGGCCGCAGAGGCGGGGTCTCCCGCGGTGTGGACTCGGCGCGGATCTACCAACTCAAGCGTGAGGTGCTGGAGTTCAAGCGTGCGGTGGCTCCGCTGCTGCGGCCCATGCAGCTGCTGAGCGAGCGGCCCATGCGGCTGGTCGACCCGGACATCCAGAAGTACTTCCGGGACGTGGCCGACCATCTCGCCCGCGTCCAGGAGCAGGTCCTCGGCTTCGACGAACTGCTGAACTCCATCCTCCAGGCCAACCTCGCGCAGGCGTCCGTCGCGCAGAACGAGGACATGCGCAAGATCACCGCCTGGGCGGCGATCATCGCCGTACCGACGATGGTGTGCGGGGTGTACGGCATGAACTTCAGGTACATGCCCGAACTGCACTGGAAGTACGGCTACCCGGTGATCATGGGCATCACGGTCGCGCTGTGTCTCGGCATCCACCGCACGCTGAAGCGCAACGGCTGGCTGTGAGCGGCCCCGGATAGGCTGGGCGCATGACAAGCGAGCTGCTCGACCAGGCCCTGATCGAGGAGGCCACCAAGAAGTCCGGCCTCATCTGGGTCAGGGGTGCCGGGGCCCCGGCGGCGCGTGCGCTGTGGCACGTGTGGCACGAGGGTGCGGTGTGCCTGGTCGGCGACGGGCCCGGGGAGCAGCCGCTGCCCGGGCTGACCGACGGCGGCTTTGCCGAGGTGACCGTCCGCAGCAAGGACAAGGGAGGCCGGCTGGTGGCCTGGCCGGCGACCGTGTCCGAGCTGGCCCCCGGCTCACCGGAGTGGGAGGCGGCGGTGGCCGAGCTGAAGGGGAAGCGGCTGAACGCCCCCGACGGTGAGGAGATGCCCCGGCGCTGGGGCCGTGAGTGCCGAGTGCTCCGCCTGGTGCCGGCGGGGTCTTCCGCACCGTTGCCCTCCGACGACCTGGCGGAACGTCCGCTGCCGTCCCCGGCGACCACGCGTCAGCCGATCCCGGCGGGCCTGCCGCGGCTGCTGGCCAGGCGCAGGAAGGGCAAGTAGGGCGAAGGCCGAGCGGGATCCGGCACCGCTGTCGGCAGCGCGGTGGCAAAGCGCCGTCGCAGCGGACTCGGGTGACCGGAGAGTCCTGCGGGCCCTACGACGCCGGCAGCTGCCTGCCGTAGTCCACCGTCTCGCCCTTCGCGGGCTCGGTCACGGCGAAGTCCTTGCCCCAGTCCGAGAAGCTGAGCGTGCCCGCGGAGCCGGCCCGCACCAGGCGGAGCGGATACGGCTCGCCCTGAAGGGAGACGTCGAGGGTGCCACCGGAGCCGTCGTCGCCGGTGATGCGGATCGTGGGGGTACCCGCCTGCTCGTGGTGGCCGTCCGTCGCCAGCTTGCCGTGCAGCGTGAGCAGACCGTCGAGGAGGACGTCCTTGTCCGTGAAGCCGCTGAACTTCCTGTACGAAGGGTCCCCCTGCGGCACCTTGACGTACTTGCCGTCGAGCTTGCCGGCCGCACCGTCACTGCCGTCCGCGTGGTTCCAGAAGCCCGCGTCGGCCTTCAGATACAGCTGCTTGCCGACCCTCAGCAGCCCGAACGTCGCGCCCCGGGACGTGACCGTGCCGGTGCCGCCGTCGGACTTCAGCCGCATGTCCAGCCTGTACGTACGGCCACTGGTGACCACGGTCCCGGACAGCCGTACCGTGGGCGCCGCCTGCGCCGCGGTCCGGGTCTTCGCCTGGATCCGGGCGGCGGGCAGCTTGCCGACCCCGTTGGTCCCCGCGTCCGGATCCTCACCGCCGCACCCCGACAGCACCATCGCTCCCGTGACGGCCAGCGCGCATGCAGCGGTGACCAACGCGGCCCGGCGGGTACGGCCCTGGGGAATCGCAGTCACAGGTGGGGCTGCCTTTCTGACGGGTCCTGAGCGGCGTACGGCAGCGTACCGGGGCCCCGCCCGCCCCGCGGAGCCAGTCCGTCCGGACCGCCCACCAGGGCGTATCCGATCGGTACGGGCTAGCCTGAAGCGCACGCGAGCGGGCAGAGAACAGCAAATCCCACGCAATGCGAGCAAAGGAAGCACAGCCATGGCAGCCGGCGCCCCCCGGATCTTCGTCTCGCACCTCGCCGGGGTCCCCGTCTTCGATCCGACCGGCGACCAGGTGGGTCGCGTACGCGATCTGGTCGTCATGCTGCGCGTCGGGCGACGCCCACCGCGCGTCCTCGGGCTGGTCGTCGAACTCTCCACCCGGCGCCGCATCTTCCTGCCCATGACCCGGGTGACCGGCATCGAGTCCGGGCAGGTCATCACCACCGGTGTGGTCAACGTGCGCCGCTTCGAGCAGCGGCCCACCGAGCGGCTGGTCTTCGGGGAGCTGCTGGACCGACGGGTGAAACTGGTGGAGACCGGCGAGGAGGTCACCGTCCTCGACGTGTCCGTGCAGCAGTTGCCGGCCCGCCGGGACTGGGAGGTCGACCGGGTCTTCGTCCGCAAGGGCAGGAAGGGCGGCGCCTTCCGGCGGGCCAAGGGCGAGACGCTGACCGTGGAGTGGTCCGCCGTCACCGGCTTCTCCCTGGAGGAGCACGGACAGGGCGCCGAGAGCCTGCTCGCCACCTTCGAGCAGCTGCGCCCCGCCGACCTCGCCAACGTCCTGCACCACCTCTCCGCCAAACGCCGCGCCGAGGTCGCCGCCGCCCTGGACGACAACCGCCTCGCCGACGTCCTGGAGGAGCTGCCGGAGGACGACCAGATCGAGATCCTCGGCAAGCTGAAGGAGGAGCGCGCGGCCGACGTCCTGGAGGCCATGGACCCCGACGACGCGGCCGACCTGCTGGCCGAGCTGCCGGAGGCGGACAAGGAGCGGCTGCTGAGCCTGATGCAGCCCGCCGACGCGGCCGAGATGCGGCGCCTGATGTCGTACGAGGAGCACACCGCGGGCGGTCTGATGACCACAGAGCCGATCGTGCTGCGCCCGGACGCCACCGTCGCCGACGCGCTCGCCCGGGTCCGCAACCAGGACCTCTCCCCCGCCCTGGCCGCCCAGGTCTACGTCTGCCGGCCGCCCGACGAGACCCCGACCGGCAAGTACCTGGGCACCGTCCACTTCCAGCGCCTGCTGCGCGACCCCCCGTACACCCTGGTCAGCTCACTGGTCGACGACGACCTGCAGCCCCTGGAGCCCGACGCCACGCTGCCCGTCATCGCCGGGTTCTTCGCCACGTACGACATGGTCGCCGCGCCCGTGGTGGACGAGTCCGGGTCGCTGCTCGGCGCGGTCACCGTGGACGACGTACTCGACCACATGCTGCCCGACGACTGGCGGGAGACGGAGTTCCACCTCGAGGAGGAGAACGGGGCGGACAAGGGGGCGAGTACCCATGGCTCCTGAGCGCGACAGCACCCGCGAGCGCACCCTGGCCGGCGCCACGGCCGCCCCCCGGCCCCGTGCGCCCCGCCTGGACCAGCCACGGCCGCCCCGGCGGCGGATCGTGCCCGAGTGGGACCCGGAGGCCTTCGGCCGGCTGTCGGAGCGGATCGCGCGCTTCCTGGGCACGGGACGCTTCATCGTCTGGATGACGGTCGTCATCATCCTCTGGGTGGTCTGGAACGTCGCCGCCCCCGTGGCCCTGCGCTTCGACCAGTACCCGTTCATCTTCCTGACCCTGATGCTGTCCCTGCAGGCCTCCTACGCGGCCCCGCTGATCCTGCTCGCGCAGAACAGGCAGGACGACCGCGACCGGGTCAACCTCGAGCAGGACCGCAAGCAGAACGAACGGTCCATCGCCGACACCGAGTACCTGACCCGGGAGGTCGCCGCGCTGCGCACGGGCCTGGGCGAGGTGGCCACCCGCGACTGGATCCGCTCCGAGCTGCAGGACCTGGTCAAGGAGCTGGAGGAGCGAAGGCGTCACGACGGGCATGTCGTATTCCCGGCAGAGCGGGCGGAACGGTCCCACGGACGTGACGCAGACGACCGCTGAGGGGCTACCCGCAGGCCCCTCGGCGCGCCGTACCATCGTCCTTATGGCTACGGAAGACGCGGTGCGCGAGGCACTGGCGACGGTGAACGACCCCGAGATCAACCGACCCATCACCGAACTGGGGATGGTCAAATCGGTGGAGATCGGCGCGGACGGAACGGTCGCGGTGACCGTGTACCTGACCGTCTCCGGCTGCCCCATGCGCGAGACGATCACCCAGCGGGTGACCGAGGCGGTCTCCCGGGTCGAAGGCGTCACCCGGGTCGACGTCACCCTCGACGTGATGAGCGACGAGCAGCGCAAGGAGCTGGCCAACGCCCTGCGCGGCGGCCAGGCCGAGCGCGAGGTCCCCTTCGCCAAGCCGGGCAACCTCACCCGGGTCTACGCGGTCGCCTCCGGCAAGGGCGGCGTCGGCAAGTCCTCGGTGACGGTGAACCTGGCGGCGGCGATGGCGGCCGACGGTCTGAAGGTCGGTGTCGTCGACGCCGACATCTACGGCCACTCGGTGCCGCGCATGCTGGGCGCGGACGGCCGTCCGACCCAGGTCGAGAACATGATCATGCCGCCGTCCGCGAACGGTGTGAAGGTCATCTCGATCGGCATGTTCACCCCGGGCAACGCTCCCGTCGTCTGGCGCGGCCCGATGCTCCACCGCGCGCTGCAGCAGTTCCTCGCGGACGTCTACTGGGGCGACCTCGACGTCCTCCTGCTGGACCTCCCGCCCGGCACCGGCGACATCGCGATCTCCGTCGCCCAGCTCGTCCCGAACGCCGAGATCCTGGTCGTGACCACGCCTCAGCAGGCCGCCGCCGAGGTGGCCGAGCGGGCCGGCTCCATCGCCGTCCAGACCCACCAGAAGATCGTCGGCGTGGTCGAGAACATGTCCGGCCTGCCCTGCCCGCACTGCGGCGAGATGGTCGACGTCTTCGGCACGGGCGGCGGCCAGATGGTCGCCGACGGCCTCACCCGCACCACGGGCACGACGGTCCCGGTCCTCGGCAGCATCCCCATCGACGTCCGCCTGCGCGAGGGCGGCGACGAGGGCAAGCCGGTCGTCCTGACGGACCCCGACTCTCCGGCGGGCTCAGCGCTGAGGGCGATCGCGGGCAAGCTGGGCGGCCGCCAGCGGGGCCTTTCGGGGCTGTCGCTGGGGATCACCCCGAGGAACAAGTTCTGAGGGCTTTTCAGCACAGGGCAGCTGGGAACACCTGCGGTCGCCCGCGGCCGCGAACTCCAGGGCAAAGGGGCGCCAGAACCACCGGCGCCCCTTTTCTCATGCGTAGGCAGCGATGTCCTTGATCACTGCGAATCCGAGGCCGTACGCGCTCATCCCCCGTCCGTAAGCCCCCACGTGGACTCCCGCCCCGGTGGTGCCGGCCAGCACCCAGCCGAACTCCGACTCGCGGTAATGGAACGGGGCGGTCACGCCGTCCACCGGGAGGGAGAGTCTGGACCACTCCGGGCCCTCGAGGTCGTCGGCCAAGGCCCACGCCGTCTCCGTCTGCTGCTCCAGCCAGTCGTCGCGGAGGCTGTGGTCCATCTGGCCGGGCCAGGTGAAGGACAGCAGCCCCACACCGGCCAGCCACGCCGCCGAGGAGACCGACGTCGCCTCCAGCAGCCCCGTACCGTCGGCGCTGCTGCGGGACGGATTCGCGGCCACCGTGACCACGACCGCGAACTTCTCCCTGGGCTCGTCCGCCGCGGACGCGGCCACGTGCTCGTTGCGCACGGAGGGCTCGTCACCGTGCCCGATCGACCCGTGCTCGACGGTACCGTCGGCCGCCGTGCCGACCTGCATCAGCCAGCGCGGTCCGGTGAAGGCCTCGTCGAGGCCGTACCACGGGAAGGGCGCCTGCAGGTAGCCGTCGACCGTACGCCGGCCGGAGGGGAACTGCTGTTCGCCCTCCGCGGCCGGCGCCTGTGCGCCCACCCGACTCGTCGTCTCCATCTGCCCGGACGCCTCCTCGCTCTCGTCGGACCGGGGCGGCCCGCCCCCCTTCGGGCGTACTCCTCCGGTCCGCACAACAACTCGGCAGCATATCCACACCGCTGAGAGCAGCAGGGAAACCGCCGGGCGCGTGGGTCGCGCAGGCGGCCTGTTCGCGCCGTGTGCGGCGGGTTCGGCGGGGTGCGGCGGGTGCGCGCTATGAAACGCGTCACGTACGCCGCCGACCCCGCGTGTCGGAGCCGGTCAGGTGGCGTCCGCGTCGAAGGGCGGGCGGTCGTCCTTGCCGGTGTCCTCCGGCTTCTTGGTCATGTCGAGGCGCCCGACGGACGAGGGGGACGAGGACGAAGACGACGAGGCGTCGCTGTCGCGGCTGTTGACCGCGTCCGTGACCTCGGCCATCTCCTTCTTCAGGTCGAAGCCGTTGCGGATCTCCTTCAGCCCCAGGTCGTCGTTGTCCAGCTGCTTGCGGATGAACGTCTTGGGGTTGAGGTCCTCGAACTCGAAGTCCTTGAACTCGGGCCCGAGCTCGCTGCGGATGTCCTGCTTGGCGCTCTCCGAGAACTCACGGATCTTCCGGATCGTGCGCATCGCGTCCTGGATGACCTTCGGGAGCTTGTCCGGACCGAAGACGAGCACGGCGAGCACGATGATCGTCACCAGCTCCAGTGGCCCTATGTCATTGAACACCTGACGCTCCTTGTGTGTCCTCGGTCGCTCAACGGTACCCGGCCCGTCTGGCGGACCGGTACCGTCCCGTGGTGAGACTTCCGTCAGTTCTGCTCCGAAGCGCCCAGCACGAGTGAGACCTCCCGCTCGCCGCCGTGTTCGACCGTCAGACGCAGCCGGTCGCCCGGCTCGTGGGCGCGGATCCTGACGATGAGTTCCTCGCCCGAGTGGACACGCTGTCCGTCGACCCCGGTGATGACGTCGCCCGCCCTGAGGCCGGCCCGGTCGCCGGGTCCGCCCTTGGTGACGGCCGGACCGCCGTCCCGGGCCCTGCTGTCGATGCGGGCGCCGTCGCCGGTGTAGCCCATGTCGAGGGTGACGCCGATGACGGGGTGGGTGGCGTGCCCCTTGTTGATCAGTTCCTCGGCGACCCGCCTGGCCTGGTTGACGGGGATGGCGAAGCCGAGGCCGATGGAGCCGGCCTGTCCGCTCTCGGCGTCGGAGCCGCTGTCGGCCGAGCGGATGGCGGAGTTGATGCCGATGACCCGGGCCCGGGAGTCGAGGAGGGGGCCGCCGGAGTTGCCGGGGTTGATGGGGGCGTCGGTCTGCAATGCGTCGACGTACGACACATCGCTCCCGTCGCCCTTCTCCCCGCCCGCCGTGATGGGCCGTTCCTTGGCGCTGATGATGCCGGCGGTGACGGTGTTGGCCAGGTCGAACGGGGCGCCGATGGCGACGACGGGGTCACCGACCTGGACGTCGTCGGAGTTGCCGAGGGGCAGCGGGGTGAGCCCGTGGACGCCGCTCACCTGGATGACAGCCAGGTCGTACCCGCTGTCGCGGCCGACGACCTTCGCCTTGGCGGTGTCGCCGCTGCTGAACGTCACGGATATCTCGCCGCCGGACGAGGCGGGCTGGACGACGTGGTTGTTGGTGAGGATGTGCCCGCGGGCGTCGAGCACGAAGCCGGTGCCGGTACCCGCCTCGTCGGCCCCGCGTACGTGCAGCGTGACGACGCTGGGCAGCGCCCGGGCCGCGATCCCGGCGACACTGTCCGGCGCCCGTCCGGCGGGCCCGCTACCGGCCTGTGGCAGCTGTACGTCCCCGACGCCCTCGCGCTCGACGTAGGCACCGGCGAGCCCGCCGATGCCGCCGGCGACGACGGCGACCAGCAGAGTCCAGACCAGGAGCATCCGCCTGCCCCGCCTGCGCCGCTGCTGCTCCGTGGGCACCGCGGCACCGTTCTGCTGCAGCGGCCCGGGGACGAGGGGCTGCTGCCCGGCGGCGGGAGCGGCCCAGGGGTCGTAGCGCTGCCAGGGGCCGGCGGCCGATCCCTGCGGAACGGCGGAACCCGGCTCCGGCGCAGCAGAGGTCAGGGCCTCGGGCGCCGGCCCGGGCTGCTGCACCGGCCCCTGCGCCGCCGGACCGGCCGGAGCGGACGCCGAGTCCGCCACCGGTACGGCAGCGGACACCGGCGAGGGCGGAGCCATACGTGCCGGTACGGCAGCGGACACCGGCGAGGGCGGAGCCACGCGTGCCGGTACGGCAGCGGACACCGGCGAGGGCGGAGCCACGCGTGCCGGTACGGCAGCGGACACCGGCGGGGGCGGAGCCACGCGTGCCGGTACGGCAGCGGACACCGGCGAGGGCGGAGCCACGCGTGCCGGTACGGCAGCGGACACCGGCGAGGGCGGAGCCACGCGTGCCGGTACG